>JALWEJ010000042.1 GCA_027014115.1 Desulfurellales bacterium
TACATTCAAAATAGGGTTGAAACAGCATTGGCAAAAGAAATTTTATCGGGTAGAATTGTTGCGCAGGATAGCGTTGTAGCCGACATTGAAAATGGAGAGATTGTTTTTAGGAAACGGTAATATTATTTATAAATTTGCTATTATAAAAACTCTTTAGGCGAATCCTTTGCGGTTCGCCTTTTTTGTTTTGGAGGCATTATGACAAACGAATTTGATAGACTGGTTGATATTATAAAACGGTTAAGGGCGCCGAATGGTTGTCCATGGGATAGAAAACAGACGCTTTATTCTCTAAAGCAAAATGTTATAGAAGAGGTTTTTGAGTTTATAGATGCCCTAGATAGAAAAGATATTGAAAATATAAAAGAAGAACTTGGCGATATGCTTTTACATGTTGTATTTCATGCCGTTATCGCCCAAGAGGAAGGTCTTTTTAGCTTAAATGATGTTATATCCTGTATATCCGAAAAACTCATAAGAAGACATCCTCATGTATTCGGAGATGCTGAGGTTGATAGTGTCGATGAGGTTTTAAAAAATTGGGATGAAATAAAGAAAACTGAGAAACACAACAAAAAAGAACATTACTTGGATGATGTGCCAAAAGCTTTACCGCCCATTGAAAGGGCATATAAACTTCAAAAAAAAGCAAGTAAAGTGGGGTTTGATTTTAATGATGCAGATGAATGTTTTGTTAAGGCTGAAGAAGAGTTTGATGAGCTCAAAGATGCTTTAAAAACACAAGACAAAAATAAAATTGAGCATGAAATGGGGGATTTGCTGTTTTCCATAATAAACCTGTCACGCTTTGTTGATATAAATCCTTCAGAATCCTTAAGAAAAGCCTCTCTGAGATTTGAAAACAGGTTTAACTGTATGGAGGATAAGCTAAAATCAAGCAGCGTTGAGCTTGAAGATGCCAATCTTAAAACAATGGATGAATTTTGGGATGAGTGCAAAAAAATAAAATAGGTTTTAAAATATACAAAAACATCCGATATCTTTATGAAAAAGAACAGCTTTTGCTAACAGCTGTTTGGTGCTACAGTTAATGATTTGCAGGTTTTTTTAATTTTGTTTAATTATTAACTTGTAGATGTTGAATGTTTTTGTTATGCTTCAATGAGAGTTTAATTTATCATGCAATTTTAAAGTGAGTAGAGGTTTTTATGGATTTTATAGAAAAAGAAACCCCGAATATAAGAGACACGATGATGGAAGTTGCCAAAAAGCTCGGTTTTCCTTTAAAATTTATAGATTTTGAGATAGATGATAAGAGTGTTCTTGAAGATGGCAAAGGAAACATTGTTATCATATATAGTGTTAAATACTTTATTAATGAACAAAAATCCTACCTTTACGATATAATGAGCATAGATGTGGATAATCCTGAAAATCCTCAAAGGGCATATGTTGTTGTGGATACATCAAAATTGGAAGACAGTTATAATGCTGACGAAAAAGAGATTTTAGATGTATTGGAAAAGGTGATTGCTCTTGAGGGTATTAAATACGGCATAAAAGAAAAAATGCTGCCGGCTGTAGCAAAAGAAATAGCAAAAAGGCTGTATCCTTCGCAAAAACCGTTTAGAGTTTTGATTGCTGAGGGTAAAAAACCTGTTAGAGGAAAAAATAGTGAACTTAAGTATTTTTTCAATCGATATCATGCTGCAGGGAGTATAACAAAAGATGGAAAGATTGATTACAAGAAGAAAAACTTTCTTGTCCCTGTAAGTAAAGGAAAAATCCTTGTTGAGTTCAACAAGCCCACAAGAGGTGAAGAGGGGTATGATGTTTACGGAAGGGTTATTCCTCAGGATGTGGGTGTTGTAATTGATGATATCAATGATATCAAGTTCAATGAAAAAGCCATAGAAAAAGTCGAAGAAGATAGAATTATAAAACTTGTTGCAAAGAGAGATGGTGCTATAATTTTTAGAGGTGGAATATACGATATTGACACATCTGTCAGTGTTGATAAGGTTGATATAAAAACAACAGGAAACCTTGATGCCGATAAGAACATAGATTTGGAAATCGGAAGAGCCGGCGGGGATTCTGTTGAAGATGCCATTGCTGCAGGTATGAAAGTTAAGGGAAAAAAGATTGTTGTTAACGGTGATGTAGGTCCAAAAGCCGTTATTGAAGCCGATGAGGTCGATATTAAGGGCAGTGTTCACGGTGATGCAAAGATTATTGCAAAAAAAGCCAAGATATCTATCTGTAGAGGCACTGTTGAGGCTGATGATGTTGAGATAGAGTTAGCTGAACATGCAAAGATTCTATCAAAAAATAGTGCTACGATAAAAAAATCCATAGCTTCCAAGCTATACTGCCCAAAGATTGAAATTACGGAAATGATGATGTCTTCCAATATTACCACATCCTCACAGTCCGTTATTATAAACAATGTTGAAGGTGATGATAATTTAATAGCAATACAGCCTCTGAATTTACCTTGGATAAAAGAACAGTACAATGAACTGGGTGTAAGGAGAGAGTATGCAAAGGTTTTGGTAAATACACTCAGCAAGAAATATAAAGATGCACTGTCGGTTTTTGAAAGAGAAAAGAAAAAGTATGACGATGTTGTTGGTGTTATGCATGAGTTAAAAAACAGCAACAAAGAAATACCAAAGCCGTTGTTAATGGTTGTTAAGAAATATAAAGAGGCAATAGAAAATCTAAAAAAAGCTGAAGAAGAGTATGAAGCTGCAAAAAAAGAGTTTGAGTCCATAGAAAAAGAGATGAACAAAATTGAAAATGCCTACAAAGAAGGGCATATTATAGTAAAGGGAAAAATAAAAAGCGGAAACAGAGTTCTTTTTAACGGCAAACTCAAAAGAGTGCTTGTAAACGACCAAAATAATGTTAAGATTTATGTTAGAGAGGTTCAAGGCAAAGAGAGTATCGTTATAGAGCCCAACAATGCCACATAACTTTGAAAAAAGCCTGCATATTCTAAATAATCTGAAAAATGACAATGTTTCATCGTCTATTACAATAGCTTCATCGATGATAAAAAGCTCAATAGAGCTTTTTTCTTATGAATATCTGAAAAAAACCATAGAAGATATTATACACTCTCAACCGTCCATGGCAGCTGTTATCAATATCGGTTGTGAGATTATAAAGGCTGTTGATTTGAATGATTTGGATTATTTGTTGGATGTAAAACGCAAATTTGAATATTCACTACAGAATGCTGCTGTAAGTGCATATAAACAATTGAAGGGCATAAGAAATATTGCTACAATTTCTTACTCAAAAAATGTTTTTGATGCTGTTGTTAAAATAAAACCTAAAAAGGTATTTTTATCCGTATCGCATCCTGCGAAAGAGGGCGAGATGCTTGCTTTGCAGCTTAAAAGAAATGACATTGAGCCCGTATTGTTGGAGGATTCTGCATATATGCATATATTTGGAGATGTTGAGGCGGTTTTGGTTGGAGCCGATGCTGTTTTTGAGAATGAATTTGTGAATAAAACAGGTACTTTTTGTTTGGCTTTATTGGCAGAAGAGTTTAATGTGCCTTTTTATGTTATAAGCTGTGAGTGTAAATATCTTGATAAAGATAAGGAGAAACTGTTTAGAATAAATGATATGCCGGAGGATGAAGTATCGGGTATTGACTGTAAGAGAATAAACAGATATTTTGAAAAAGTGCCGCTTAAGTATGTGAATAAAATGTTTGTGAGGTGATGTATATGTCTATGGGGTTTATTTTTGGTCCTGTTCCGTCAAGGAGGCTTGGTTTGAGTTTGGGTATAAATGTTATACCCTTTAAAACATGCAGTTTCAACTGCGTCTACTGTGAGGTGGGTAAAACCACAGATTTGATTATCGAAAGAAAGAGCTTTTTTGATATTGGAGCCATTAAAGATGAGTTTGTAAAGACCGTAGAAAGGGTTGGGAAGATAGATTTTGTTACATTTTCAGGCAGCGGAGAGCCCACTTTAAATTCAGATTTGGGAAAACTGATAGAATTTGTAAAGTCGTTCAAAAAATACAAGGTAGCTATTTTGACAAACTCAAGTTTAATGTATAGAGATGATGTCAAAGACGAATTGATTATGTGTGATGTTGTTGTTCCGAGTCTTGACTCTGCCTTGGAGAGTTCTTTCAAAAAGATTAATATGCCTTATAAGGACTTAAAAATAGAAAAAATTATCGAAGGCTTAACCGATTTTTCGAATAGATTTCAGGGTGAGATATGGCTTGAGATTCTTTTTGTAAAAGGCATAAACGACACAAAGGAAGATTTGGATGCACTGTGTAATGCTATCAAACTTATAAAACCGACAAGAGTACAAATAGGAACGGTTGATAGACCGCCAGCCTATACAACGGCAAAGAAAATAGACAATAAAGAAATGATGGATATTTACACATATATGAGTTCAAAAATAGGTGTTGTTGACATTATAGGTTCGTTTAATAAGGAAAATGATGCATTCTATGAAGATGTTGAACGCTCGATTATAAAAATGATCAATATAAGACCGTGTTCAAAAGATGAGTTAAAAGAGACATTTAATGTTGACGATAAAAAAATTGACGATATTTTGACAAAGCTTTTTGATGAATCCAAAGCATATATTCAAAACTTTGAGGGTAAAACCTTTATAGTAGGAAACAGAGCAAGCGCAAGCAGATAAAAATTTACGATAGAAAACAGACCGAATATTTGTTATAACTCTTTGTGAAAAAACTATTAAGAGGTGTGGTAAGTGATTTTTATAGGTTCTGACCACGGCGGGTTTGATATGAAAGAATCTGTTAAGCTGTTTTTAACAGAAATGGGCGTTGAATTTGAAGATATGGGGGCATATTCAAACGATTCGTGTGATTATCCCGATATTGCAGAAAAGCTTGCTCAAAAAGTGGCAGGTAGCAGTCAAAAGGGTATTTTGATTTGCGGAAGCGGTATAGGTATGAGTATTGCAGCAAATAAAGTAGACGGTATAAGGTGTGCCCTATGTCATGATGCATATACCGCAGAATATGCAAGAAGGCACAATGATGCAAACATTATAGCCTTTGGCGGAAGAACAACCGGTGTAGAGATAGCGAAACAGATGGTTAATATATTTTTGAAAACCGAATTTGAAGGCGGAAGACATAAAAGAAGGATAGATAAGATAAAAGATATGGAGGAGTTATGAGCGTTTTGAAGGATGTTGATTTTGAGGTTTATCAGGCTATTGAAAATGAAAAAAATAGAGAGACTTACGGTATAGAGCTTATAGCAAGCGAGAACTTTGTTTCAGAGGCTGTGCTTGAAGCGCAAGGTTCCATAATGACAAACAAATATGCAGAAGGTTACCCTCATAAAAGATATTACGGCGGATGCGAATATGTTGATGTTGTTGAAGATTTGGCAATAGAGAGAGCAAAAGAGATATTTGGTGCAGAGCATGTAAATGTTCAGCCGCACTCCGGTTCTCAGGCAAATATGGCTGTTTATCTTGCAACGCTTCAGCCTCAGGATAGAATCTTGGGTATGAGCTTGACAAACGGCGGTCACTTAACTCACGGCTCCGGTGTGAATTTTTCGGGAAAATTGTTTTTGAGCTTTGGATATGGTGTAAACCCCGAAACCGGTTTAATTGATTATGACGAGGTTGCAGAAATAGCACAGGAGTTTAAACCGAGATTGATAGTATGTGGTGCAAGCGCATATCCAAGGGAGATAGATTTTAAGAAATTTAGAGAGATAGCAGACAGTGTGGATGCTTATCTTATGGCAGACATTGCCCATATTGCAGGTCTTGTTGCTGCAGGAATACATCAAAGCCCCATACCTTACTGTGAATTTGTTACAACAACAACACATAAGACGCTCAGAGGCCCAAGAGGCGGTATGGTAATGACAAAAGAGTTCTTTGCAAAGCCTTTGGATAAAATGGTATTCCCAGGCATGCAGGGCGGCCCACTAATGCATGTTATAGCAGCAAAAGCCGTTGCCTTTAAGGAGGTTTTGAGTAGCGATTTCAAAGAGTATCAAAAACAGATTGTAAAAAATGCAAAAACTTTGGCAGGTGTTCTTATGGATAATGGTCTTAAGCTTGTAAGCGGTGGAACAGACAATCATCTTTTGCTTGTGGATTTGACCGGTAAAAACATAACGGGTAAGGATGCCGAAGAGGCTTTGGGAAGAGTAGGTATAACCGTAAATAAAAATACAGTTCCGGGTGAGACAAGAAGCCCGTTTGTCACAAGCGGTGTTAGGATTGGAACGCCGGCTGTTACAACAAGAGGCATGAAAGAAAAAGAGATGGAAAAAATCGGTGAATTTATTGTTGAAACCCTTAATAATATCGGCAATGAGAACAAATATGAACAGATAAAACAAGAGGTGAAAAAACTCTGCGAAGGATTTATTTTTTATCGCTAATACTGTTTGTTTTTGCATTCAGTGCATACTCAATGGAGCTGTCATTTTTAAAAGATGGCGGCTCTTCATATTTTTTAATCAAAAATATACCCAAAGATACCTCTTTTTTCCTAAAAAATAGATACTTTATAGCTTTTTTTAAGATGCAGAAGGCAAAAAAGGTTGCCTTTAAAGATAACCTCGGTGATGATATGTTTGACGGATTTTTTATTGAAAACCTAAAACAGGGCTCAAGAATCATAATTAAAACAAAAAAGGGTTATAAGGCATCTTACGAACAAAAAGGAAACAGGGTTTTTGTAAGGGCAGTTGAGCTGAAAGTGGAAAAAATCAAACCTCATATATACAAACAAGTCCCAAAAGAGCTTGTTTCTCTGCCGTTTTACATATCCGACAGCGTGTTTGTAAAAAAGAGAAGTCAAACGACGGAATCTTATGATGAGACACTGTTTTTTACGGGTGTTAAAATGTTTGCGCAGAGAAATTACACAATGGCAGTTGAATTTTTTAAAGAGATTATAAAAAAATATCCAAACAGCAAATTTTATGTAAGTAGCCATTTCCTGCTCGGTGATTGTTATAAAAGCAGAAAGGATTATGCCAAAGCCATTGAAGTTTACAAACAGGCAATAAAACTGTCTCCAAAGAACGACACCGTTGCACAAACTCTGTTAAGTATGGCTGATATCTGGTTGTCAAAGCAGTATTACTCAAAGGCAAGGGATATATACAAATCTGTCATTAAAGATTATTCAACAAGCAGGTGGGGGAATGAGGCTAAATTTTTAATGGCAAAGAGTTATTATGACCAAAAAAGATACAAAAAAGCTGTTTCTCTGTTTGTTGATATAGATAAGAAAAACGAATACTACCCTTTGAGTTTTTTGTTTGCTGCTGAATGTTTTATTAAAGACAAAGATGATGCAAGGGCTGTTTTGGCATACTACTCGATGTCAAAGTTTTTGAATAAAATAAATGCCGCAAACTACCACAAAGAGCTTACGGATGTTGCCGGTGCGTTGTGCAGGTTTAATGATTATAAGGCTGCAGATACGATTTTTTCCTATGTAGAAAAGACAAAGATGCAGGATGCAATAGAAGAGTCCTATCTTGGAAGAATGAGATGTGACCTATTGAGTGGCAATCTTGATGATTTAAAAACAAAAGCGGAAATTATTATCCACAGCTCAAAAAACAAAGATAGAATCAAAAAAGCGCAAAAGCTGTTGGATAAAGCAAAACTGCAGGGCGGTGATGTTGATAAAAAGACAATTGAATCCATCATTAAAAAATACAAATCTCAACCCGATATTGTTTCTTTGGCGCTGTATGTGTATGCAAAAAAGAGTTACAGGAACAAAAACTATAAAGAAGCCTTATCTTATCTTTTGAAGCTTAAAAAAATGTTTCCTGCAAGCAGGTATATCAAAGATGCAAAACCGCTTGAACAGGACAGCATAAATAACTTGATAGATAATTTTTATAAACATCCGAATAAGGAAAAGCTTGATTTTATATATAATTCTATTGTTTCCTTAAATGCCTATACGGCAGATATGTGTAAAACTGCTGTAGGGCTTATTGTGTTTGGGGATATTGATAGATTATCCAAAATACTGCCGTATGCAAAAGACCGGGAGTGCAAAAAGGCGCTTTATGCAAAATATTATATAGAAAAAGGTTTTGATAAAAATGCCCTTGAATCTTTGGATGGTGTAGAAAAATCAAAGCCGTATATTTACTTTGTAAGTATGGTTATGGGTGATATAAACTATTTCAAAAATTCATACGATAACGCATATTCTTTCTATAAAAAAGCCTACAATATTAACAATGCTTTATTGAAAGACTACCTAAAAATGAAAATGGCTGACACATTAATGCTTGAGGGTAAATACTCAGAATCCCTAAATTATACCGATTTAAAATTTAAAATCCATTCAGATAAAATTCAATTTATCAAAGGATTGGACTATTTTAACCTAAAAAGATACAAAAAAGCCGTAGCGGTTTTTAAGCAGTTTCAAGATAATTTAAAATATGAAGAAAAAGCATTGTTTTATACTGCAATTTCGTATATAAAATTAAAAGACAAAAAGAACGCAAAGGTGTATTTTGATATGTTGAGAAAGAAATATCCGTCAAGCAGATATTTAAAAACACTGAAGGTGCTGTTGCAATGAAAAATTCAGAACAACTTATGGAGATGTTTCAAGCTGTTTTAAAAACAAGCAAGGATTTGGAAAATTCCTACAACGAATTGAAAAAAAAGTTCAATTTGCTTGAGATAAAGCTTGAAAACAACCGCAGGTATCTTGAAAATATTTTAAAAAGCATAAATACAGGCGTCTGCTCTGTTAATCTCGAATGTGAAATAACGACATTCAACAAAGAGGCATGCTCGATTTTTGAAATCGATGAAGCAAGCGTTAAAGGTGTAAAATTTAATAAGATTTTTCATATAGATATTGACAATGTTAATGATTTGATACGAGAATTCAGGCAGCAGAAAAAATTGAGTATTGAAGTTGAGGGGAGAATAAAAAAGGTCAGTATATCTGCATCACCCATAACGGATAACGGAGATATGGTTGGTGCTGTAATAATATTTTCAGATATCACGAGGCTTGAAGAGCTCGAAGAAGAAAACAGAAAAAAAGAGAAGCTTGCCGTTATAGGACAAATGGCAGCATCTATTGCGCATGACATTAAAAATCCCTTGGCGAGTATAGAGCTTCTTGTTTCTTTGCTTGGAGATGATTCAAAGAAAGACATTGCAGACAATATAATGATAAGCATAAAAAGGATAAACAACATAATAAACAATACACTGCTTTTTACAAAAACCGTAATATACAGACCTGAGCATTTCAAAACGGAAGAGTTTATGGAGGATGTAGAGCTTGAGATTTATGCTCATCTTAAAGCAACGAATGTGGTTTTTGAAAAGTATGTAGATGATTTTGAGCTTGTTAGTGATAAAAACCTTCTAAAAAGCGCAATGGTTAATCTTATTGTTAATGCTCTTGAAGCTGCCAAAAAGAAAGTAATAGTCAAGGTTTATAAAGACGGAAAAAAAGCTGTCGTTGAGGTTTTAGATGATGGCTGTGGAATAGATGATAAAACAAAGAAACATATTTTTGAACCGTTCTACACAAACAAAAAAAACGGCACAGGGCTTGGTCTTTCCATTGTTAACAAAGCTATTAATGTTGTTGATGGAAAAATAGAACTTGAAACCTCAAACAGTGGAACAATGTTTAGGATTGTATTGTGAAGAGTATTCTTTTGTGGATAGGTATTGCCTATAAAACGATTGTGCACGGGCGGAGATTTATAGCAAACGGTGATAGGGAGATTTTAAGAATTTGGGCATCCGATATCTTAAAGCTGTGCAGGGTTGAGGTTGAGTGTGTTGGAAAATTTTCAGATAAGCCGTTTATTATTATGGCAAACCACGAAAGCTATTTTGATATATTTGCTATGTTTTACTGCTGTGATTTTCCTCTTATCTGGTTTGCAAAAAAGGAGCTTTTTAAAATCCCTGTATTCGGCAGAGCTCTTGAAAAGAGTAATGCTATAGCCGTAGATAGGCAGAATACAAAAAAATCATCCATTGCCATCATAAAAGCCCTAAAGCAGAGAGGCGAAAAAGAGGTTATGCTTATTTTTCCTCAAGGTACAAGAAAAAACAACGAAGCCTTTAAAAAGGGAGGTCTTTTGATAGCCAAGAAAAAACATATTCCTATTGTTCCTGTTAAAATAATAAATTCAAAGAATATTTTACCGAGTAATTCATGGAAAATAAAATCGGGTAAAATTAAGGTTAGGATATTTGATAAAATAGATGTGGACAACTATTCTGAAGAAGAGATTGAGAAAATGATTAGGGAGAAGGTGTATGAATAGAAGGGCTGTTTTTTTGGTTTTGCTGTTGATGTTTTTTGTTTCATCATGTTCTATTGAAAGAAGAGGAAATCTCGTCGAAAGAATTAGGGCTGGCTACTACCCCTACAAGGTTATGAAGCATGTAAGCCCCGGTTACAAGGAGTTTGGCAGTGCTTCTTGGTACGGCAGAGATTTTCACGGAAAACTTGCAGCAAGTGGTGAGATGTATAATATGTATGCAAAAACAGCAGCCCACAAAACACTGCCGTTTGGCACATATGTAAGAGTCATCAATCTCAATAATCATAGAGAAACAGTTGTTAGAATTAACGATAGAGGACCTTTTGTAAAAAACAGAATAATTGATTTGTCTTATGCTGCAGCTAAGGATTTGGGGATGATAGAAACAGGGACTGCACCTGTTGAGATTGTTGTTGTAAACAGCAAAAACTACAAGCCCAAACCCTTCAAAAAATTTATAGATAAACCGGAGCATATAAAGATTGTGGATAATAATCCTTCATATAAAGCCACATATGCAAACAGTTTAGACAACAATGTTGTTGTTTTGCCTAAATATGCCGTTCAGATTGCATCTTTCAGATCGCTGTCAAATGCTCTAAAATTTAAAAATTCTGCATCAAGAAAAATAAAGGGTGTTTATATCAAAAAAGTTGTTTTTTCCGGTGTTGTATTTTATAGGGTTATGGTTGGTTCTTTTAATTCCAAAAAAGAAGCAAATGCTTTTGCCTATAAGAGTGTCGCTCCTGTATTTGGTAGTTTTTGTATTAATTTAAAATAATGCTGCACAGTCTGTATGCTTATAGTCTACTAAAACACAAGACATCAAAGATTGTAATACTAAAAGATAATTCAGAAATAGACGAGATGTATTTTGCGTTGGATTTTTTTAGACATTTTTTTGATGCCGAATTTGCTTTGGAGAGGTTTTACTCTTATGAAATACCGCCTGTTTCATCCATACCGCCGTCATCATTTATAACATCAAACAGAATAAAAACGATATACTCCCTTTTAAACAAGCAGGATAAAGATGGCTTGATACTGTTAACCAGCATAAATGCCCTTTTTCAGCCGGTTATGTCGGAAGAATTGTTTTTTGACAGCTTTGAGAGTTTTAAAAAAGGCGATGTTGTGGATATTAAATGGCTCACAGAGAGACTTTTAAAACTTAATTACACAAAAAAGGACTTTGTTGAAGAGCCGGGTGATTTTGCAAAAAGAGGCTCTGTTTTTGATGTTTTTTCTCCTTTGTATGATAAACCGTTGAGATTTGAGTTTTTTTCAGATGAGATTGAAAGCATAAAAAAATTTTATGTAGCAAATCAGAGAACAAGTGAATATGTGAATTTTTGTGATATACCTCCTGCAAGAGAATATGATTATAAAGATGATGAGTTTGGATATATAAAACTTGCAAACAGCAGTCATACGGCTTTCTTGATAGATTATGCCCAAATAAACTCCTTTGGCGTATATAAGGATTTTGACGAAGGCTTTTTAAAGGATGTTGTATCGAGTGTGCAGTTCTATAAAAAATCATATGGAGAGAGTCTTTTTATCTCACAGAACAGACTTGATAGTTTTTTAAAAAAAGCTCATGATATGACCTCTTGTGATGATTGTTCCTTTCTGTTTGTTGAAAATGCATCACTTGATGAGAAAATATCGGCAATATCCAAGGAATCCAAAAAAAACAAGGTTGTTATAGCCTGTGCTTCAAAGACGAGAGCCGAGCGTGTTGAAAAATTTTTAAAAGATAAAGGATTGTACGCAAGCTTTGATATAAAAAGTTCAAAAAACGGCATATATCTATCGGATTACTTTCTTAAAAGAGGTTTTTTTGACAAAAAAAGCAGAACAGCTTTTGTCAGTTTTGAGGACTTATTTGGGAAAATTATACAAAATCGCTCAAAAAAGAAAACAGTTCGATTTAAAAGTTTCATTCAAGACAGCAAGGTTGTGCACAAAGACTACGGAATCGGTTTGTATAAAGGTATCAAAAAAATAAAAATAGACAGCGAATTTCAAGATTTTATAGAGATAGAGTATGCAAGAAACGATACTCTGTATGTGCCTGTTTACGGAGCTGATAGTGTGTTTGAGTATCACGGCGATGCAAAAATTGATCAACTAGGCTCAAGCAGGTGGAAAACAAGTCAGGAGAATATAAAAAGGTCGATAAAAAAGATATTGACAGAGCTTATCAACACCTATGCCAAAAGACAGCTTTCCCAAAGAAAACCCTTTGTTGTTGATATGTGTGAATATAGAGAATTTGAGGCTATGTTTGAGTATGAAGAAACAAAAGACCAAGCAAAGGCAGTGAATGATATTAAAGAAGATATGCAAAAACTAAAACCAATGGACAGGCTTATTTGTGGCGATGTGTCATTTGGTAAGACAGAGGTCGCAATGAGGGCATCGGCAATAGCTGTGTTTAATGCAAAACAGGTTGTTTTTATGTCTCCCACAACGGTTTTGTCGCTGCAGCACTACAAAACAATATGTAAGCGGTTTGAGCAGTTTCCCGTCAATGTTGCTTTGTTAAACAGATTCAGCACAAAAAAAGAAAGGGATACAATAATAGAAGGTTTAAAAAAAGGTGTCATTGATATTCTGGTTACAACACACTCTGTATATTCCGACAAGATAGAATTTGCCGATTTAGGCTTGGTTGTTATCGATGAGGAGCAGAGATTTGGTGTTAAAATCAAGGAGCATCTCAAAGCTAAATATCCAGATGTGGATATGCTTTATTTAAGCGCAACGCCCATACCGAGAACTCTTAATATGGCATTGAACGGCATATTTGATATAAGCATCATAAAAACACCACCTCTTGAGAGAAAACCTATAGAGACATTTGTTCTAAAAAGGAAATCCTCGATAATAAGGGATGCTGTTTTGAAGGAGCTTTCACGAAACGGAAGCGTTTATTTTGTTCACAACAACATTGAGAATATTGAAACAATTAAACACGAACTTGACAATCTTGTTCCATTTGCAAAAAAAGCGATTGTACATGCAAAGATGAACAAAAAAGACATAAAAAGCACTCTAAATGATTTTAATAATGGGAAATTTGACATTTTAATAGCAACATCAATTATAGAAGCCGGACTTGATATAAAAAATGTTAATACGATTATTATTGACAATGCAGACAGGTTCGGTCTTGCAGATTTATATCAATTGAGAGGTAGGGTCGGAAGGGGGGATAAGGTTGCTTATGCCTATCTTTTAAGACCAAAGGAAATAACTCAAGATGCCCAAAAAAGACTCTATTTTATGAAAGAATTTGTTGAAAGGGGTGTCGGCTTTAACCTTGCCTTGAAAGATATGGAGATTAGAGGCGGGGGAAACATCCTCGGAAAAGACCAGGCGGGAAAGGTTAAAGCAATAGGTTTTGAAACATATGCCTCTTTAATTGAGGAGGCTGCAAGAGAGATGAAGAATTTGCCAATTGAGCGCGATGTTGAGATTAAGTGTTCTTTTAGTGCCTATATTGATGATAATTTTGCATCTGAAGAGGATAAGTTTACAATATACAAAACAATATATGCTGCAAAGAGCTTGGAGGAGCTAGATGATGTCAAAGAGGAGATTGAGGATACATTCGGCAAGCTAAAAGAAGAAATACAGAATCTGTTTTTTATAGCATATCTTAGGATTCTGTCAAAAAATGCATTTGTTAAGAAGTTGTCCGTATCACAAAAGGGTGTATTGATGGAGTTTTATGTAGATGCAAACATAGATACAGATAAACTGGTCTATGTTGTAAACAACTATAAAGCAAAATTTGTTTCGGAATTTTCCGTTTTTTTTGAAAATCTCGGTAAAGAGTTTGAAGAAATCTATTTAAACCTTAAAAACATCTTGCAGTCAATAGTATAATTTTAGTATAGTAAGTAAGGAATTTATTGGAGGATTAGCTATGAAGAAAATTTACTCTTTTGTGTTTTTACTTTTTTTTGTTTTTAGTGTGAATGCCTTTGCTAATGCCGTTGTTGTTGATAAAATCGTTGCAACGGTTGAGGGTGTGCCTATAACCGCATATGAACTTACCAATATTGCCGGTTTTTACAACACAAAAGATGCAAACACATTGATAAATCTCGTTGTGGATGATTATGTTATTATGCACTATGCAAAAAATGTAGGTATAACAGTTGATGATGAGGATGTTGATAATTTTGTTGAGGAGCTTGCAAAAAGGAACGGTCTTGATAAAGATGCATTTCTAAAAAAGGTGAAAGCAAGCGGTGTGGATATGAATTATTATTTTGAGGGTATAAAGCTTCAAATATATAAACAAAAATTTGCCGGTAAGATGTTTGCCCGTTCAATAAAGATATCAAAAGCCGATATTCAGCGTTACTATGTTTTGCATAAAGATATGCTTAAACAGGACAATGTGCTTATTATGAGTATTATTGCAACAAAGGATAAAAAAATTGCCCAAGCCGTGTATAAAGAGTTATCGCAAGGCGGTGATTTTGAGAAGTTGAAAATGCGTTATTCAATGGATAAATCAAAACAAAAGGCAATTCCTGCTTCTGTGTTCAACAAACAGATAAGAGACAAGCTTCTTGGTTTAAAAAAAGGTGAATACAGCAGTATTATAGAATCAAACGGGGTTTTTTATATTGCAAAGTTAATCGGAAAGCAGAGTATGAAGGATTCAAAAGAGCTTATAGATAACCGTATTAAAAATATTCTATTTGCCAAGAAGGTTGAATCAAAGCTTTCGAGTTGGCTAAAAATGGTTAAGGTTAGAACCGATATAGAGATTTTTGAATGAGATTGGACCAATATTTAAAAGAATCCAGGATTATCAAACGAAGAACACTTGCAAAGCAGATGTGTGATGAGGGGTATGTTTATATCTTTGGAAAAAAGGCGAAAGCGTCCTACGATGTGAAACAGAATGACGAAATAGAAATATACTTTAAACAAAAGAAAATTTTGTACAAGGTTCTGGATATTCCCAAAAAAGGCACACCAAAAAATGAAGCATTTAAGTTTTATGAGGTGGTAAATGAATGCTATTATGAAGAATAAACCTGTTATTGGAATTAGTATGGGAGACCCATCAGGCATAGGTCCTGAAATTATTATTAAGCACTTGATTTACGAAAGTACAGCAAAGGATAGAATAGTAATATTCGGAGCAAAAGAGGTGTTTGAGTATTATCTCGATATGTTCAACATAGCTGTGCCGATAAATGAGATAAGCAGTGTATATGCTATTGATGATGAATTTAGAGAAGGCGAGATGAATATAATAAAGAACGATAAGTTCGATATAATAAAACTAAAAATGGGTGAAGTTGATAAATATTCAGGAAAATGGGCTTTTATGTGTGCATCGAATGCGTTTGATGCTGCCATAGAGGAAAAAATAGATGCTGTTGTGACAGCCCCTTTCAACAAAGAAGCAATAAATCTTGCCGGTTTTAATTTTATAGGACATACAGAGATTGTGGCACAAAAGACAAATACCAAAAACTATGTTATGATGCTGGCAGCAAAGAGATTTAGGGTTGCTCTTGTAACGACCCATGTGCCGTTGGAAGATGTTCCGTCTCTTGTAACAACAGAAAGGGTTTTAAATACAATAAAAATAGTAGACAGTGACCTGAAGAAATGGTTTGGAATGGAAAAGCCTAAAATAGCAGTAAGCGCCCTTAATCCGCACAATTCGGAAGGCGGTTTAATGGGAACTCAGGAAAAAGAAAAGATACTGCCTGCAGTGGAAGAGGCAAAGAGCTTGAGTATAGATGTTGAAGGAACATTTGCTGCAGATACGCTGTTTATAAAGAACAAAAGAAGCAAATACGACTGTTTTATTGCAATGTATCATGACCAGGGACTTATACCCCTAAAGGCTCTCTATTTTGACAGCAGTGTAAATATTACGCTTGGCATACCCATAATAAGAACATCACCAGACCACGGAACAGCGTTTGATATTGTGGGCAAATTTAAAGCCGACCATAAAAGCTTGACAGAAGCTGTAAGGCAAGCCCACAGAATGGCAAGATGGAAGCGAAAAAATCATTAGGGCAGCATTTTCTTATTGATAATGGTGTTCTAAATAGAATAAAGGACGAGCTGAAAGGTTCTTACAGAATTGTTGAAATAGGAGGAGGCAGAGGGGCTCTAACACAAAAGCTTGCAGAACTTGGGGTGCCTTTGAGTGTTGTTGAACTTGATTCTATGCTGTACGATTTTTTAAATAGGCAGTTTGAAAACAACAGCAGTGTTACAATAATAAATCAAGATGCCTCCAATTATATCTTGAGCGAAAAAGCAGCTGTTGTTGGCAATTTACCCTATAATGTTTCGAAAAAAATAATAAAAAATATGGTTATGCAGAAAGACAAAATAGATAAAATGGTTTTTATGGTTCAAAAAGAGGTTGCAGACAGCATTGTTGCTTTGCCAAACACAAAGGAGTACTCGAAATTTAGTGTTTTGGTGCAGTTTTTTTTTAAAACAAAGAAGCTGTTTAATGTCGGCAGAAATGCTTTTAATCCGCCGCCCAAGATTGAATCGAGTGTTGTAAGGTTTGAACCGTATGAAACCAATCTTTTAGATATTGATATAGATTACGGTTTTTTTAGGTTTTTAAATGTGTTGTTTCAATTTCCGAGAAAAACCGTTAGAAACAATATAAAGCCTTCTTTGAAGGGTAATGAGAAAAAAATTGAACATTTCTTAACCAAAAGACCGAAGGAACTTTTGATTGAAGAAATGTATCATCTGTATAGGGAAGTGAAAGTATGAATGAGTATGTAAAGATTGTTGCACTCGGCGGATTGGGAGAGGTTGGCATTAACTCAACCGTATTTGAGACAGGGCAGGATATGGTTTTGTTGGATGCTGGATTGATGTTTCCCGAAGAGGATATGCTGGGGGTAGATATAGTTATACCTGATTTTAGCTATATCTATGAAAATGAAGAGAAGTTTAGAGCTCTTGTTTTGACTCATGCCCACGAAGACCATGTAGGAGCAATTCCTTATCTGCTTCAAAATGTTAGTGTGCCCATATACGGTACAAAGTTAACGCTTGGTCTTGTGAAAGAGAAATTGAGAGAATTTAAGCTTGATGATGTTGAGATGCATGAAATACACCCGCAAGAGAAATTTAAAATAGGGGATTTTGAGTTTGAACCCATTAGAACAACTCATTCGATTGTAGATGGTGTGGGTTTTGCTATAAATACCGATGTGGGGACAATAATACATACCGGTGATTTTAAGATTGACCAAACGCCAGTTGATGGTAACCCGTTTGATTTGCTGAAATTTTCCGAGTATGGTTCAAAGGGTGTAAGGCTTCTTATGAGCGACAGCACAAATGCAAATGTTGCGGGTTTTACGGGTTCTGAGAAAAACATAAAAAAGGCTTTGTCGTCCATATTTTTATCTGCAAAAGGGAGGATTTTGCTTGTTACTTTTGCGTCAAATATACACAGAATCCAGCAGGTTATAAATACTGCCATTGAATCAAACAGAAAGGTGTGTATAACAGGAAAAAGCATGATTCAAAATGCTACTATATCAAGGCAGCTTGGTTTTTTGGATGTAGATGATTCCATTTTGATAAATGAAAACGAAATAGGAAACTATCCCGATAATGAGATAGTCATTGTCACAACCGGTTCTCAAGGAGAGCCCATGAGCGGTTTGTCGAGAATTGCTTTGGGTGAACATAAAAAGATTAAGATAAAACCGACCGATACCGTTGTTATATCGGCAAAGGCAATACCGGGAAACGAAAGAGCCATATTAAAGGTTATAAATTCACTGACAAAAAAAGGGGCAAGCGTATTTTATGAGTCAAATTCCAATGTTCATGTATCAGGACATGCCTCGCAGGAAGAGCTTAAATTGATGATAAATATGGTAAGACCCGAGTTTTTTGTGCCTGTTCACGGAGAATATATGATGAGGCGTCAGCATGCAAAGATTGCAGAAAGCCTCGGCATAAATCCTAAGAAGATTTTCAATCTTGACAACGGTGAAATACTGGAATTGAGAAAAAAGGGTGTAAAGGTTGTAGGTTCTGTTAGAACAGGCAGGGTATTCGTTGATGGAAAAGGGGTAGGCGATATTGAGGATATGGTCTTGAGAGATAGAATGCGTCTATCCACAGACGGCTTTGTGGTTATTGTTGTGCTTTTAAACAATGCAACAGGAGAGCTTATAAGTGACCCAGAAATCATAACAAAAGGACTTTTGTACGAAGAAAAATCTCAAAAACTGCTTCATGAGGCAACAATGATGATTAAAAACCTCATAAACCAAAGCGATATAAATTTGAAAACCGATTCCTATGAGATAAAGAAAAAGGTTAGAAAGGCTATGAATAAATTCCTTTATAAAAAATTAATGAGAAATCCGATGGTGCTGCCAATAATTATGGAAGTATGAGAAAAATTAAACCATCCACAGCTTTTTTTATATTTTTGTCATTAATTGTTTTTTTGTCTTTAGTATCCTATGATTTTCGAGATGTTTTTTACCCCCACTACAAAATAAGAAACTTTATGGGTTTGCTTGGTGTTTACATATCCAATTTCAGTTTAAACAGATTTGGTCTTTTTGCCTATTATATACCTGTGTTTTTATTATTATCTTCATTTTCTTACAATAAATCAAAGGCAAAATTCGTAAGGAGTATAATTTTCGGTGTTTTGGTAATGTTTTTTGGGGATATTCTTCTTGATGCTCTATATGGTGCAGATAGAGACCATCTTATTATGAACGGTTATTTTAATTGCGGGGTATTTGGATATATATTCGGCGATGAATTTAAATATTTTCTCGGTGACGTCGGTATATTTGTAGTCATTGTACCTATATGGATGCTTATGCTTTATTTTAGTTTTATGGAATTTTTCTCTCTTGTTGTTGAAAGGATTAACGATTACGAAAGAAAGATAAGTTCAACAGAAAAGAAACACAAAAGAGAGAGCAAAATAAACATGATAAAGAGATTTGTGGAAAACAAGATAGAAGAAAAAACAAGTTTTGACGGTTTTGTAAAGGATAAAAATGTCCAGCAAAGCCAAAAAGAGCAAACAGAAAGTAAAAAAGACAAATTTGATGAAAAAAATGAAGAAAACATTGAAGATGAAAGTAAAAAAAATATAGAATCTTTGGATGAAAATCAAAAAAATGATAATAATATTGACAAGTTGGTAAACAGCAATAAAGATAAAGAAGTTCAAAACAGCAGCATAGAAACAGACAATAAAAACGAAACAGAAGACAAACCGGCCGCAGAACAAAGCAGAAAGGAAGATAATAAACAACCACCAAAAGATACTGTTTCTACAATTTCTATTGATACTGAATTTTTGGATAAAAAAGAAGAAAAAATCAAGTTAGAGGAATCATCAAGTGACGGTTATCAATTTCCATCGGTTGATCTGTTAAAAGAACCTATAAATATATCAACAGGAATTGGCGAAGATGAGATATATAAAAGTGCGAACATACTAAAAGAAAAATTAAAGCACTTTGGTGTTGATGGAGAGGTTGTCAATGTAAAACCGGGTCCTGTTATTACGATGTATGAATTTAGACCCAAATCCGGTATAAAAATAAGCAAGATATCAAATTTATATAATGATTTGGCTATGGCTATGAAGGCGATGTCTGTGAGGATTATAGCACCAATTCCGGGGAAAGCCGTTGTGGGTATAGAGATATCCAATCAGCACAGACAAACGGTTTATATGAAGGATATTCTCGAATCAAAAACCTATGCAATGTCAAACTCAAAACTTACCTTAGCCTTAGGAAAAGATATAGTTGGAAATCCTTTTGTTGCCGATTTATCAACAATGCCACATATGCTTATTGCAGGAGCAACGGGTTCAGGGAAAAGTGTATCTGTCAACACAATGATATTGAGTATTCTCTATAAAGCCACACCGGATGAAGTAAAGTTTGTTATGATTGACCCGAAGATGCTTGAGCTGTCTATATATGAGGGTATACCCCATATGCTCATGCCTGTTGTTGTTGATCCTAAAGAGGCAAGCGGTTCCTTGGCTGCTTTAGTTAGTGAGATGGAGACAAGATACAGGATGATGAGTGAGGTTGGAGTCAGAAATATAGCAGGTTTTAACGAAAAGGCAAAAAATGGTTCTATAGAATACCCACCGTTGCCATATATTGTTGTTGTTATTGATGAGCTTGCCGATTTAATGATGGTTGCAGGCAAAAAGGTAGAAACTCACATTGCACGACTTGCTCAAATGGCAAGAGCTGCAGGCATTCATATGATTGTGGCTACACAAAGACCGAGTGTGGATGTTTTAACGGGGCTGATAAAGGCAAATTTCCCTGCCAGGATATCATTCAAGGTTTCATCGAAGATAGATTCAAGAACAATTTTGGATATGCAGGGGGCTGAAGCTTTGCTTGGTCGAGGTGATATGCTGTTTATGCAGCCGGGAAGTTCTGCTTTGGTTAGAATACATGGAGCCTTTGTGGGTGATGATGAAATAAAGAATGTTACGGATTTTGTTAAAGCGCAAGGTGAGCCGGAGTACAATGAGGAGCTTATAAATGCTACAAAAGAGGCAAGCGGTATAAGTGAAGATATAGATTTCGAGACAGATGAAATGTTCGATGAGGCTTTAAGGATTATACAAGAAGGCGGAAATCCAACAATCTCCTATATTCAAAGGCGGTTGAAAATAGGTTACAATAGGGCTGCAAGAATTATTGAACAAATGGAGAAAAAAGGTATACTATCAAAGCCTGACGAGAGAAACAGGAGAGAAATCCTAATTTAAGTGTCGGAGGTAAGTTATGGCTCTTATTGTTCAGAAGTACGGAGGAACTTCTGTAGGTAGTATTGAGCGCATAGAGATTGTGGCTCAACATATCAAAGAAACGAAAGAAAAAGGAAATAAAATTGTAGCTATTGTCTCTGCAATGGCTGGTGAGACAGATAAACTGATAAATTTGGCAAAAAAGTTGTCAAAACGCCCAACAGAAAGAGAGATGGATTTGCTTTTATCAAGCGGAGAAAGAATTTCCAGCGCTCTTGTTGCTATAAAATTGAATGAACTTGGTGTAAAAGCTGTTGCAATGACCGGAAGACAATGCGGTATTGTTACAGATGATGTACATACAAAAGCAAGAATAAAAACAATAAATGCCAAAGATATAATGGAATATATTGAAGATGATTATGTAGTTATAGTTGCAGGTTTTCAAGGTATTGGAGAGAACTCAGGTGATGTAACTACTCTTGGAAGGGGAGGCTCAGATACAACAGCTGTTGCTATAGCTGCAGCTCTCAAAGCGGATGTTTGTGAAATTTATACGGATGTGGATGGCATATACACAGCAGACCCCAGAATTGTAAAAAATGCAAGAAAATTGGATAAAATAAGCTATAGCGAAATGATGGAACTTGCGAGTCTCGGTGCAAAGGTATTACAGATAAGATCTGTTGAGTTTGGCATGAAATACAATGTACCCATAATGGTTTTGTCCAGTTTTACATTTAATAAAGGTACTTTGGTTGCTAAGGAGGATAAAGATATGGAGAAAATTTTAGTTTCTGGAGTTGCTCAGGATAAAAATCAAGCGAGATTAAAAATCAATAATGTAAAGGATGAGCCGGGTATTGCAGCAAAAATATTTAATACAATAGCAGAAAACAATATAAATGTAGATGTTATCGTTCAAAATGTAAGTGATGACGGCAGATTTACGGATATTTCTTTTACCGTCACAAAAGATGAGGCTGACAAGGCTTATGACTTATTGAATCGGCTTTCAAAAGAAATTGATGCTGGAGAGGTGTCAATAAATAGGGATGTTGCCAAGGTTTCTATAGTTGGTGTTGGCATGAGGTCACATCCTGGGGTTGCTGCCAAAATGTTTGATGCTTTGGCAAAAGAAGGTGTAAATATTAGGGCTATATCGACCTCAGAAATAAAGGTATCTTGTATTATAGATGAGAAGTATACGGAGTTGGCAGTGAGGACGCTGCATGAAGCATTTGAATTAGATAAAGAGTAATGACTCTATAGGCTTTTAAAAGGAGTTGAACATGTTGGTATTGGATTTTGAAAAGCCATTGTATGAGATTGAGGAAAAAATTAACAACTTAAAAGCAATGGCAAATGAAAAGGGCATTGATGTATTGCAAGAAATTGAGGCTTTAGAAGAAAAGAAAAACAATATTATCAAACAAGAATTTGAAAATCTCACCATAGACAAGATTGTAAAAATAGCAAGACATCCAAACAGACCGTATACTCTCGATTATATAGAGCGCATAGTAACAGATTTTACGGAGATTCACGGCGATAGGGTGTTTTCTGATGACCATGCAATTATTACGGGATTTGGCTACATCAACAGTCAAAAGGTTGCTATTCTCGGTCACCAAAAAGGCAAGAATACAAAAGATAATCTCTATAGAAATTTTGGTATGTCAAATCCTGAAGGATACAGAAAGACCCAGCGTGTAATGAAGTTGGCTCAAAAATTTAATATTCCCATTGTAACATTTGTTGATACCCCAGGTGCATACCCGGGAATTGGGGCTGAAGAGAGGGGTCAGTCTGAAGCCATTGCAAGGAATTTATATATGATGTTTGAAACCGAAGTGCCTGTTGTTGTTGTGGTTACAGGAGAAGGTGGAAGCGGCGGTGCATTGGCAATAGCTGGTGGCGATAAGGTGGGAATGCTTGAATTTTCCATATACGGTGTAATATCGCCTGAAGGATGCTCGTCTATACTCTGGCGCGATACTGAACATTCTGTTGATGCTGCAAGGGCTATGAGGGTTGGCGCTCAGGATTTATATGAATTAGGTGTTATTGATGAAATAATAAAAGAGCCTCTCGGCGGTGCACATAGGAATTATGATGAGATTGCAGGCAATGTTAAAGCATTTATCACAAAAAGCTTTGATGAACTGCTGCCGTTGAGCAAGAAAAAACTACTTGATAAGAGATGGAAAAAATGGAGAGAAATGACAACCCAGTTTCTGTAGAAGAACTTGATAAGATAAGAAAAAAAATTAGCGACATAGATTTAAAAATTATAGAAATGCTCGAAGATAGGGCTTTGCTTGTTAAAGATGTGGGAAAGATAAAACGAAATAAGAATATACCATTTTATTCACCCGATAGAGAGACAAAGATTTATGAAATGATAGAAAAAAATGCGAAGGGTGAATTCCCCGTTAAGAGCCTGAAGACTATCTTCAGAGAAATTATGAGTGCATCAATTAGATTGGAAGAACCTCTTGTTATAAGCTATCTTGGACCTGAGGCAACGTTTACACATCAGGCAGCCATAGAGCGTTTTGGGTTGTCGCTTCATTACACTCCAGAGGAGTCCATAGAAGATGTTTTTATGGATGTTGAACAAGAAAGAGCCGATTTTGGCGTTGTTCCCATAGAGAACTCAATCGAGGGTGTAGTAAATTACACCCTTGATATGTTTGTAAACTCTTCTGTAAAAATTGTTTCTGAAATTATCATAGATATAAAACACAATCTTCTTTCAAAATCAGAACGGCTTGAACAAATAAAAACCATATATTCACATCCGAATGCTTTGGGTCAGTGCAAGAGTTGGATTAAAAAACATCTACCCAATGTAGCACTGTTTGAGACAACATCTACAGCTAAAGCTGCAAAGATTGCAGAAAAGGATGCCACTGTAGCAGCTATTGCTTCACTTGCAGCAAGCGATATATATGCTTTAAATGTGCTTGCAAGGGGTATTGAGGATAAAAGCAACAACATAACAAGGTTTCTTGTTATAGGAAAAGAGATTCCTAAAAAAAGCGGTAACGACAAGACATCCTTTATGTTTACCATAAAGGATAAAGTAGGTGCTCTCTATCAAATACTCGAACCTTTCTATAAAAATTCAATAAACCTTACAAGAATAGAATCAAGGCCGTCAAAGCAGAAAAACTGGTCGTATATTTTCTATGTTGATATAGACGGTCACTTAGAGGATGAAAAGATTCAAACATCCCTTAAAGAAATAGAAAAATTTACCGTTTTATTAAAGATATTGGGTTCTTATCCAAAAAACTCAAGAAGTTAATCCTGACTTTTTGAGTAAAGTTCTATAATATTTTTAAACCAATCCATACCCTGTTTGTTTATATGTATTCTTTTTATTTCAAAAGGTGAATCTCCAAAAGAGTTTCTGCCCTGTTTGGTTGTAAAAAGATATTCAAAACCAATCTCTTTTGCAATTTTTAGGGATGTTTCGTTGTATGCTCCCCATGGCCAAGCAAAAGCCTTGCATATTTTTTTTGTTTCCCATCCGATTTCACCCTTTGAAACTTCAAGGTCTGTTTTTATTCTTTTGTATTGTTCTTCGTTTGTTTCCCATTGCCCTATTTTGTCTGTGTTTTTTTCTTTTTTGTAGTCATCGATTATGCTGTATAATTCATCTTTCCAATTGACTTTGTTAAAAAACTGAATGTATCCGTTACCTTTTACATATTGAATAAGTCTGTCTCTCAAATCTTGATATGCAATAAATTCCCTTGCAGCAAATTCCGGTTTTCTTTCAAAATTTGGTGTTCCGAGTCGTTCATCTCCTCTTACCATGCTATCTTGAACAACAGTATTGTGAGGACTGTTGAAACCCTTTATTTTATCCGAAGCATACACCTGTCTGTGAAATTTACTGTTTGGTTCTATGTCTATAATACCGCTTTCTTCCATTTCTCTAACTTCTCTCCAGCAGAGTCTTCTTTCGAGTTTCTTTTTTATTCCGTTTTCCACAACAATATTTGCATTGCAGTTCGGCAGCATCTCTTTTTTTATTTTTCCTGAAAAATAATCATCAAGATTAAATCCCAAATATTCATCCTCTTCCACATTCCACGATATGACAAATGAAATTGCCTTAAATCCGTATTTTTTAAGAAGAGGATAGGCATATACCCATGTATCGAGATATCCGCCATCCAAAGTAATAACTACGGCTTTATCAAAATCTTTTTTGCCTGTTTTCATAAATTCGCCGAGCTCTTCTTTTGTTATAGGTGCATAACCCTCCTCTTTTAAGAATTTAAGTTGTGCTTCAAACAGCTCTGGTGTTACGGAATTCTTGTCGTTATCGTAATTGATATGGTAGTAAAGCAAAACTGGAACACTGTCATTTTTCATATCTAAACTCCTCTATTTAAAATTTTATAGGCTTCGTTTAAAACCATATCCGGTTTTATTTCCATCATACACTTAAAATGCCCTTTTTTGCATGCAATGCTGCCGTTTTTGGCACAAGGTCTGCAGCTTAGGTTCTTTATTTCCATTATTTTATGTATATCGCTCAACGGATAAAATCCGAAGCTTGGTGATGTGGGTCCGTATATATCTATTGTGGGTATATTAAATGCACTTGCTATGTGTATCGGAGATGAATCGTTGCTTATCAGTAAGTCCAATTTTGATATAAGATAGAACAGGTCATTTAGTTTTGTATTGCCTGATAGATTGATAATTTTTTCGTTATTATCTTTTACAAATTCAGCTATTTCATTATCTTTTCCAATCCCTGTTATAATAACAAAATATCCTTTTTTTACAAGATTTTTTGCTACCTTTTTATAATATTCTTTAGGCCATCTCTTGGTAGGCCAACCGGCTGAAGGATTTATGCCGATGACAGTATCTGTATCTTTTATGCTGTATGCTTCAAAAATGCCCTCGACAAATTTTCTATTTTCATCAGAATAACATAGATTTATCTTTTTTGTTATGTTGTTAAATCCTAAAGCCTCAGCAAGACTCAAGTTTTTATCAAGTTCGTGAGCATTTTTATCTTTTTGTACCTTGTGTGTATAAACAAAATTAAGATTGGAGTCAGCAAAGCCCACTCGTTTGGGTATTTGTGAAAAAAAACTTATAAGAGAGGTTCTTATGCTTCCGTGTGCCGATATTAATACATCGAATTTGAATTTTTTTATTGTTTTTATGATGCTGAGAAGACCCAATATACCGCTGTCGTTTTCATGTTTATCGTATGTTATAATCAAATCAACATTAGGATTTTTTGAAAATATATCCTTTGTCTGCGGTATGACCATAACAGCCACAAATGAATCCTTGTCGTTTGTTTTAATTGTTTCTATGACAGGCTCTATAAATATTGTGCTGCACAAAAAAGCCGTTTGAATAACAAGATACCGTTTAGACATCAGAATATAATACAAAAAATATCAATTTGTATCTATTAAAAAAGTAAGGCAAACCCTAAATTTAGGATTTGCCTTATAAAAGGTAGGCTTATATATCCCAGTAGAGTTGGAATTCGGCAGGATTGGGAATGGAGTTGATATATTTGACTTCGTTTTCTCTTTTGTAGTCAATCCAAGCTTTTATTATATCTTCCGTAAAAACATCCCCTCTTAGTAAGAACTCGTAATCGTTTTCCAAAGCATCGAGTGCTTCTTCGAGATTTGCAGGAGCCTTTTCGACCTTTGCAAGTTCTTCAGGCGGCAAATCGTATATATTTTTATCCAACGGCTCACCCGGATCAATCTTGTTAATTATACCGTCAAGACCTGCCATCAGCATTGCCGAGAATGCAAGGTATGGATTTGCTGTAGGATCGGGGAATCTAACCTCAATTCTTTTTGCTTTTGGTGAAGGTGAATACATAGGTATTCTAACAGCTGCACTTCTGTTTCTTGATGAATATGCCAAGTTTATCGGAGCTTCGAAACCCGGAACAAGTCTTTTGTATGAGTTTACTGTTGGGTTTGTAAATGCTGCAAGAGCTTTTCCGTGTTTTAGTATCCCGCCTATGTAGTATAAGCCTATTTCACTCATACCAGCATATCCGTTTCCTGCAAAAAGAGGTTTTCCATCTTTCCATAAACTTTGGTGTGTATGCATACCTGTTCCGTTATCACCCGATAATGGTTTTGGCATGAATGTAACTGTTTTTCCAAACATTAGAGCGACATTTTTTACTATATATTTATATTTTAAAACATTATCAGCCTGTAGAGAGAGTGGGGCAAACCTTACATCAATTTCTGCCTGCCCGGCTGTTGCTACCTCGTGATGATGGGCTTCAACCTCAATGCCCGCTTTTTCAAGTTCAAGAACCATCTCTGTTCTTAAGTCCTGAAGACTGTCTGTTGGCGGTACAGGAAAATAACCCTCTTTATGTCTAACCTTGTATCCGAGGTTTGGGTCTTCGTTGGCTGCTGAGTTCCAAATTCCTTCCATTGAGTCTACTTTATAGTATGCCGTATTTGATTCTACCTCATATTTTACATCGTCAAAGATAAAGAATTCAAGTTCGGGTCCAAAATATGCAGTATCGGCTATCCCTGTTGATTTTAAATATTCTTCAGCCTTTTTTGCTACACTTCGTGGATGTCTTTGATAGCTTTCTTTTGTTATAGGGTCAACTATATCACAAATAATGTTGAGAGTTTTTTCTTCTGTAAATGGGTCTATAAATGATGTTGATGCATCAGGAATAACCAACATGTCACTTTCGTCTATTGATTTCCAACCTCTAATTGATGAACCGTCAAATCCCAACCCTTCTTCAAAAACATCTTCATCAAGTGCATGAGCAGGTATACTGAAATGCTGCCATGTTCCTATTAGGTCTATAAACCTAATATCTACGATTTTAATATCTTCTTCTTCGATTTTTTTAAGAACATCTGCGTTAGTCATACTTTCTACCTCCAAAAATTTTTTATTATATTAAGCAATAGCTGTTCCGTTACTGTTACAATAGTAAAAATAGTAAATGTGACTATTGTAGATGGTTGTATTTGCAAAAATGTGTACATTTTTGTATACTTTCTAACATGTTAAAAGGGCAAATAAATATCAAAGAGGGTTATTTAAGTATTATACATGAAGCAAGCAAGCTTTTAAGTAAAAAAAATACACTAAAAGAATCTTTGAAAGAGATACTTAAAATACTCTATTCATATTGGGATACGCCTATTTCATTTGTTGCCCTGTATGATAAAGAGACATCACAAATTAAAATTGTTGAGAGTTTTGGCCTTACAAAAAAAGAAATGACAAAAGGCATATTTAAAAGAGGTGAGGGTGTTGTGGGCAGTATCTTTAAAAATGAGATACCGGCTATCATTACAGATATAAAAACAAACCCGAGATACCTAAACAGGATAAATCTTCTAAAAAGATTCAAAGAAGAGATGATTTTTGTTGGTGTGCCAATAAAGGTTGGAGGAGAACGATTTGGTGTTTTGGGAATCTATAAAGAAAAGAGCAAAAACTTTTCAAGCGATGATGCCATAAAAATGCTTTCTACGCTTGCAACATTGATAGGTTTAACAAAAAAGATGTATGAAAGAATGGAAGAGGAACGAAAATTCTGGCAGGAAGAGAAACAAATTCTTCTAAACAGCATAAACAAAGATGTCTCTGCTCTCAATGATGTCATAGGTATATCCGAAGAGATAACAAATGTGAAAAAAACTTTAATAAGAATGGCTACAACCGATTCAACGGTGTTAATAACAGGCGAAAGCGGAACAGGAAAAACCCTTATTGCAAAAGCTATTCACAACTTGAGTCCGAGAAAAGATAAACCTTTCGCTACAATAAATTGTGCTGCAATTCCAGAAAATCTTTTGGAGAGTGAACTGTTCGGCTATGAAAAAGGAGCATTTACTGGTGCTTTATCCAGAAAAAGAGGAAAATTCGAGCTTGCTGATAAAGGAACACTTTTTCTTGATGAAATAGGTGATATGCCCTTAATGCTTCAGGCAAAACTGTTAAACGTAATTCAAGATAAAGAGATAACAAGGCTTGGAAGTGAAGATAGTATACCCATTGATGTAAGGATTGTTGCTGCAACAAATAAAAACATAGAAAAGCTGATAAGGCTCGGGCATTTTAGAGAGGATTTGTATTACAGGATAAATGTTTTGCCAATTCATATAAAGCCCTTAAGGCAAAGGAAAGACGACATACCGATATTGATAGATTATTTTTTAAAGAAAATCAATAAAAGACATAATAAAAATATTCATATTAAGAATACGGCTTTAAAGTATTTAATAAACTACGAATGGCCAGGCAATGTTAGAGAGCTTGAGAATACAATAGAGCGCCTTATTGTTCTAAATGATAGAGATATAGATGAAAAAAGTCTTCCGAACTACATGAGAGAGCAGGGTATGATTAATGATATAGACATAAAAGATATAGTGTATAATGATGTTCCTGTTGCGATAGAGGCGATAGAAAAAGAAAAAATTCAAAGCACACTTAAACAGACAGGATATGTAAAATCAAAAGCCGCAAGGCTGCTCGGTTACACCATAAGGCAGCTTGATTATAGAATCAAAAAATACGGAATACATGTAAAAAAGATTTAAAGTTGCAAAATATAAATTATTTTCATACAAATAATTAAATAAATTTAAAAAAGCCGTTTCGAAAGTGCTTTAAATATTTGTTATTTATTTGTATGGGTTTTGTATGAAAAATACAGTATGGGTATAATAATTAGTGTTAAAAGAGTGGATATAAGGGTTCCGAATATTAGTGATATAGCAAGGCCGTTGAAGATCGGGTCTTGAAGCATTGTTGCCGAACCGAAAATAATTGCCAAAGCTGTTAGAAGGATAGGCCTAAACCTTACTGCTCCCGATTCCAATACGGATAAATTGAGAGGTTTACCTTCTTTTTCGTAGTCCAAAATAAAATCAATGAGCAGAAGTGAGTTTCTGACAACAATACCGGCAAGGGCTATAACTCCTATCATCGATGTTGCGGTAAACGGTTGGCTCAATATCCAGTGTCCGGGGAATATTCCTATGATGGTAAGAGGTATTGCTCCCATAACTATTATTGGTATAACAAATGACTTGTAATATCCCACTAGTATGAAATATATAAAAACAATAGCAAATATAAATGCAATTCCTAAATCTCTAAATACATCAAGCGTCAGTCTCATATCACCTCCCCAGCGTATCTGATATTGTGCCGCATCTTTTGGGATAGAATGGGAAAACCCTAAGTTTGACGTATGAAAAACAATACCGTTTGACAACTTTTTGCCATCCAGTTTTTTATCAAGATAGAGAAGGCCGTAAACAGGTGTAAAATCAATCATATCCGCACTGACATAGACAACTCTATGCTGATCTCTGTTGTAAATGGGTTGATGTTGTATAACTTTTTGTATACGTGCAATATCTCTAAGAGGAATAAGTTTTCCGTTCTTATTTAGAATTCTTAAATTTAAAATATTTTCAAGGTTTGCCCTGTCTTTCTTTTTTAATCTCAATACAATATATACCGGTTCTGTAAAGTTTTTGTCGTATACCCATTTAACAATCATTCCTTGCATATAAGAGTAAAGAAAATTGCTTATATTTCTCGGTGTTAAATTGGCAATCATGGCTTTAGTGTAATTAATATGTATTTTGTATTCATGATACGGAGGATAGACAGAACTGTCTATGTTTGAGATATTGTAAATGGATTGAAAAGAGTTTTTTATAATTTGTGCACTTTGTTGAAGCTTGTCATAATCTGGACCATATAGTTGAGCAAGTATTTGTGCCCTTGTGGGTGGTCCTGGCGGTTCCTTTATTACCTTGAAGATAGTGTTTTTGAACTGGCTTCTCAAAACATTTAACCGTTTATTGATAGCCTTTATTATCTCGATTTCCTGAGGCCTGTCTTTTTTTGTTAGATTTATTCGAATTTGGGCGATGTTTGATGTGTTTGTCATAATATATGTTCTCATTAGAGCACCGAAGTCGAACGGTGCCGACATTCCGGCGTATATTTGATACTCTGTTACATACGGATTTTTACCTATAATTTTTCCGGCTTTTTGTGCTATGGCAAGAGTAGTTTCTACAGGTGTTCTATATGGCGCTTTAATTTCAACGAGAAATGTATTTACATTGCTTTCTGGTAGAAGTTTAAACTCCACACCAAATGGGCTTAGTTGTCCGTTTAATCCAGAAGGTCTGATGAACTGCCAAGCAGGCATAGAAAGAGATATAAAAAGTAGTATTAAAGAAGATGTATAAATTATGCCCCTAAGGGATTTTTTTCTTAATACAGGTATGAGTGTTTTTTTATAGAGTGTTTGAAGTAAATCTCTTTTTTTCTCTAAATGGTGTTTCTTGTTGTTTAAGAAGCGCTTGCTTGTATATGGTATAATTGTATAAGCTGCAAGCACTGAAACAATCATGGCTATAGGAACATTTATCGGAATAGGTCTCATAAACGGGCCCATCATTCCGCCGACAAATGCCATAGGTATAAAAGCCAGTATAACTGCTATTGTTGCTATGTTTGTGGGATTTCCTACTTCGTTTGCCGATTGTATTATTATTTCCTTAAAGCTTTTTGTTTTTTTCATGGCTATATTGCGGTGTATATTTTCTATTACTACTATTCCGCTATCAACAAGAAGACCCAAAGATAGAATGAGGGCAAAAAGTGTTATTCTGTTTATGCTTTGACCCACAATAAAATCTACGAATAAAACACTTAGAAGTACAAGAGGTACACTTAGTGTAACTATTAAGGATTCTCTCCAACCTAAAAAGATTATTAGTATAACAGCAACAATAGAAATGGATATAGATAGATGCTCAATTAGTGTATTAACAGCCTTATTTGCTTTTTGTCCATAGTTTCTCATTATTTTTATACCGACATTCTGCGGTATCATTACTTGTTTTAGTTCGTTTAATCTTTTTATAACCTTATCTGCGACAACAACGGCGTTACTACCTGTTTTTTTGGCTATTGATATTGTGACAGCTTTTACTTGATTGTTTACTTTATGGTTTTTTGATGAGGCTTGACCGTATGCAAACATGGAGTAGGTGTTGTTTTCGTTGTTATTTGCTTCTATGTCGGCGATATCTTTTAAGAACACGACCTTTGAGTTGCTGACTTTAACTATGACATTCCCCAAGGATTGCTTTGTGCTTAAAAGATTTGATAAGACAACCCTGATTTTTTTGTTGTTGTTTGTTAGGTTGCCCACAGGTGTAAAAACGTTGCTTGATTTTAGCATATCTATTACGCTGTTTAGACCTATTTTGTAGTAGTTTAGTTTTTGTGGATTCAGATGTATATAAAAAACCTTTTTTGCTCCGCCCATGACATAGTTTGAGCCAATGTTCGGTATGCCTCTTAAGTTATCAAGAACTTTGCATGCAAGGTTTCTTAGGCTGAAATAATCAAGTTTATCAGAAAACAGTGTTATAGTTACAATAGGTATATCATCAACACCTATTGAATTTATAGTGGGTTGAAGTGTTCCGGGCGGCATTCTGTCCATGTTTCTCATTATCTGGTTGTAGAGTTTTATTAAACTTTTTTCCTGATCTTCTCCTACTTTGAATTGAACGGTTACAACTCCAAAATCATCTGTTGCAAAGCTGAAAGTATGGTCAACACCGGTTATGGAACCCACAAGAGAATCAAGCGGTTTTATTAGCTGATTTTCCATTTCAACAGTTGGTGTATCAGGTCTTTGGACGATAATATTTGCTGCGGGAACTTTTATTTCGGGGTCATACATTCTCGGTGTCATCACAACAGCCATGATTCCAACCGTTAAAATTATTAGAATTATTAGCAGCGTTATTTTTGAGTCTATAAAACTTTCTGCAAGTTTCCCTGCTATGTTTTTATTGTTTTTCATCTGAAATAACGGATTCGTTTTTCAAAGATAAAGGCGGATTTAAAACCACTTTCTCGTTTGGTAACAGACCTGAAAGAATCTCAGTATAGTTATTGTGTGAGTTTCCAACTCTAACCATCCTAAAATATGCTTTATTGTTTTGATCTACAACAAAAACACCCTTTATGCCTCCGTGGGTTGTTATGGCATCTTTGTGAACAACAATTACAGGTTTCGTTTTTTCTTTTACAATAACATATGCAAATTCACCGGGTTTGGCATGTATTGTGTTCGGTAAATCTGCCTTTATTGTTAATGTTCTTGCAGCAGAATCCAATGCCGGAGCAATGTGAGAAACTTTTATATTTACTGTTTTGTCTTTTATTTCGACCTTTATGTATCCTAAGGAATTGATGGAGTTAAGTGTTTTTTCATCTATATTGGCTATTACTTGCAGTGCATTTGTTCGGCTTATTTTAATCAAGGGCTGAAACATAGAGGTTATATCTCCGTTGTTTACATATTTTTGCGAAACTATACCGTCAATGGGTGATTTTATAATAGAATACTTGAGTGCGGATTGGGATGTTTTTAGTCCTGCAACAGCCTGTTTATATGCACTGAGTGCTGTTTTGTAATCGGTTTTTATTTTAAGGAACTGTTGTTGTGATATGACCTTATTTTTATACAGTTTTGAGTATCTTTTATAGTTGAATTCTGCATTTTTGAGTTGAGCTTTGGCTTTTGAAACATTGGCGTAAGCTTCTTGTATATTTTGTTTTGAAGTGTTTTGATCTATGGATAACAATATATCACCTTTTTTTACCTTATCACCTATATCAACTTTCAAATTCTCAACAAATCCGGGTATCTTTGATAATATGGTTGCATCCGTTCTGGAAGTAATTTCTGCAGGAATATAATTATATACTGGTTCCTGCTTAAGTTTTACCACACCTGTTTTTAATGTTGCAGCAATAGTTACAGAAGAAATGAATAATACAAGAAAGGTTAAATTTAATAAATAAGTGCAATACTTTTTCATGTCTAATTCATATAGCTATTTTTATAATTTTTCAAGCAAAAAATTGTTATAGAAAATATTTTGTAATTTTCTATACAGCAATTATTTTTTTAAGCAAAACAGGTCAAAATAGCACAGTTAACAAATTGCTTAATTTCTCTAATTTCAACTCTTAACAAGTCGTGATGCGGGATAAGTCCCTTAATTCCAAAACAAAATCTTAAAAAACCCAAAAATTCTTAAAAAAGCGAATTTATTCTGCGCCCCGATAAGTATAATATTAAAAGAATTAAAAGTGTAATAAAAAAACAGGATACAAAGCTGATTGTTTATGATTGAAAGGATGGCGATATATTTATGAAAATAGATAAGTATCTGTTAGCCGATATTTTTGTGTTAGACCCTATAGAATCTGGCTTTTTTGTAAAAAACAAAACATTGGATACATTGTCGGATTATTACTGCAAATTCAGCAGTGAATCAAAAGACACAATAAGAGCAAGACTGCAGAAAGAGTATGAGAATGTCTGGAGGCTGCGCAGCTTGATTAAAACAATCAATAACAGAAGATTTTTCTTTTTTAGATATGCAAAAAAAGGATTTTTTGAAACCTATTTTATGGATTTGGAGCATAAGGATATGGGGAGTTTTTTGGATGTTTTGAATGTTTTTTGTGAAATTCTATCTACCATCTTGAATTTTATTTGGCAGGAGCTTGATGCATGCCGCAGTGTAAAAATATTTTTTCCTGATATAAACTATATACAATATTTTGATTTCATAGAAAAAAACATAAGAAAGATTTTAAAAAAACACCATAAGTCAGCTGTCTATACAGTTTCAAAAGATTTTTTAAATTGTGCCGTAATTTTAAAAGGCAGCTGTTTGAAAGAATTCTGCAGGAAGTTTTCAAGCTTTGTACACAAGGAGCATGTCTTTTTTGAATACAGGGGCTGTAGAATAGTCGATGAAAAACATTTACTGCATAGAAAGTGCAGCAAAACAAATCCCACAATAACAAAAGACAATTTCAAGAGTATATTTGTTGAAATTATTGAAAAAATTCTTGGAAATCTTGGGTATTATGAATCAGCATCCAATTATATATTTTATTCAAAGTCTTATGAAGTGGGCATTCATTTTGAATTTAATTCTCAAAATGTTTTATTTAAAGTCCTATCTGTTTTTGAAATGCGTATAAAAACGCCAAATGTAAAAACAAAAAAGGATTATCTAAAATCATTTATACACAAGTCTCAGACAATCTCACATTCAACTGATGTTTTGGCATATATTTACACTTTGCTTGAAAGCGGTGATTTGAAAGATGTTAAACAAAAGGGGGAGTTTGCAGTCATAAAAAGGCAGGGCATTGAATTTTATTTGGCAGAAGGCAAACTCTACGACATCAATGCAGAGGTTGTTGAGATTGATTAAATTTTAAACTGATTTTGTGCAAAACGAGTTTATTATTCGCTTGTTTGAGTATAGTAAGGGTGTTTGGAAAAATTAGAGTGTTGTATTTTAAAAATCGGGCATATTGTTGTTTAAAATGAAATTTGTTCGATAGAAAGGAGATTGTGTATGAAGATTGATAAGTTGATAAAAGAAAATTTGCAGGGTCAAGATAGAATAGAAATAGTTAAAAAAATGGGATATCAGTCGCCAAAAAGAGGGATTGAGTCTTTGAATTATTTTTTGTCGAAAGGGTCGTTGGATTTTTTAACACAAGAGATGTATGATTTTAAATACACAAAAGATCAGTTTTTTGAAAAGTTGTGTGAAGTTTTGGAAATAGACAAAGAGCTCATCGAAAGAACAAGACAAAAAATAAAAGAGATTACCGCAGAAAAAAGAGCCTATGAATATGCCTATATCTATGTAAACACAAATTTCATAAGAACAACAGAGCCGATTTTTGTTTTGGCGTTTATGGAGAGCAAAAGACGCATAAGACTCAATGCGGATGATTTTTTATTCAAAAGCGACAAAGAGGTTTTGAATAAAATCTCAAAAATTGTAAAAAATCACTACAGAAAAACCGGTGGAGAGCTTTTTATGTGGGGAAAAATTAAAAATATGTCTACAGCCACAAAGACGGAAAAAGCTATGTATTTGACACAGACGGCAATTTGATAAATGAAACAGTCGAAGAAACAATGGCAGCATTGAGCATAAAGTGATATGTATTAAACTTGAAGGAGGATAAAAAAATGGACAATAAACTCTGTCTATTAACGAAAAGTGAAGTTGAGAAAATTCAAAAATGGATTTCGGATAACGATTATTCGGTATATAAAGGATATTTTGATTTGAGATTTAGTTTTAATCCGCTTGGTGATACTGTTGACTTTGAGTATGTATCAGGCAATCAGACAAAACATCTTGTGGTTGATGATGATTTCAATAATAGAAGCAATATGAATTTAGATGCAGGCTTTTTGAAGATAGGGGATGTTTCTGTAAATCTGGAGCTTTCTGATGAGGCTTTAAAAAAATACTCCAATTATGCACAAAAAACAACCGAAGCGCATGTGAACGAGGAGTGTGAGCCGCCTGGTGCCTATATTGATTTTAAGATTTTTAGTTTTGGGTATGAAATTTATGCCCAAGGGAATATAATTGATGCTGTTTATATTCCTTTTAGAAGGCTTCCTGTTAAAGACAACAAAAAGCTCATTGAGGATGTATCGATTATAAAGGTAAAAGAAGACCCAAATGTTCTTTATTTTGATGCTTCTGATACCGAAAAGATTGTAAACAGGGCATACGATATGGGTTTTGAGGTTTACGGTATTGAGTGCTGGTCTTCTGTGGATATTGGGTATTTTAAAACCTATGTTGAAGAAGGCTATGCAGATGAGTTTAATGTGCCTGAAAAAGAGTGGGCAAAAGATGCCGTAAAAAGACTAATTAGAGAATATAAAGAACTTGTTTTGAAAAAAGAACCGAATAACCCTCCAATTTTTAATCTAACAATTGGCAAAAATTAATTTTTTAAGGATGGTATTTATGAAACAAAAATCATTTTTAGCTGGCTTTCTGATTTTGGGTATTATTTTAACTGGATGCAGGAAAGACGCAAACAAGAACGGTGCAGACAACTCTTCTGTGGAATCTGTATCAAAAACGCCGAATATTCCAAAAGGCTGCATATCTTGGTTTGACGGATGCAATATCTGCACAGTAAAAGACGGCAGGCTCGGTGCATGTACAAGAAAGTACTGCCCGCCTGAAGTTATGCAGGAACCTGAGTGTTTGAAGTATGAATAAATTAGAATTTGTAGAATTTACTGCTCTTTACTTGGAAATTTTGTAAATATGTAGTATTATGCATTACATAGCATACAGTAGGTGAAAAATGAGTACAACTTTATCTGTTGGACTGTCTAATAATTTGGCTCACAGTCTTGAAAATATTGCCAAAGAGACCAAAAGATCAAAGTCATTTCATATCCAAAGGGCGCTTGAGACCTATATGGAAAACTTTGCAGATTTGCAGGTTGCACTTGACAGGCTTCATGACCAAACCGATCCGATAATATCAAGCGAAGAGATGAGAAAAAACCTTGACATTTAATATTGTATACAAAAAGTCTGTTTATCACGATTTAAAACGGCTGGATAAGATAGAAACAAAAACAATAATAGAAAAAATAGAAAAAGAGCTGTCTGAAAATGTTGATAAGAACCCTTATCTGAAAGGTGATTTTGCAGGTTTAAGAAAGTTTAGAATAGGCAATTACAGAGTTGTTTATGCTGTTGTAAAAAACGATGTTATAATACTTAGAATAAGACACAGAAAGGATGTCTGTAGATGAATGTCTATAGGCTAAAAAGCGAGGTTGTTCATGGTGTATACAAGAAACAAGATACTCTATTTCCACGGTCTTGGAAGGGGTGAGCATACAAGTTTTTACAGACTAAAAGATTTATACGCTCAGTATGATAAAAATGCCGAATGGCTGATGTATGATTTTGATTATTTAGCAGAAAATCCCATTGAGATTATGCCAGATAACAAAATAAACACCTCCAATGTAGTAATCGGAAACAGTTTCGGGGGATTTTTTGCTCTGTATTATGCCTTGAAATACAGAATAAATCTTGTTTTGATAAATCCGTCCATAACACCGACAGCCGTTTTGAAAAGAGAGGATGTTGAAAGCGGTATGTATCAAAAATATGAAAAAGAGCTGGACAGACTGCTTAATAAAGAAAACAATCTGGAAAATTCGGATATCATAAAGAGGGTTTTTATAGGAAAATATGACGATGTTGTAGACAGCAGCATAATACAAAGTAGACTGAGATTAAAAGAAGATGAGCTTATTTTGACAGATTGGGGACACAGAATACCAGAGGGTGAGATTGAAAAAATTGTTGAAGTGGTGAAAGAGGTTTTTTATGAAACAAATTCTTTATGTTGATATGGACAATGTGCTTGTGGATTTTCAATCGGCATTTCCAAAACTCTCCAAAGATATATTTGACAAATATGACGGTCGCTTAGATGAAGTGCCAGGTATTTTTTCTCTTATGGAGTCTATGTCGTATGCTGTTGAGTCTTACATTAAGCTTTCTGATATATTTGATACCTATATTTTATCAACTGCTCCGTGGGAAAATCCTACTGCCTGGTCTGATAAGTTAAACTGGGTTAAAAAATATCTTGGAAAATCAGCATACAAACGCTTGATACTTTCTCACAATAAACACCTAAATCACGGAGATTTTCTTGTTGATGACAATATTAAAAATGGTGTTGATAAATTTAGAGGCGAGCATATACACTTTGGAACACCCAAGTTTCCAAACTGGAATGCTGTTGTTGATTATCTTATGAAAAAAGTCGGAGTGCAAGCATGAAAAGCAAATTTAAAAATGTGCCGATTGATGAGGATACCGAAATCCTGTTTCAAAAAGAAGCAAAGCTTGATAATTATGATGTTTTGTATCAAAAGTGGCTTTGGGATGGAATAGCTGCTGAGAGTGTTGTATTTGTAGAAGAGGATGTCAAAAATCTCAAAGATGACGAAATTGAAGAGCTTGTAAAATCATCACCAATTATAAAAGAAGGCTCAAAAATCACACTTCAGCATTCCGATGATGGATTTGTTTTTGTGAATTTTAATTTTGATATTTAAACAAAAACTATTAAACCTAAAAAATAAAGCATAAGTAATTTATGCTTGAAAAGTATGCATTTGACGGATAAACTTACAGCAAGAGATGCAGATTCACCTAATTTTGCTTGATTTGTTGTTGAAGTGTTTGTGCAGCATCACTGCTTTTAAATGTCGATATTGAAGGGAGTAGAATGAATACAGAAACGGAGTTATTGAAAAGTCCAAGCGAGCTTTCTTTGACAAAGGTTATACCTTTGAGTAAAAGCCCAACATTGAGAAATAATTTTATGGTTATAGACGGCGATATGAAAGCCAATATAAGATTTGGATTACTGCTTGAAATTATGGATACACTCGCTGCAGATACCGCAAGAATGTATGTTCATCAGTTTTATGAAGATGCTGTTGTTGTAACGGCTGCAATAGACAATGTGGTTATGCGCAATGCTGCAGACATACACAAAGATCTGTTTTTTGAGTCAAGATTGAATTATGTCGGAAAAACCTCTATGGAGGTTGGAATAAGGATTGAGCAGCAAAATCCAACAATCCATATTGCCACCTGTTATTTTACTCTGGTGGCAAGAAGGGGACCGATAGATAATAGGGTTAGTGTTGAGCTTGAACCTTTGGAGTATAAGGGTGAAACAGAAAAAAGAAGATATAAAAAAGCTGTAGAGAGAAAAGAGAATTACTTTAAAGAGAGAAATATGGACAATGAAATGCCATCCAAGGATGAATATGAGCACCTAAGAGAAATGCATCATGCCCAAGAATCTCCTGAATTTAACGGTGTTTTGGCATCCAATCTTGTGATGGAGTCGTGGGAGAGAATGTTTCCTGCATATAAAAATCCGAACCACACAATTTTTGGCGGTTATCTGGCTCGTCGTTCGTATGAGCTTTCTGCAATGTGTGCTGAGCTTATTGCCACAAAAAGGCCTGTTATTGCCGCTGTAAACAGAATGAATTTTATAAATCCTGTTAGGATAGGTGATAAGCTGCTTTTTAAAAGCCATATCGTTTATACAAATTCGGCTTTTATCTGCGTTGAGACCGTAATTAACAGGATAGGCAGGCATGAGAAAAAAATAAGCAATCTTAGTGATTCTTGTTTGTTTACATTCTTGAATGTTGATGATGATATGCAGCCTCACGATGTGGAAAAGATATACCCTACAACCTATTTTGAAGATGAAAAATATCTCCAGGCTCAAAGGAGTCTTACGTCCATAATGCCTGCAATAAAAAACGGCATTCTCAATAAAGATATTGCGGATTAACCAAACTATAACTTTTCCGTTTTTATACAGAAACATTTAGTTGCATTTGAAACTAAATTCTTATATATTGGAAAATAAAGCATTTGAGTGTTGTGTATAAATTTTAGAAAATTTTTTGTTTTTTTGTTTTGCAATCGGAGGTAAAGAATGAAAATATCCGTCAAACATTTGAGAGCTGCTGCTGTATTGACTTTTATGTTCATATTAGTTTTATCTGTTCAATCCATATCGAAAACCAATACACACAAGACGGCAGGTTTGCATGCGCTTCCTGTTGATGTGTATAGGGTTGAAAAACCAAAAGATTTACCTGTGGATTTGGAATACCCAGCAAGGCTAAAGAGTGTTCAAAGGGTTACTGTCTATGCAAGGGTGTCGGGTGTTTTGATGAAAAAGTTTTACAAAGACGGTCAGTTTGTAAAAAAAGGTGATTTGTTGTATGAAATAGAGCCCGACACATACAAAGCCCTTGTTGATTCTGCAAAAGCCGAGGTAAAAAGCGCAAAGGCTGCCCTCAACAAAGCCAAACGAGATTGGAGAAGAGTTAAGGCTCTTTATGATGCAAAAACAGTGAGCCAAAAAACGAGAGATGCTGCGTTATCTGCATACGAAATTGCCAAAGCCGACCTTGAAAAAGCCAAAGCAAATCTAACAAATGCCAAGATAAACTTCAATTACACATCTGTACGTGCAGCCTCAGACGGTGTTGTAGGTTTGCCGTTTGTTGATGTTGGAAATTTTGTAAAAAGCGGAACTGCTTTGACTGTTATTACAAAACTTAATCCCATATATGCAGACTTTTCCATACCCGATATCGGTGTTGTAAAACAAAAGTATTATATAAAAAACTCAAAGTGGAAACAGTTTGGAGATAACCTCAAGGCAGTTTTAAAGATAAATAACGCTAAGTATCCGAAAGAGGGTGTTGTTGAATTTATTGATTCAAATATTGATGAAAAAACATCTACGGTCAAGGCTCGTGCTGTTTTTGACAATATGGATAACTACTTAATGCCTGGTGAATTTGAAAGAATTATACTGAAAGGGCTTTTTGTGAAAAATACCATACTTGTTCCTCAAAAGGCAGTTTTACAAAACCCTCTCGGTGTTGTTGTTTTTGTGGTAGATAAGAAAAAAGCCCAGATAAGACCCATAAAACTTGGAGAAACATCAGGCAAGTATTACATTGTTAATTGGGGCCTAAAAAGAGGAGATATGGTTATTGTTAACAATTTTTTCAGACTTAGACCCGGCATGCCTGTGAAAATTGACAAGATAGTTAATGTCGATTTAAAGGATAAGTAGATATGTTTTCCAAATTTTTTATAGATAGGCCTATTTTTGCTGTTGTTATATCAACAATAATTACTCTGCTTGGTCTTATTGCCATAAAAGAGCTTCCTATACAGGAATATCCAAGCATTGTTCCACCGCAAATTAGTGTGACAGCTGTTTATCCCGGAGCGGATTCAGAAACCCTATCAAAAGCAGTTGCTGCTCCGCTTGAGGAGTCCATAAACGGTGTTAAAAATATGATATATATGACATCAACAGCATCGCCAAGCGGTATTTTAACACTTAATGTTTCGTTTAAGATAGGCACAAATCCCGACTCTGCAAAGGTTGATGTAAACAACCGAGTTCAGACGGCTTTAGCAAAACTGCCCGAAATTGTACGTGCTCAAGGTATAAGTATAAGAGAAAAATCACCCGATATTTTAAGAGTTTTCACATTCACCTCCAAAGGTGAAAAGCACAGCACACTCTATATGGCAAACTATGTTCTTGTTAATGTTTTGGATGATTTAAAGAGGATTTCAGGTGTGGGTGAGGCTGTGATTTTCGGAAGCCAGGATTATTCAATAAGGGTATGGATTAAACCCGATAAGCTTGCAGCATTTGGTTTGACAACAACGGATTTGATGAATGCCATAAAAAGCCAAAACAATCAGTTTGCAGCAGGCACAATAGGTCAAGAGCCGTTAAAAAACAAGCCTGTTTTTACATATACGGTTACAACAAAAGGAAGGCTCAAAAATGTAAAGGAATTTGAGAATATTATCATAAAATCCAATCCTGACGGTTCGGCATTAAAACTAAAAGATGTTGCAAGGATTGAGCTTGGTTCTGAGCGGTACTTTCTAAAAGGAAACTACAATAACGAACCTGCCGTTTTTGTCGGCATATTTTTATCACCCGGTGCAAATGCGCTCAATGTATCAAAAGCTGTTGATGCAGCAATGAGCAGACTCTCAAAGAGGTTTCCTTCTGATTTTGAATACCACAATGTTTATGATACAACCCAGTTTGTTCAAGCCTCAATAGAAGAGGTGTTGTATACCCTTGCTTTTGCCATTATACTTGTTGTCGTTGTTATCTATATTTTCTTGGGAACACTGAGAGCAACAATCATACCTGTTCTGGCGATACCTGTATCTGTTGTGGGCACTTTCGGAGGTTTTTATGCAGCCGGATTTTCAATAAATCTTCTGACGCTGTTCGGGCTCATTCTTTCAATAGGACTTGTTGTTGATGATGCAATTGTTGTTATAGAGAATGTGGATAGAATTCTAAAATCAAGCCCAAAAAGTCTCAGTGTAAAAGATGCAGTTGCAGAGGCAATGAGCGAAATAACAGGACCTATTGTGGCAATTGTTTTGGTTTTGTCGGCTGTATTTATCCCTGCATCTTTTGTGGGCGGGTTTAGCGGAAAGATGTATCAGCAGTTTGCTTTAACCATAGCAACATCTGTAATCATTTCAGGAATAGTGGCTTTAACCCTTACCCCTGCTTTGTGTGCCATTTTTTTAAAGAAAGAAAGCAAAAAACAGTTTTGGCTTACAAGACAGTTTAATCTGTTTTTTCATAAAACAACAAAGGGGTTTGCAAAGGGTGTGAAAGGTATCATAAGACATTCGATTTTTGCAAGTTTTATGTTTTTGGTTATGCTTTTTGCCGCTGTATTTATTATGCATAGACTGCCTACAGGGCTTGTTCCCAGCGAGGATAAAGGCGATATAATGCTTATTGAATACTTAATGCCTGGTGCATCACTCGATAGAACCGTTAAAGTTCAAAAAGATGTGACATTCATGCTTTTGGCTAATCCAAACATTACAAGTGTGGGTTCTATGGCCGGTATTGATTTAATTACATTTGCATTTGAGACAGATGACGGTATCGGTTTTGCTCATTTGAAGGATTGGTCTAAAAGAAAGCTGTCTTCGCAGCAGATAGTAAACAGACTTATGAGACAGCTGTTTGGGTATAAAGAGGCTTTTGTAATGGCTGTAAACCCTCCGCCCATTATGGGCATGAGCACGACAGGCGGTTTTGAACTCTACATACAGGATAGAACAGGCAGAAATATTCAACTGCTCAACCGATATGTAAAAGCGATTGTAGAAAAGGCCAACCAAACACCGCAGCTGACTATGGTCAGGTCAATGCTTAACACAAATGTGCCTCAGTATCGTATTGTTGTTGACAGGCAAAAGGCGAAAGCATTGGGTGTAAGTATAGGCGATATTTTCATGACACTTCAGGCAACATTCGGAACGGCGTATGTAAACGATTTTAATCTATACGGTAGAACATACCATGTAAATATACAGGCAGAAGGGAATTTTAGAGAATCAACAAGGGATTACGGCAGTGTGTTTGTAAGAGCCGAAAACGGCAGTCTTATACCGATTGGCTCTCTTGTCAGTATAAAAAGAATTGTGGGACCGAGTGTTATACAGAGATTTAATTCATTTCAGTCGGCAAAAATAATAGGTCAGCCCAAATTCGGATATTCATCGGGCGAGGCAATGGCTGCTGTAGAAAAAGTTGCAAAAAGCATACTACCAAACGGATACACAGTTGCATGGTCTGGAACTTCATATCAGGAGAAAAAACTATCAAAATCAGGCAACAAATCGTTTATATATGCTTTGGTGTTTGTATTTTTGATTTTGGCGGCTTTGTATGAAAGCTGGAGCATACCATTTTCAATTATACTCTCTGTGCCCTTTGCTCTTTTTGGAGCTGCACTTGCCGTATGGCTTAGAGGTTTTGAGAGCGATATATATTTTCAAGTTGGAATAATTACACTTGTCGGTTTATCAGCCAAAAATGCCATACTGATGGTTCAGTTTGCACTTCAGAAGCTCAATGAGGGGTATTCTCTGTTTGATGCAACCGTTGAGGGTGCAAAAATAAGATTTAGACCGATTGTTATGACATCGCTTGCCTTTGTTGTTGCTGCAATACCTTTGGCGTTCAGCAGCGGAGCGGGTGCAAACAGCAGACGCATAATAGGAACAACGGTTGTTGGCGGTGATTTGTTTGTTACTTTGGTTGGTATATTTTTCATACCGCTGTTTTTCTATCTCATTATGAAATTAAAGCTTATGTTTTTAAAGGATAAAACAAATGAAGTATAGAATATTTTTTATAATAAGTCTTTTTCTGCTGATTGAGGGGTGTTCTTTTGCACCCAAATTCAGCAAACCCAAGATGGAACTGCCCAAAAAGTTTGACAGTAATGCATTTATTGATGCGCAGTATTCTAATGTCAGATGGTGGATGCAGTTTAAGGATAAGACGCTTGATGGTTTGGTTTCTCAGGCTCTGCAGAATAACGACGATTTAAAACTTGCACTTGCAAGGATAGAAGAGGCAAAAGCCTATTTAGGTTTGCAGAAAGCCAATCTTTTTCCCAATGTATCTTTGAGTTTTTCAGCTCAAAGACAAAAGATAAATAGTCAGATATCTCCAAAGGGACAGGCAGAAACTGCAAATAGTTATATTTTTTCATCCTCTGCTGCCTATGAGATTGATTTGTGGGGAAAATTGAGAAACAAAAAAAAGGCTTCTTTGGCATCGCTTTTATCCCAAGAGGCCGCAAAGAATACCGTAAAGATTACACTGATATCAAATGTTATATCCACCTATTTCAAGCTTATATCGATAAACAAACAACTTGAGATTGCAGAAGGCGTTGAAAAAGCTTATAGAGCATCTTATAAGTACAGACAAAAACAGTATAAATTCGGTCAGATTGATAGGCTGATTCTTTTGAGGTCAAAATCACAATATGAGAATGCAAGAATTCTTGTTGAGTCGCTGAAAAATATGAAAACTATAACGAAAAGCGCTCTTTTTGTGATGATTGGACAAAGCCCGAAAAACATATTTTCTCATAACATTTCAATAAAAGACAGTTTGCCAAAACCTATCAAAATTCCTAAAGCTCTGCCGTCTTCTTTGTTGAAAAACAGACCCGATATAATTTATGCTCTAAATCAAATAAAGGCGAAGAATGCAGTGATAGGTGCTGCCAAAGCTGACTATTTTCCCTCAATTTCGTTGACAGGTTTGCTTGGTTTTCAAAGCCGTGAACTATCAAACCTGATAAAACATTCAGCAGGTTATTTTGGTGTTTCGGGTGCATCCGGTATGGACATATTGGATTTTGGAAGGGTTGGCTCAAATGTGGATATAGCAGAAGCTCAAAAGCGCAAAGCCGTTATTCAATACAAAAAAACAGTAAGGGCTGCATTTAAAGAGGTTTATGATGCTTTGAATAATTTGAAGTGTGATTATAAAAAATTAAAATTTAAAAAGAATCAGGTAAAAACATTAAAAGAGTCGCTTAAAGTTTCCAAAAAACTGTTTACAGGCGGTGTTGTTGACTATCTCAATGTTCTTGATGCTCAAATGGAATACTTAAATGCACAGCTTGAACTTGAAAATTATAAAGCAGCCATCTTGAATGATGAGGTCTATTTGTATAAAGCTTTGGGTATTGGTTGGCAGGAAAAATAAGATAGCTTAAAAATGGATTCAAGCAGAGAACTTGTCGAGTATCTGATTAAGCAAAGAGGCATATTGAAAACAGATTGCATAATAGATGCTTTTTTGCATGTTGATAGAGCCGATTTTGTTGTTGAAAAATTCAAAAAAGAATCATACGGAGATTACCCCTTACCGACATTTGCAAACCAAACAATTTCTCAACCGTACACTGTTGCTTTTATGCTTGAGCTTTTGTCACCATTAAGCGATAGTTTGATTTTGGATGTTGGCTGCGGAAGCTGCTACACAACAGCACTGTTGGCGTCTATTGCAAAAAAGGGCAGGGTTGTTGGTGTTGAGATTGTTGAAAAGTTGGTTGAGTTCTGCAAACGGACTCTTTCAAAATACGGTTTTGATAATATTGAGATTTACAATGCAGACAAAATCCCCGATAAAAATGCGAAATATGACAGGATTTTGGTGTCAGCATCTGCAAAGAGCATACCCGATGAACTAATAAATGCTATGAAAGATAATGCAAAAATGGTGATTCCTGTGCAGTCCTCCATACTTTTGATTGAAAAAAGAGGCGGCAAGCTGTTTGAAAAAGAGTTTTACGGATTTGCATTTGTTGAGCTGAGATAGTTTTTGAGTTGTTACTCTTTTCATTAGTGTAATTTTGTACTACCAAAAATATGGACGATTTTTTGACTAAAATATAAAAAAATGATAGAAATATAAATAATTGTGTTTGCGCTGCTAAATCAAAAGGGTATAAATAAAATGGTTTATGTAACTATTATATTCAAGCTAAAAAAGAGAAAAAGCAGATGATAATAGAATTTAAAACCAATATTATAAAGAAGGACTAATTATGAAATTTTCAGATCCTTTTAAAATAATGCAACCCGATGAAAGATGGGCACCGACACAAGAGCAAATGGATTTATTTCAGAATGCTTATGAAAAATTATTGCCACCACTTGTTTATAAAATAAGATTAGCAGTAACAGAATGGAGAGACAATAATTATGACGGTGCATCTGAAACTTCTAAAGCATTAATGAATTTTTGGTTTAATCAAGAACATTTTATAGGCCAAAATAAGTTTACTTTTTTCTTTTCACAAAGAGAAGCTATAGAGTCGATTATTTATCTTTACGAAGTAGCCAAAGCTATAGATAAGTACGAATTAATGCGTTTTGACTCATCAAAGCGTGTAAGTACAGGAGTGTTTGATGAAAATTGGACAAGATATGTTATTAAAATGGCAACAGGTGCAGGAAAGACAAAAGTTATGGCTTTAACGCTTGTTTGGAGTTACTTTCACAAACTCTATGAACCCGAAAGCAATTTATCAAAAAACTTTTTGGTTATTGCACCCAACATAATTGTTCTTAATCGTTTAAGAAAAGATTTTGACGGGCTTAAAATGTTTTTTGAAGAACCTTTTATTCCCGACAATGGTTTTGATGATAAAGATTGGAAAAATGATTTTCAGCTGACTTTGCATATTCAAGACGAATTAAAGCCAATTACAGAATCGGGTAATATTTTTCTTACAAACATTCACAGAGTTTTTTTGAACGAAACTCCAGAACAAACATTTGAAGATATTTTTCTTGGAGTCAAACCAAAACCCGATGCTGATACTTCAAAAGGTTTAGATCTTGGAAAGATATTAAGAAGCGACAAAATTAAAGATTTGGTTGTTCTAAATGACGAAGCACATCATATTCACGATAGCTCTTTGGCTTGGTTTAAAAGTATTGAAGATATTAGCAATAAATTGAAATTAAAAAACGGAACAGGTGTATCTTTACAAACTGATTTTTCAGCAACGCCTAAACATAACAATGGGGCTATTTTTGTTCAAACAATATGTGATTATCCGTTGGTTGAAGCCATTAAGCAAAATGTGGTAAAATCGCCGGTTTTACCGGATGAAGTTTCAAGACAAAAAATTCAAGAAAAAGAATCAAACGATTTTATTGAAAGATACAGAGATTATATTCATTTAGGATATTTAGAATGGGAAAAACAATATGAAGAGCTAAAAAATCATAAGGTACCGATTTTGTTTATTATGACTATGAGCACAAAAGAGGCAGACCAAGCCGCTGAATTTTTAGAAAATACATATCCCAAACTAAAAAATGCCGTTTTAACAATTCATACCAACAAATCCGGTGAAATAAAAGAAAATACATCAAGTAAAAAAGATAAAGAAGAGTTGGAAAAACTACGTAAAGCCGCCGATTTGGTTGATAAAGATTATTCGCCTTACAAAGCTGTTGTTTCGGTTTTAATGCTTCGTGAGGGATGGGATGTGCGCAATGTTACAACTATTGTTGGGCTTCGTCCTTTCAAAGCAGACTCTAAAATTTTACCCGAACAAGCTATAGGAAGAGGTTTGCGAAAAATGTTTGGCTTTGATACTCCTGAAAAACTTGTTGTTGTTGGAACACCTGCATTTTTAGAATTTGTAGAAAGCCTTAAAACCGAAGGAGTTGAATTTCAATACAGCCCGATGGGTAAAGGTTCAAAAGGGAAAGCACCTGTTATTATTGAGGTTGATAAAGATAATCCAAATAAAAATCTTGACGAATTAGATATTCCTATTCCACAATTCAGCCCGAGAATTTATCGAGAATTTAAAAATCTTGAATTGATTGATGTAAATAAATTGCAACATAAAACGGCTGCATTCAAAACATTTAAAGAAAAAGAACTGAAAGAAATTATTTTTACAAATATTGAAGGTGATTTTTCGCATAAAACCGTATTTAAAGACACAATTCCGGATTACAGAAATGTGATAGGATTTTTTACTTCTGCTATTCTTAAAGAAAGCCGTTTGATAAGTGGATTCAACATACTTTACCCCAAAGTGGAAAGTTTTATAAAATATAAACTTTTCGGCAAGGAGGTGGAACTGTCCGATCCACAAACATTAAGAAATTTATCTGAAATTGAAACAAAAGAAATTCTGAAATCTACTTTTAAAAAAGCAATTGACAAACTTACAGTAAGCGACAAAGGAACAGTAGAAATAAAAAATTATATTTCACTGAAAACAACAAAACCCAAAGTTGCGCCCAATCAAGCTTTTCTTCTGCCGAGAAAATCGGTATTTAATAAAATTATAGGCGATAATCCATTTGAATTGGAATTTGCATCTTTTTTAGAGAATCGTTTTAATGATGTTATTGCTTTTGCTAAAAACACAATGGGTGAAGGCGGTATTAACTTTAAAATTGAATACCAGGCCGAAGATGGAAATATACGTGAATATTTTCCTGATTTTTTTGTTAAAACAGATGAAAACACTTTTTATATTGTAGAAACAAAGGGGCGTGAAGATTTAGACGATTTGCGAAAAATTGAAAGACTTGCAATATGGTGTAACGATGTAAACAAAGCACAAGACAAATATTCCTATACACCTGTATATGTAAAACAAGAAAAGTGGGACGATATAAAAGATGAATTAAAGTCATTTGATGATGTAATTAAAATTTTTAAGGTCAAAGCATGAATGAATTAACGAAAGACAACGAGTATAAAAAACTTGTCAATAATATTGGTTCTCTTTACAAAAAAGCTAAAAACAATATTATTTCCGCTATAAATATTGAAATGTTAAATACCTATTGGGAAATAGGTAAGTATATTGTTGAGTTTGAGCAAAACGGAAAATTAAAAGCCGAATATGGTAAACAACTGCTTGTAAATTTATCTAAAGATTTATCCGTAAAATATGGCAAAGGATTCAGCAGAAGCAATTTACAATATATGCGTCTTTTTTATTTGTATTATCCAATTCGCCAAACACTGTCTGGCAAATTGAGTTGGTCTCATTACATAGAGTTGCTGTCAATAAGTGATGAGTTAGAAAGGCAGTTTTATCATAAACAAGCTGAACTCGAAAATTGGTCGGTTAGAGAACTAAAAAGGCAAAAGAAAACGGGACTTTTTCATAGAATTGCATTGAGTAAAAACAAAGATGAAATTCTTGAACTTGCAAAAAAAGGACAAATTATTCAATCGGAACAAGATTTGGTAAAAAATCCTTATGTTTTTGAATTTTTAGGTTTGCCGGAAAAAAATTTGTACAATGAAAGCGATTTGGAAAATGCCATAATAACAAATCTTCAAAGCTTTTTATTAGAATTAGGCAAAGGCTTTGCTTTTATCGGGAGACAGCATCGTATTACGCTCAACAACAGGCACTATTTTGTTGATTTGGTTTTTTATCATACAAAATTGAAATGTTATGTATTAATTGATCTTAAGATAGGAAAAGTTGAATACGAACATATCGGTCAGATGAAATTATATCTTGGCTATTACGAAAAAGAGGTAAACGATGAAATGGATAATCAGCCTATAGGAATAATTCTTTCGGAAGAAAAAGACGATATAATGGTTGAATATGCGATGCTTAATGATTCTTCCAAACTGCTCGTCTCGAAATATCAACTTTTTTTACCGGACAAAGAGGAACTAATAAAAAGAGTTAAAGAAATATTAGATAAATAATGAAACAAAAACTTTTAGGAAACAATTTTAAACAAAAGAAAAAAGGATGAATAATGAACCTAACTGAAAAAGACAAAAACCGCATAATAGAGCTTATAAAAAGTGGTGAAAAATTGCCCAAAGAGGATATTTACAAACTCTTTTCCGACGAAGAAGATGTTTTTCTCTTTTGGAACGGACGAAAAGAAGAGGTTACTAATATTGCTCTGCCTTTTCACAGCATAGAACAGATTGACGAACCGCGTAAAGATACTAAAACAAGGCCAACGCTGTTTGATACAAGAGGCAGACAGCTTAAAGGGTGGACAAACAAACTGATATGGGGAGATAATAAACTTATTCTTTCCTCTTTGGCAAACGGACCAATCCGCGAAGAAATTGAAAAACAAGGCGGCATAAAACTTATTTACATTGACCCGCCTTTTGCCGTTGGTGCAGATTTTGGTTTTACCATTGAAATTAACGGTGAAACTGCGGAAAAGAAACAAAGCATAATTGAAGAAATTGCATACCGAGATACTTGGGGTAAAGGAATTTCCAGCTACCTGACTATGATGTATGAACGCCTAAAATTGATGCATAGTCTTTTGGCGGATGACGGGAGTATTTATGTGCATTGTGATTGGAGAGTTAATTTTTTGTTAAGATTTCTACTGGAAGATATTTTTGGACATAATAATTTTGGTACTGATATTATTTGGAAAAGAACTGGTGGACATCATCTTGCTTATAAAGGTTTTGATGTAATGACTGATACTATTCTATGGTTTTATAAATCAAAAAATTATATTTTTAATCAACCATACCAACAACTTTCTGAAAAAGAGCTAAATGAAAAATTTCCATACATTGAAAAAGAAACTGGAAGAAGATTTAATCATCAAAAATTAGAAAAATCTTCAAATTCTTATAGTAAAGGTGAAACGCGTATTATTCAAGGGAGAAAAATTGTTTCAAATATCGGTTGGATTTGGACTCAGGCAACCTTTGATGAGCGATTGCAAAAGAACCCTTACTTAATTTATTGGACAACTAATAATAAACCAAGATATAAATTATATGCAGATGAATATATTGGTAGAAAAATTGGTAATATATGGGACAACATCGAAGCATTAGCGTCTGGTTCAAATGAACGTATCGATTACCCAACTCAAAAACCCGAAGCTCTATTAGAACGCATCATGAAAGCCAGTAGCAACGAATGCGATTTGGTTGCGGATTTCTTTTGCGGCAGCGGCACAACGGCAGCAGTTGCCGAAAAGCTCGGTAGAAAATGGATAGCAGCAGATTTAGGCAGATTTGCCATACACACTACAAGAAAAAGAATGATAGGCGTGCAAAGGCAGTTGCAAAAAGAGGGCAAAGATTACCGTGCTTTTGAAGTGCTTAATCTCGGTAAATACGAACGGCAGTTTTTTATGGACGACCTTACAAACGGTCAATTGAAACAAAAAGAAGAACTGTATATAAATTTAATCTTGGAAGCCTACAAAGCCAAACGCATAGAAGGACACAAAACTTTGCACGGCAGTAAAGCCGGCAGATTTGTTCACGTAGGTCCTTTGGATGTTCCGGTAACACAAAATCGTTTGATTAAAATTTTTGAAGAGTGTAAACAAAAACTTTACACACAAGTTGATGTATTGGGCTTTGAATTTGAAATGGGGTTAACACCGCAATTTATTCAGGAACTCAAAGAAAAGGGTGTAGCCATAACACTTAAATATATTCCAGGAGATGTATTTGATAAAAGAGCAGTAAAAAAAGGGCAAGCAAAATTTTATGATGTGGCTTACTTAAACGCTAAAGTGCATAAAGTAAAAGAAAAAACAATAAAAATAGAACTCACCGATTTTGTTACACACTACACACAAGATGATATTGAAGATATTCAGCAATCAATGCGAAAAGGAAGTAAAGTTGTAATTGAAGATGGGCAAATCATAAAAATTACCAAAGACAAAAACGGTATCTTAAACAGAGAAGTATTAACTGAAAACTGGTATGACTGGATTGATTACTGGGCAATAGATTTTAATTACGAAGATAAAAAAGAGATTATTCGTATTCATAATGAAAAGGGCGAAATAGAAGAAAAATGGACTGGAAATTATCTATTTGAAAACGAGTGGCAGAGTTTCCGCACAAAGAAAAATCAGGAATTGGAATTTACGAGTGCCACACACGAATACGACAAGAAAGGGAAATATAAAGTTATGGTAAAAGTCGTTGATATTCTGGGAGTTGACACCAGTAAAATAATAGAGATTGAAATATAAGCCGAGGTAAGATAGTGTAAAATAAATTGTGTCATTCCTAATACAAATTAAAATTTCAATCTCATTATCTTGTTACTTAAAATTCTATTTTAGCCTGTAAGATATCAATCATTCGTGTTTTAAATTGTAGATATAGATGAGTATTTTTGCAACAGCTTCATACAGCTCTTCGGGGATTTCTTCGTTTATGTTTAGTTTGTAAAGCTCATTTGCCAAATTTGCGTTTTTTTTAATATAGATGTCGTTTTCTTTGGCTATTTTTCCAATTTTTTCTGCAATGAGATTTTTGCCTTTTGCTACAACCTTTGGTGCATCATCCTCTTCTTTGTTGTACTTTATGGCGACTGCTTTTTTTATTGGCTCATCCATTGTTTGTTTTGGGTTCTTATTTTGCCCAATCCTTTAAATGTTAATGTTATCCAGAACCCTGAATCCTTTTTTCTTTCATATACGCCGCTGTTTGTCTCTTTTGGCGTTTGATTTTCGTATAGGTCAATGCCAATACCCCAACAATCCTCTTTATACATAAAGCCGGCTTTTTTTTGCGGGAAATAGTGATTGTGCATATTTTTTTCAATATATGCATACAGATAAAGTTTTTTTGTAGGGTATGCATTTATTGTTAATTTTATGTTTTCGTCGGTTTTTTTGTATGAACCGTCTTTTTGTAAAAGGTGGCTTAATGTAATATTTATGGGTTTTATGTCAAATTCTATAGAGTTATCCATATCTTTAAATTCTAATTTTTTTACCGAGAAATGGGATTTGGACGAAAATTTTAAAAATTCAAACGGGGATATTCTTGTTTCTGAATAAAGTGCAGGAAAATGCGTGTTTTCTTCTTCGTTTTTATTAAAATCATACTGCTGCATCAGCTTGTTGTAGAGCAGTTCTCTGTATTTCACGATGTTGTTTTTTGTATATTTTATGACAACCCTGTTTTCCAGTGTTGCCATAATCGAGTTGCTTTTGTCGTATTTGGATATGAAATCGGGAAATTTGCTCCAGTTTCTTTTTGCGACATATCTGTATTCCAAAGAAGGGGTTATGGAGTGTTTTATGCCGAGGAGATTTGAGTTATTTTTAAAGAAATATCCGTTCAGCATTGTGCTTGCTTTGAGGGAATAGATGGGTGTTAATATGTTTTTTGAATATTTTTTGGCTTCGTATGTGTTTTTCCACCAAAGATGTGCATTGTATATACCGACCTTTGGAATGATGCTGATATAATCAAGTTTTATAGGGTATGACAGTGATGCATAAACATAATCTGAATATCCCTTTATTCCTTCTTGAGCATAATTGTTTGTTGCTGTGTTTTCAAAATCAAGTGTTAAATTATTCCACAGTTTTTTATTGGTAATATTGAGATTAATCTCAGGCAGTTTTTGTATGGTTTTTCTATTGTTTGAATTAAACAAATCCTGATAAAAATAACCGTTTACCCCGAGTGAATACTCATTTTTTTCTAAAAAATAGGAAACTGTAGATTTTGTGTATTTTTTTGATGTTAAATCCATATTGTCTTTGTTGATGACTCTGAAGTTGTTTTTATCGCTGACTATATCCAAATCATATTTTAATGTGCCGTATTTTTTTGTTTCAAAAAACTGCCTTGCTTCAAGGGTTATTCTATCTTTTTTTTCTTTTGAGCTTCCGTATGGTGTTTTTTCTTTAAAGAAAATAATATACCATTTCCCTTTGGAGTTTTTTGTGAGATAAAACCGAGCATTTATTGAAAATCCGTATCCGGCTTTGTCGTATATGAAGGGTGAAAATGTGATATCTTTTGATTTGTCTATTGCCCAAAAAATAGGCTGTTTATACTTGAAACCGTCCTTTGTTGAAACCCCGACAGACGGAAACAAAAGCCCGCTTTTTCTTTTTTTGGACAGCCCCTTATAAATAACAGGCGTGAAAAATACAGGTATTTGGCGGATTTTGAATGTTGCCGGATATGCTAAAAGATATTTGTCTTTTACTATGTAGATGTGTTTTGTTTTTATAGACCATTTTGGATGGTATTTTTTTGAGCCAAGAAGATATTTATCGCATTTGCATCCGGTTGCCATGGCATTTTTGATATAGTATCTGTCTTTTGAGTCTATAATAATTTTTTTTGCTTTTATGTATAGGTGTTCACTTTTTATATACATAACGGCATTATCTACAAAGCCTTTATATGTTGATGTGTTGAATATGGCTTTTGTGCCTCTAATCCAATCACCCTTTTTGTTTTCAAACAAAATGTTTCCATGCAGTTCAACTATTGATGTATCTTTGCTGAAATATGCTTTGTCTCCTCTTAGACTGTATTGTTGTGAGCTGACTATACAATGACCATCGGCATAATAGGATTTGGAATCTTTTTGATATATAACTTTATCGGCTTTTATGTGAACAACATCTATGTTGCCGATTTTTGGTTTTGCTGTAGAAATATTAGGAATCAATAAAGCCGATGCTATAATGGCAGAGGTTAGTTTTTTATTCATTTTGCTGTGCTATATTGCGTTTTTACCTCTTTCTTGTGTTCTTATTCTTATTGCATCCTCTATCGGTATTATAAATATTTTTCCGTCACCAACCTTGCCTGTTTGGGCTGTTTCTATTATTTTTTCAACAACAGCATCTGCCATATCTTCTTCAACGACTATTTCAATTTTTACTTTTGGCAGAAAATCAACAACATATTCCGCACCTCTGTATATCTCGGTATGACCTTTTTGTCTTCCGTATCCTTTTACCTCGCTAACCGTAAGACCCTTTATCCCTATATCCATCAATCCCTCTTTTACGGCATCAAGTTTGAACGGTTTGATAATTGCTTCTATTTTTTTCATTTTGTTTCCTCCTCATATAGTTTTATGATAAGTTCTATTTCACCTTTGCTCATATTCATCTCTTTTGCAATCTCGTCAAGGGTTTTGTTGTTTTCTTTCATGCTTAGTATTTTGTCTTTTAAGGTGTCTTTGTATGTTTTGTTTTTGATTGTGCTTAAAAGTTCCGTCAACAGATTGTTTTTTCTTTTTACATCCTCGAGCAGTCCGTTGAGCTTCTTTTGTTGATCCATTATTCTTTTGTTGGCCGTGTCTATGAGCTGTTTTTGTTTTTCAAGTAATGATCTTAGGCTGTCTATAAGCTGCAGCATGCTGTCTTTTTCTTTGTTTTCGAAGTATTTACTTAATAGTATGTAGAGAACAACTGCCACATCAAAGATGGCTTGCAGTATTAATAAATTATTACTCACAGGTTAAAGCCTTTCTCTTTTAATATTTTTCTTTCACAAAAAAGCATGTAGTGTATAATAAGTTCCAAATCTATACCCTTTATCTCTTTAAACAAAGCCTCATAGCAGAGTTTATCGTTTTTTTGTTCTTTTTTTGTTATTTTCGAGATGGTTTTTATTTCGTAATGGTTTGCTATTGGCAGTATAAATTTTAAAAATACCGTATCGTTTTGGTTATATGTTTCATGACAGGAAAAAGACAAACCCTCTTTAAATATCTCACAGCTGTAGGCTTTTGTAAATTGGTCAAGTTTTTTTTGATACTCTTTATCCCTTAAAATATCGATTATGTAGTTTAGTTTTGCATCCACTTCTTTCATCATTAAAACAAATGCTTTATTGAGGTCTCCAAAAGATGAATCGAGTTTTTCCAAAGACATAAAAAAACTGAATGAATCGGATGGGTCTATTGTGTTGATTGCTTCTTCTTTATATTCCCCATATTGATATTCTTCGATTTTTTTTACATAAACTATAAACCTGTTTGATATCTTAAGCGATGTTTCTTTAGAGTTGTCCATAATATTTACCTACCAAGAAAGTAAAAAAAAGTACAACGCTAATATAACTGTTGATGTTGAAAAAAGCAAGATTTATTTTCTTTTCATCATCAGGCTCAATAAGAATATGCTCAACAAACAGCAGTACTGCAACAACAAATGTACCTATGTATCCTGCAATATTCAGTTTGAATATGTGTATGCTTAAAATCAAGAAAACAAAACCTGTCAGATGAAACAGTTTTGCTATATGTAAAGACGCATTGATGCCAAAGTTGGAGGGTATTGAGTAGAGTTTGTGGTTTTTATCAAACTGAGCATCCTGAATCGAATAGAGTATATCAAATCCTGCTATCCAGAATGTTACAAACAGTGCTAAAAACCATATCGGTTGACTCAATGCATTTGCACTTGCAAGATAGCCTCCAAGCGGGGCTATTGCATCTGTTGCACCAAGGTAGAGATGACAAAGCCAACTGAACCGTTTTGTGTATGAGTATGTCAAGATAAAAAACAGGGCTATTGGTGATAATTTGAAAGCCAATCCATTAATAAAATAGGTGGTTATTTCAAATATAACAATAGATATTGCGGTAAACAGATATGCATCTTTGAGTTTTATTTTTCCTGTTATGAGTTCTCTGTTTGCTGTTCTTGCATTTAGTGCATCGAATTTTCTATCAACTATTCTATTTAGTGCCATTGCTGATGCTCTTGCGCTTGCCATTGCTATTGTAACAAGAATAATTGTTTTTATTGATGGAATTGTTTGTGCACCCATTATCATTCCTACATATGCAAAGGGTAAGGCAAATATGGTATGTTCAAACTTTATCATCGAGAGGAATTTTTTTAAAGAGTTCATTTAGCAACCTTGAAATAGTTATAAAAATAGGTATACCCCGATATAACGGTGAAAATAATAGAAGCTAAAAGCAGATAGACACCTATTGTATAATAATTTAACATCAAAACCGATACCGCAATAAATTGTGAGGTTGTTTTTATTTTGCCCCACACATTTGCAGAAATGATAACATTTTCGCTTGATGCAATCACTCTTAAACCTGTTACGGCAAACTCCCTTGCTACAATAACAATAACCATCCAGTAGGGTATTTGAATAGTTTTTATCATTGCTATAAGTATTCCGATAACAAGGACTTTATCTGCCAGCGGGTCAATTATTTTACCAATGGTTGTTACTGTGTTTGTTCTTCTTGCAATTTGTCCGTCCAAGAAGTCGCTCAAAACCCCGAGTATGAAAAAGAGAAGTGCGTATATGTTTAGGTTGTATTCAAGAAACAGTATGACAATCACCAAGTCGATGACTCTAAATATGGAAAGTATGTTTGGTATGTGTTTTACCATATACCACCCACATTGCTGTAAATGTTTCCTATTTTTTTCAGAGGTTTTTTTGTTATGTGTGATTGTTGTTTTTTGCTTTTTGCCGCCGTGTATTCAAGATTGTATATTTGTCTGCCCGTGTAAGCATTCATGAATTTTTTTACATATCTTTGTGTTTCGGCGATAGGTGGTATGCCTTTATATTTATCAACTGCTGTTTCCCCTGCATTGTATGCTGCTGCAACAAGTTTTATGTCTTTATATTTTGTTGTTAGATGTTTTAAAAACCTTATACCGCCCTCTATGTTTTGATTCAAGTCATTAATGTCGTTTACGCCGTAATATTTAGCTGTTTTTTCTTTGAGTTGCATAACCCCAACAGCACCGCTTTTTGATATTGAATTGTGGTTGAGGCTTGATTCAATTTTGGCAATTGCTATAGCTATTTTCGGGTCTAAATCAAATTTATAGGCTATTTTTTTGATAAGTTTAATGATTTTTTGTTTGCTGTAATTGCTCAATTTTCCTATCTTAAACGCATTTGCAAAAAAGCTTTGCCTGCTTATGTTCGTATAGACTAAACCCTTATTTGTCTTTTTTAGATGCAGACTGTTTGCATATACATTAATACCCATAAAGAAACATACAAACAAACTCAAAACCTGTTTCATTTTATACTGTTAAGAAGTTTTTCTGCCTTTTTGTTTTTCGGGGATTTTTTTAGTATACCTTCAAGTATTTTTTTTGCCTGTTTTGTTTGTTTTAGTTTTAGATAGGTTTTAACAAGATGGAATTCTATTGTGAATTCGTCATCTATATATTCATATTTTCCATTTTCTTGTTCTTTTGCTTTTTTTAGATATTTCAAGGCTTCTTTATAGTTTTTCTTTTTATAATAGCCCCAACCGAGACTATCAAGATAGTATGGGTTTTTGGGTTTTAGTTTCAAGGCCTGTTCAACAAGCTTTATTCCTTGGTCTATGTCAATATTTTCATCTATATATAAATATCCAAGATAGTTTAGACAGGATGCGTTTTTCGGGTTTTCTTTAAGGGATTTTTTTAGATATTTTACAGCCTTTTTCTTGTTTTTCAGCTTTGTGTAGTATATATCGGCAATATACAGATATGCCTTTGATTTGTTTTTTATCCGGTTTATGTTTTTTTCTATGTTTTCTGCGGCTTTTTTGTACTCTTTATACTGTATGTATAAATCGGATATTGTGTAATATGTTGTCGGGTGTTTTTCTGCAGCTTTTTTTAACAGTTTAAATGCCTCTTCTTTTTTGTTGAGCTTTTTGTAGCACATTGCTTGGTTGTATACTGCTTCGTCATAAAATTCACTTGATTGTTTAATCGTTGAAAATGCTTTTGCTGCCTTTTTGCACAACCCCCTTTCTTTTAATGCCAATCCGTAAAGCAGTTTGAATCTGTCCTTTTGCAGAAGTTTTTCTTTGTTATTTTCTATGAACTTTACGGCTTTGTCGTAGTTATTCGATTTGCTGTATATGTATAGGATTCTATCTGCATATTTGTTTTTTTTGCTTGATTCGTATGCTTTTTTAAAGTATTTAAGGGCTTTTTTGGTTTGACCCATAAGATAGTAGTCGTTTCCTATGGCTGCATAAACGGAAGATGTTTTGACTTTCATATGTTTATATATCTTGATTGCCTTATCATACTGTTTTTGCTGTTCATATAAGTCGGACAAAAGCAGAGCGTATGATATATCAGTTTTGTCCAATTTGTAGGATTTCTCTGCATAATAGGTTGCTTTTTTTATGTTGTTTTTTTCTAAGTAACATTTTGATAAATAGTTATAGACTTCGGGATTTTTCCTGTCTTTTTTTAAAATTCTTTTTAAATACTCAATGGCTTTGTCGTAATTTTTTGTTTTAATGTAGAGTACGGCAAGTTTTTTATCAAACGAACCGTCTCTGCCGAAGTGTTTTTGATAGTTTTTTATCTGGCTTAGTGCTTTTGAAAAATTACCCTCAACAATAAGTATATCTATTAACTTGTCGTAAAATTCCTTTTGTTTTGGGAATATATTTACTGCTTTTTTGAGAATTTTTTCAGCCTCACCGTATTTTCTTAAAAAAAGGAGCATATCTGTATATTCTTCGTAAAATCTTGGTTTTTTTAGGTAGGGAAGTATCTTTTTATAGCTTTTTTGTGCTGCCTCTATGTTGCCGTTATATAAATTCACAAAGGCAAGCGTATAATGGTAGTCAATAAAAACCTGCTTGTCGTCAATATTTATTCTTGATTTTGCATATATGTTAAACATAAAAACAGGTGTTGCCAAGAGTATGAGAGCAATAACTGCAAATTTAATATTCTTTTTTAACAAATTCATGAACAACCTCTGTAAACTCATCTATTAACTTGTCTTCTTTCACCTTTTTAATAATCTTACCCTTTTTTATAATAAGCCCGAATTTTCTTCCACCGGCTATCGCCACATCTGCTTCCTTTGATTCCCCCAAAGCATTAACAACACAGCCCATAACTGCTACCTTTACGGGTTTGTCAATGTCGGATAAACGTTTTTTTAGCTCATTAACAAGCGAAATCAAATCGATTTCTATTCTACCACAAGTAGGACATGAAACAAAGTCTATTGAACGCTTTTTTCTTAAATGAAGAGAGTTGAGAAGTTCATAACATGCGTCTATCTCGTTTTCCGGCGGTTCACTTAAAGAAATTCTTATTGTGTCGCCGATACCCTGTCTCAAAAGAACACTTAGTGCAGATGCGGATTTAATCAAGCCTTCCATTGATGAGCCGGCTTCTGTGACACCAAGATGCAGCGGGTAGTCTGTAAGCTTTGATATTTGTTCGTAACAGAGGATTGTAGTTTTTGGGTCTGAGGATTTAATTGACAGCTTCATGTTGGTAAAACCGTAGTCCTCTATTCTTTTTATCCAATTATAAGCACTCTCAACAAGTGCATCAGCTGTTGGTCCGTTATACTTTTCTATCAGACTTTTCTCCAAAGAACCGCTGTTGACGCCGACTCTTATGGGTATGTTGTGTTCTGCTGCGGCTTTTAATATCTCTTTTGTTTTATCAAAAGAGCCGATGTTTCCGGGGTTTATTCTTATGCAGTCTGCATTTGATTCTACTGCTGCTACTGCAAGTTTGTAATCAAAATGTATATCGGCTATTACAGGTATGGGGCTTTTTTCTTTTATGGTTTTTAAAGCACTTGCTGCATCTTTATCAATAACAGCACAGCGCACTATTTCGCAGCCTTTTTTGTGTAGACGCTCTATCTGTTTTAGTGTGGCATCAATGTCTCTTGTGTCTGTATTTGTCATAGACTGGACTACTATATCTGCCCCACCACCTATTTTCACACTACCTACTGTTATCTGTTTTGTTTTTTTGCGCTCAATCCAGCTCATTTTTTTATCTGTTCTACGTGGTGTTGTATATATTTTGTGACACCGTATCTCTTAAAATCATTTGCAAAAGCAAAAATCATCAAAGCAAGCAGTAAAGCCATGCCGAATTTTTGAAAATTCTCCTGAACCTTTTCGCTGACAGGTTTTCTTCTGATTGCCTCAATTGTAAAAAACATTAAATGTCCTCCGTCCAAAATAGGTATGGGAAGGAGATTTAAAATACCCAAATTTATACTGATAATTGCGGCAAACATCAGGAATGCAGCCAATCCACTTTGAGCTGCTTTGGATGCTATATCAACAATCATTATTGGCCCACCGACACTGTTTGAGGGTATTGCTCTTTCTATCAACCTCATAATACCTACAAAGGTAATTTTTGTTATATAGATAGTTTTTTGAATACCGAGGGCGAGTCCTTTTACGGGGTTGTATTTTAGTTGAACTGTTGCACCGCTTGGTATTATGCCCAATATACCCACCTCTTTTTTATATCCAAGCAAATCTGTTCTATTTTCCTTTTTGGGGACTGCTTTTAAGGTTATAATTTTTCCGTTTCTGTCTATTTTGAGTGTTAATGTTTTTTGTGGATTCTTTTTGATTATGTTTGACATTTCTTCCCATGTTTTTATGCTTTTTGAATTGATTTCAACTATTTTGTCATTTGGTTGAATGCCTGCTGTGTATGCTGCTGAGTTTGGCTGTATTTTGCCTATTTGAGGGGCAAGTGTCGGAACACCTATTGAGTATGCTGTTGCAAAAAATATAATTGCGCTTGCTATATTAAAAAATGGCCCTGCAAATACGATAATCATTCTTTTCCATACAGGCTGAGCAAAAAATGCACCTTCCGTATCCTCTTCGCTTCGTTCGTCAATCTCTTCACCCTTCATTTTTACATAACCGCCAAGCGGTACGAGAGAGAGGACATATTCTGTAACCTTTGGTTTGTATTTTAATAAAACAGGACCAAAACCTATGGAGAATCGTATAACCTCAACCCCAAGCAGTCTTGCTGCTATAAAGTGTCCGAATTCATGTATAATAATCATGGCAACAAGGCCTAATATACCGTAAAGTAAGCCCATCTTTATCCTCCAGTAAACTCTTTTTCAATCATTTTTTTTATTTCAGCTTTTATATATATTGTTTCTTTCTCTATTGCAAATATATCTTTAGGTAAACTGTCTTCAAATAAATCAACAGCCTTTTTTAGTATATCAAATATGTGTATAAATTGTATTTTTCTTTTAAGGAAAGTCTCAATCAAAACTTCGTCGGCAGCGTTGAGTATAAGTCCTATGTTGTTATCTTCTTTCTCTAAAGCATAGTATGCCAAAGATAGTGTTGGAAATTTGTCAAAATCGGGTTTTTGAAAATTCAGGCTTCCGATGTCTGCAAGACTTATTTTACATTCCAATTCCATTCTTTTTGGTTTTGTCAGTGCGTAGGCTATAGGTATTCTCATATCATGAGCACTAAGCTGTGCTATTATTGAACCGTCTTTAAATTCGACAGCCGAATGCATGATGCTTTCTTTATGGATAAGTATTTTGATTTTTCTGTAATCTATATCAAACAGCCACTTTGCCTCTATCGTTTCAAATCCCTTATTCATCATTGTTGCAGAATCAATTGTTATTTTGTTTCCCATAGACCATGTTGGGTGTTTAAGGGCATCCTCAACTGTTATATTGTTTAAATCCTGCCTGTTCAAAAACGGACCTCCGGATGCTGTAAGTATTATGTTTTCAATATCCTCTTTATTTCTACCCTCTATACATTGATATATTGCAGAATGTTCTGAATCGATAGGTGTTATTTCTATGCCAGCCTCTTTTGCCATTTTTGTGAATATATTTCCGGCAATAACAAGACTTTCTTTGTTTGCAAGTGCTATCTTTTTTTTGCTCTTTAGAATATTATATGTGGGTATAAGACCACTTGTTCCCACAAGAGCATTAACATAAATATCTGAATCGCCAAGAGACGATATTTGCATTATACCGTCTTTACCATATACGACAGTTAAATCCTTGAATGTTTCTTTTATTTGATCGGCTATCTGTTTTGTTCCGCAGCATACATATTGTGGTTTAAATGCTTCTATCTGCTTTTTTGCAACCTTTATGTTTGTGTTAAAGCTTATTGCCGTTAGCTTGAATTTGTCTGTTCTTGATATGATATCGAGTGTGTTTTGTCCTATTGAGCCTGTGGAACCAAGTACTACAATATTTTCCATAACACCATCATATAAACAAAGAAACCTGAAAATGCCAAGCTGTCCAGTCTATCCAAAACTCCACCGTGTCCAGGGATTATGTTTGATGAGTCTTTTTTGTTGAATGCACGTTTTATTACAGATTCGGACAAATCTCCGAAAATACCCGATATATTTGCAGCAATACCTATTAAAAATCCGTTTTCTATGGGTAGTTTTGCGAAGTATGCAAATAGTGATGCAAAAAAGGTTCCAAAAAATATTCCGCATACCGCACCCTCTATCGTTTTTTTTGGACTAATTTGTTTTGACAGCTTATGTTTTCCAAAATATTTTCCGCACAAATAGGCAAAGCTGTCACCTGCCCATATAGAGACAAGCAAAATTGTAAGATTAACTCTTCCGTTTTGTTCTATAATGATGAAGTATAGGAATGTATATAAAGCTGTATAGATAATGCCCAAAAAGTAGTAGTAGTTTTGAAGCATTTTGTTTTTTTTAATTGATGAAAAATTGATAACAAGGTGAAAAATAAATACAGCAAATAATGCATATACAGCAAGCTGTCTGTCGAATAACATCATAAATATAAACGGAGCATTTAGTGAAAAATAGAGTGCTTTTTGTGTATTGAATCGAACACCATCCATATTGAGCCACTCAAGATATGCTGTAAAATTAACAAATAAAATAGCAACACCGAAGAGTTCTTTTTTGGCAAAAAAAACAAGCCAGATGACAATGGGTATAAGTATAACGGCAGATAAGATGCGTTTTGTCATAGGCCGCCAAAACGCCTTTTTCTGTTTTGAAATTCTAAAATAGCCTGTTGTAAATCGTCTTCTGTAAAATCAGGCCAATATTTATCAAAAAAGACAAATTCGGCATAGGATGACTGCCAAAGAAGAAAATTGCTTATCCGTTTTTCGCCTGCTGTTCTAATCAAAAGATCAACATTAGGCATATTGTTTGTATATAGGTAATTATTTATCGTTTCTTGAGATATATCTTCAATTTTTAATTTGTTTTCTTTGGCAAGCTGAGCTATTTTTCTAACAGCTTGTGTAATTTCATATCTTGAGCCATAGTTAAGGGCGAGAGTTAATGTGAGTGTTTTTCCATTTTTTGTTTTGTCTACAGCCTCTGTTAGAACCTCTTGTATTTCGGGGTTTAATTTTGATATATCGCCAATAGTGTTAAATCTTATATCATTTTCCAAAAAAATCTTGGATTTTTTTAATATTCCCCGTTTTAGAAGATTCATTAAAAATGTGACTTCACTCTTTGGCCTTTTCCAATTTTCTGTTGAAAATGTGTATAGGGTTAAGTATTGAATGTTGATTGCTGCACAGTATCTTGTAATGCTATCTGCGACTTGAGATCCAATATAATGGCCATATGTTCTGTTTTTGCCGTGAGATTGTGCCCATCTTCCGTTACCGTCCATTATAATGGCGATATGTTTTGGCAGATTGGTCTTGTTCATTAAATGGTTGTAATCTCTTTTTCTTTAGCCTTTGTCAGTTCGTCAATCTTCTTTGAGCCATCATCCAATATTTTTTGAATATCTTTTTCCAATTTTTTGGATTCATCTTCGGATATTATTTTATCTTTTTCAAGGTCTTTGACGGTTTTATTTGCCTTTTTTCTTGCATTTCTTAATGTAACTTTGTATTTTTCACTTTCCTGTTTTAAAAGCTTGACGACTTGTTTTCTGTCCTCTTCTGTCATGGGTGGTATGTTTATTTTGATTATTTTACCATCATTTTGAGGAGTAAAGCCCATATTTGCTTTTAAAATAGCTTTTTCTATCTCTTTAAGTGTTGATGCATCCCAAGGTTGTATAACAACGGTTGATGCATCTGGTGTAGAGATTGATGCAAGCTGTTTAAGGGGCATGTTCTGTCCGTAACTTTCAACGGATAGATTTTCAAAGATTGTTGTATGAGCTCTTCCTGTTTTCACTGTTGATAGGTATTTTTTGTAAGCCGTTATTGTTTTCTCTATTGATTTTTTGTATCCGTCTACTACATTACTATCCATAACATCCTCCTTAATGTTTATTTCACTACTGTTCCAACATCCTCTCCAAGGGCTATTCTTTTTAAATCACCATAATTTTTTATATTAAAGACTATGATTGGCATTTTGTTTTCCATGCACATAGATATAGCCGTTGAGTCCATCACCCTTAAATTTTTATCCAAGACTTCTATGTATTTGATTGAGTTTATCTTTTTTGCATCGCTATGAATTTCAGGATCCTTATCATACACACCGTCAACTTTTGTTGCTTTGAGAATAACATCTGCTCCTATTTCCATTGCTCTTAAAGATGCTGCCGTATCTGTTGTGAAATAGGGATTACCGGTTCCTGCAACAAATATAACAACCCTGCCTTTTTCAAGATGTCTCAAAGCTCTTCTTCTTATATAGGGTTCGGATATTTCTCTCATTTCTATTGCGCTTATAACCCTTGTTTGAACGCCTATTTTCTCAAGCGCATCCTGAAGGGCGAGCCCGTTGATAACAGTTGCAAGCATACCCATATAGTCAGCTGAGGCTCTATCCATACCCATAGATGCACCTTTAACACCCCTGAATATATTTCCTCCTCCTATAACAACTGCTACATCTATATCCAATTTTCTTAATTCTTTGATTTGTTGTGATATTGATTTAATAGTGTCTTCGCATATACCGTAAGAGAGGCTCCCCATAAGAGCCTCTCCGCTTAATTTTAAAAGTATTCTTGAAAAAGACGGTTTTTCGTTCAAACTATTCTTCTCCTATTTTAAATCTTGCAAATCTTCTAATAACGATATTTTCACCCATTTTTGATATGGCGCTTTCAACCATATTTTTTATTTTTACACTTCCATCTTTTATGAATGGTTGCTCAAGTAAGCAAACCTCTTCGTAGTATTTATTGATTTTACCCTCTACAATTTTATCTATTACATTTTCAGGTTTCCCTTGTTGTTTTAGCTGCTCTTTTTGAATCTGTTTCTCTTTTTCTATTTCGTCTTGAGGAACATCATCAGGCGATACATAAACCGGTGCAGCAGCTGCTATCTGCATTGCTATATCTTTACAGAGATTGTTAAAATCGTCCGTGTTTGCAACAAAATCTGTTTCACAGTTTACCTCTACAAGCACACCGATTTTTCCACCTGCATGAATATAGCTCACCACTTTTCCGTCATTTGCATCTCTGGATGCTTTCTTTTTTGCACTTGCTAAGCCCATTTCTCTCAATTTATCTATTGCTTTTTCTATATCTCCGTCTGTTTCTTTTAATGCTTTTTTGCAGGCCATCATTCCTGCACCTGTTCTGTCTCTTAACTCTTTTACCATTGCTGCTGTAATATCAGCCATCTATTCTTCCTCCTCAGATTCTGCTTCAATTTTTTCCTGTTTTGCTTTCTCAAACTCTTCTTCGGCTTCAGCTTCCGAGAGCTCTTTTTCGTATTTGTCTTTTCCGTTTCTTATGGCTTCAGCCATTTTTGTTGCTACAAGTTTTATGGATCTTATAGCATCGTCATTTCCCGGTATAATATGGTCGATTGGATCAGGATCACAGTTGGTATCAACCAAGGCAATAATCGGAATTCCAAGCTTGTTGGCCTCTTTTACTGCCAAATCTTCTCTTTTGACATCAATAATCAAAATAGCATCAGGAATGGTCTGCATATCTTTTATGCCGCCGATATATCTTTCGAGTTTTTCTTTTTTCTTTCTGAGTTTTTTCTGCTCTTTTTTTGTATAGTTTTCAATTTCGCCACTTTCTTCCATTGCTTCAAGTCTTTTTAGGTTTTCTATACTTTTTTGGACTGTTTGGAAGTTTGTTAAGAGCCCGCCTACCCATTTTTCGTTAATGTAAGGCATTGAGCATGATAGGGCAGCCTCTCTTATTTCGTCTTTTCCCTGTTTTTTTGTACATACAAAAAGAACAGATTTGCCTTCTTGAGCCTTGTTTTCTATAAACTCGTATGCTTTGTCAAAGTAGTTGATTGTTTTTTGCAAATCTATGATGTGAATATCTTTCCTTGCTGCAAAGATAAAGGGTTTCATCTTTGGATTCCAGCGTTTTGTTTGGTGGCCGAAATGGACACCTGCTTCAAGCAGTTCTTTCATGCTTACATGGGACGACATAATACCTCCTAAGGTTTTTACCACCACCCCGCACCTTCCAATGTTTTTTTGGAAGAACCCGTTTTTTAGGGTGTGTGTAATATCATTTAGAGTTTATATATCAACAAGCAAAATTTTACAAGTGTTTTATTGTTTTTTTGTATCAGATTTCAGTTTAAACATCCTTGCAGATGGGAAGTTGTTATAAATCTCCTCAAAATATTTTTTATCGTATTGACCGAGTATGTATATCTGATTAAAATTTGACTTGAAAACTGCATCGTTGCATAAAAGTATATTTAAAAGTATGTTGTTTCTCGTTATGATTTCTATTGTAACGCCTTTTTCAAAAAAGTTTTGTTGGTTTTTTTGATAACCGTTTTGTATGTAGATAACTTTTTTTATTGGAATTTTATTGTTTATTGTTCCTTTTTTTAAATCAAAAATTGCACCTTGACAGGTTAAAATGTTATTTTTGAAACTGCTGCATCTTAAGGATTGGTATCCCATATATTTTGTTTTTTGTGTTTTGAAATTCCAATTGCCAAAATATGATATTGCAGAAAACTTCATTACCATATCACGTGTGAAAAGCAGATAATCGTTTTCGGTCCTTAGTGGTTTTTTGTAATTCATTATTTCGTCTACAATTTTTTGAGGTTTTTTGCCTTTATCTATCTCTCTGTATATATTCTTTGTTCCGTTTTTATCCACATAGGAGACGATGTTGTATAAGTGCTGCTGATTGTTGTCTGTCAAGCCCTTTGCAATTAAATAGGTTCTTGCACCTCCATGTACTCCGCCGTCGTGATATGTTGAATATCCGTCAATATCCTCTATTGCATATCCATAGTCCCACCAACTGAATATGTTTGCACTATTAATTTTTTTCTTGATTTCTATAAACGAATGTATGATGTCGGGTTTTATTGACGGTTTTGGTGTAAATTTTATTGCAGAAAAGCTTGAAATACTAAGAATTAACAAACCTGCCAAGACTGTACTTGAAGCAGCAATTTGTGTATTTTTTAGCGAATATTTGTCTTTTGCATAATTTATAAACAAATCCAAAACAAAACCGAGACCTACACCGACAAACGGTGCAATAAACATTGCTGCTCTTTTTGAGCTTGTAAAAGCTACAAAACCCAAAGCAAGTATTGGCAGAAGAGGAATAATGCTTATTCTGAGAAAAATTATTGATGCAGCAAAAGCCAGAAGACCGATACCTGTAATAATGTATGATGACAATATTAGTGCCAATGTTTCTTTTATGGGCGCATGAACAGTTTCTGTGATTGTGTTTAGTATATTTGGGAAATAATCAACAGATTCTTTTGGAAACATATAACTGTGTATAAAGCCTATTATGCCGGATAGGTATCCATATCCGATAACTGTAGATAGAATAAGTATAATTGCAGATGCATACAGAATATTTCTATCTTTTAAACCTTTTATAAAGAGCAGAAACAGTGCTAATGCGCCATATACTGCAATAATAGCCTGGTGTCCATACCACCATCCGAACAGCTTTAGTGTTACAAGCATAAGAATAAAATTTAGCACTATGAATATATATTTTTTTGCTTGATACATTAAAAGGACAAATAGTGATGCCAAAAACAGAAAAAACAGTTGGAGAAGGTCTGTATCCACTCTTCCCATTGACGTTCTTACAAAATATATCCAGCTAAATGCACCGACAAATGAGCCTACAATTCCGCCAAGAGGCATTTTTGATAAATAGAAATACAGTGTAAGGGGTATGATGAAAAGACTTGCCAGAATCGGTATAAGGGTAAGTCCTGATTGATAAATACTCAAGCCTGTTATTTTTGATGTTTTGGCAATAAGATAACTTATCATTGGAATACGTCCTCTATATGTGCCTTCCGGATATTTTCTTAATTTGTCGATATTACTTTTTTGATATGTGCCGTTTTTATACTCTTTTGCATATCTCAGCCAATAATAGGCATCGAGTGTTGTCATTGCAGGATAGTTTTGAACAAAGTATAAAGATGCATGGTGCCTCCAGTTTGTATATTGATGATGTCTAACATATGCAGACAAGGAAAACATAATCAAGATTAAAACAACATATATTTTCCAGTTTAGATAATCGTATAATTTAAATCTGTTTATTTTGTTGTTTGCATTCATCTTACAATCCAATCCTTTTCAACTATTATATCGTTGTCGTATAAAACTTTTCCCGAAAAAATATCACCTTTTTTGTATGTTCCAACGCCCTTCGGTGTTCCGCTCATAAGCAAATCATAATCAAAAAAAGTAAAATATTTTTTTGCCTCTTCGAATATTTCCTGAGGTTTATATATCATCAGATTTACATCGCCCTTTTGTTTAAGTTCCCCGTTTATATAAAGCTCTATGCCGAGCTTATTTACATCTCCCTCAAAGGGTATAAATTTACTGAAAACCGCAGCCCTATCAAATGCTTTTGCCTTTTCCCATGGAAGACCTTTGCTTTTGAGTTTTGACTGTATATCTCTTAATGTCAAATCAAGACCAAAGCCTACACCTGCAAATTTGTTATTTTTTATAAGAAAGGTAATTTCTCCTTCATAATGACATTCACCAAATGGCGGTATGCTAAGCTCATCTGTTATTGAGCTGTTTGGTTTTATGAATATGGACATTTCATCAGGTACTTCGTTTTTCAGTTCTTCTATATGGGCAACATAGTTTCTTGCAATACAAACAACCTTGCTTGGTTCAACCTTTTGCGAATCAAGAATAATACTGTTCATAATACCCCTCCTAAAAGCAACATTTCATATAATATATCCAAAATATGTAGCTGAGAAAAGAAAAAACCGTTCCGAGGCATATGCTTGTACTAACAAGCAGATAGTCAGAGTCCGTCTGTTGTGTCATTATGTAATTGAGGGTTGCAGGCGGTGCTGCAAGCATAATTAAAAGCACCTTTGCAACAACTGTTTCAATCGGCAAAATTTTAAGCAGCAAAACACCAAGAAACGGTAAGACAAGCAGCTTTAAGACGCCGCTTAGAATCAATTCAACGGGTTTTTTTGATATATACCCAAAGCGCAGCGATGCACCAATGCCTATCAAAGCCAAAGTTAGTGCAGGCAGTGATAAAATATTGAGGGATTTTTCTATGACTTGCGGTATTTTTATATCAAAAATGCTTAATGTTATACCTACAAACGAAGCTATAACAATTGGTGTAAAAAGGGAACTTTTCAAAACCTTTATATAGTTTTTATTATAAGCACTTGAGAATGCAAAAATGGATAACATATTAACAAAAGGCACAATAAAGGCTATAAGCATACTAGATATAACAATACCTTTGTTTGAAAACATATAGTATGCAATAGGCAGTCCCATATAGGCAAAATTCCCTCTAAATGAGCTTACTGCCACAGCTGAAGCTGTTTTTTTGTTTATTCTGAGCAGTTTTGATGCAGCAACAGATATGATATATACGGCAAATACGCTTGAATAAAGTATAAGAATTATTTTTAAGTCAAACATGGATTTTATGTTTGAATTTGCAATTTTATGTATCAAAAGAGCAGGAAGGAATATGTAAAATACAAGCCAATTGTTTGTTTTTATCGCCTTTTTGTCTATCAAAGAATATCTATTAAGAGCGAATCCTACAGCAATAACAAAGAATATGGGTGCTATTGTGAAAAACGCACTTATCATTCTATGGTTGTAATAGTTCCTACATTGTTGAAAATGATTCTGTTTTTAAAATTACAAAACAGCTCTGCATTCATAAGCATACCGGTACAGTGTGATGGACCCATGATTTTTATGTAATCACGTTTTTGTAGCTCTTCTATTGTTTTTTCTCGCTGATTTGGGCTTGCAGGTCCAAGATGTGTTCCACCCAAAAAACCTATGACTTTTTTGTTAAAATGGTTTTCAACATTATCTATAATATTAATAATTCCCCTGTGTGCACACCCAAAAAGAACAAACAGCCCATCTTTTGTATCTATAACAAGACTCATATCATCATCAACATAATCTTTCTGATATCCATTTTGTGTTTCGTAGACAAAATTTTTGTCAACTTCTTCAAAATCAGTATGCATATCCTCAAATCCGGTTGTGAATATTCCTTCGGTTATCTCTATTGGTTTGTCGTTCAAAACAAATTTGGCTTTCTTTTTCTCAAAAAAATCTCTGTCTTCTATGCCGATATATCTTAAGCTGCCGTCATCACTGAGTTTTGAATATCTCTTTCTGAATATATCAGGATGTGCATATACTGTGGGTTGTGTGTAGTCTAAAAGATATTTTAAGCCGCCAACATGGTCGTAATGTCCATGGCTCAGCGCTACTTTTTTTATTTTTGATAAGTCTATATTGAGCAGTTTTGCATTGTGGATTACTGCATCTGTTTGACCTGTGTCCCATAGTATCAATTCGCCATCTTTTTCTATAAGCATACTAAATCCGTGTTCAGCCCTAAATCGTGCTTTTGTTGCCGTATTCTCGACAAGTGTTGTAATTTTTATCATCTGTATTTCTCCAATATGGTTTTTAAATCAATGGTTTTTTCATATATTGCCTTACCCACAACAACACCCATTACTCCGAAATCTTCTATGGATTTTAAGCGCTCTATGTCGCTTTTATCTTTAACACCCCCAGATGCTATTACACCCAAACCGGTTTTTAGGGCTATGTTTTTGTAAAAGTCAATATCTATACCGCTTAACATACCGTCTTTTGAGATATCTGTCACGATGGTTTCTTTTATGCCCATCTTTTGCATTTTTGACAAAAAGGCTATATGGTCTATTTTTGTATTTTCCACCCATCCTGATATTTTTACAAAATTATTCTCAACATCAACTCCAACTATTGTTTTCTCACCGAATTCGTCAACTATTTCTTCAAAGAGCTTAGGTTGTTTTATCGGCATTGTGCCTACTATTACCCTTTGTACCATACAGCAGAGCAGTTCTTCTATATCCTCTTTTGATCTTACGCCCCCACCAACCTCTATCATTGACAAGGTAAGATTTTCAGATATTTTTCTTATGATTTTTCTGTTATTTCCCATTCCGAATGCGCTGTCCAAATCTACAATATGTATTCTTCTTGCTCCGAGTGATTCAAACTGCTTTGCCACATCAACGGGGGAGTCTGAATATACCGTATAGTCCTCTTTTTTGCCTTTTTTCAATCTTACAACTTTTCCATCCATTAAATCTATTGCAGGTATTACAATCATAGTTTTCCCTCGCATATATCACAGAAATTTTTCAAAACCCTAAGTCCGTTTTTTTGGCTTTTTTCCGGGTGAAACTGAACACCCCAAACATTGTTTTTGTTTATAGATGATGTAAAATTAACTATATAGTTTGTTGTTGAGAGTTCGTTATTTGAAGCTTTTGCAAAGTATGAGTGCACAAAATAAAAATAGCTGTTGTTGTCTATGCCGTTAAAAATCGGATTTTCTTTTAGTATGTTTACCGTATTCCATCCCATGTGAGGTACGGGATAACCTTTTTTTGTCGGAAACAGATTCACATCTCCGTTTATTATGCCCAATCCATCATGTTCCCCAAATTCAAAGCTTTTTTCAAACAAAAGTTGCAGTCCGACACAGATACCAAGAAAGGGTTTCTTTGAATCTATAAATCTGTATAGAGTATCTGTGAGTTGATACTGTTTCAATTTGTCCATGCAGTCACCAAAGGCTCCAACACCCGGCAGAATTACACCATCAGCCGATAGAATTTCGTTTTTGTCCTTTGTTATTTTTGATATCGAACCTACAGCTTCTACCGCCTTGGAAACACTTCTTACATTTCCGCTATCGTAATCTATTATTGCTATATACGACATATCCTCTCCAAAAATGCCATTTTTTATTTAAAGACACATAAAGTTTAATATTTTTTATATATTCCATCAAGGAAAAACTTGTTTTTGTGATAAAAATCCTATACATTTAAGAAGGAGTGAAAATTATGAAGATAGCGAATATAAAAACAAGCAAGAAAAAAGAGGTAGTAGATATAACCTCAATAATAGAAAATAGTATTAAAAATACAAAAAGCGGTTTAGTTACAATTTATGTTCCGCATACGACTGCCGGTGTTACAATAAATGAGGCTTACGATAAGGATGTTGCGGCGGATATGCTGACAGTGTTAGAAAAACTTGTTCCATTTTCGGATAAATATAAGCATCTTGAGGGAAATTCCGATGCCCATATTCAAGCCTCATTGATAGGTTCAAGCGTGACAATCGTGATTGAAAATTCAAAGTTGATGCTCGGTAGGTGGCAGGGTGTGTTTTTTATGGAGTTTGATGGTCCAAGGAACAGACAAATTTATATAAAGATTTTGGAAGGGTGATTATGAAGTATCTTATATTGCTTGGTGATGGAATGGCAGATTGGTCTATCGATGAACTTGACGGAAAGACGCCGCTTGAGTATGCAGAAACGCCCAATATGGACAAAATTGCAGGCGGAGTTGTGGGTATGGTTAAAACGGTACCTGAAGGTTTTGCGCCGGGAAGCGATGTTGCTAACTTAAGTGTTTTGGGGTATAATCCGCAAAAATACTACACAGGCAGAGCACCTCTTGAGGCTGCAAGTAAATCTGTCCCTATGGGTAAAGATGATGTTGCATACAGGTGTAATTTTGTGAATATAGAAAACGGCATAATGAAGGATTTTGCAGCAGGACACATATCGAGCGAAAAATCTGAAAAACTTATAGAACTTCTCAACAACAGTTTAAATATTGAAAGTGTAGAGTTTTTCCCGGGTGTAAGCTACAGAAATTTAATGATTTGGAGAGACGGTTTTACAGATAATACGACACCCCCTCACGATATAAGCGATAAACCCATTGAGAGGCATTTGCCAAAAGGTGAACATAAGGAATTTTTGCTTGATGTTATGCAGAAAGCATCCGAAATATTAAAAGACAATAATATACACAAATATGCCAATGCTGTTTGGCTTTGGGGTGAGGGTAAAAAACCCTCAATGCCTTTGTTTTTTGATATGTTTGAAAAAAAAGGCTGTATGATTAGTGCTGTCGATTTGATGGTTGGCATAGGAAAATTAACTGGGCTTTACATACATGAAATTGAAGGCATGACAGGCTTTATAGACACAAATTACAACGGAAAAATCAATGCGGCATTTGACTATTTTGAAAACGGCGGAGATTTTGCATATGTTCATGTTGAAGCAACAGATGAGGCGGGACATATGGGAGAGCTTGAAACAAAGATTAAAGCCATAGAGCTTTTTGATGAAAAAATAGTAGGTGAGGCTTTGAAACTGTCGGGTGATTTGAATGACGATATAAGGATAGCTGTTTTGCCTGACCATCCGACACCTATAAAGATTAAAACACACTCAAGTGAGCCTGTTCCTTTTGCTGTTTGGGACTCAAAAGATGCAGACAGCTACGAAGGAGGCTTTTATAATGAGAATTACTGCAGGGATAAAGAATTTGTCAGTGAAGGACATATGTTTATTAAGAGAGTTTTATTTAAGGAGTAGGAATGGTTGGTCCAATTGATGTGCAGAATGTCATACTTAATGCAACATCCCAGAGCCAGATCAATTCCAATTCTCTTACATCTGCAGCAGTGGGTGAGGCTTTTAAGGGAATAATAAACAAAAAAGAGGAAGAGGTAAAAGCCGAGCAGGTAAAAGAAACCGAGAACGAGCCCCACAATGCCGTAGATGAGAAAAAAGAGAAAGAGAAGAGGAAAAACAAAAAAAATCAACAAGGACACATCGATTTAAGAGTTTAAACTTGGATTTGACATTTTGTTTTGATAATAATATATTGCTTTCAAATAAAAAGTAAGAAGTTTTTTTGGAGGTATGTTATGTCTCACGGACACGGAGATAATCACAGAAGATTGGTTGGTTTTTACAATGCTGCAAAATGGTCAATGGATGGTGTATGTTATCTTGATATTTATGCAGATGATGTAGAGGGTGAGGAGGCTGATAAGCTAAAAAGATATCTTGAAGATTTGGGAATAACATTTGATTTATCCAAAGAGGGAACAATAAAAGGTTATTTTGAGGGAACATACGACAAGGTTTTTCCTGTGATGAGACAGCTGCTTGATGAGGGCTGGGTTTGGTAGGCCTTTTAGTTGATTTTTAAAGAAAAAGATTTAAAATTGTAGCTTAGAGAGTGAATCGGATAGTTGCTTGAGATTTTAATCTCAAGAGGAAAGTCCGGGCTCCTCAGAGTCGGGATGTCGGTCGAAAAGGCCGGTTGGGGCGACCCACAGGAAAGTGCCGCAGAAAACAGACCGCCCCTCACTCATCTTAGAAGTTTTCATTTATCTTTCTTTTGCATCGTAATGCCAATCACAAAAGATATTATTTGATGGTTGTAAGATGAGTGAGGGGTAAGGGTGAAAAGGTGAGGTAAGAGCTCACCGCGGTGTACAGCAATGCACACCGGCAGGGCAAACCCCATCCGGAGCAAGGCCAAATAGGAAAGCCTTTAAGGTTGACTCTGCCTTATGCACATTTTTGTGATGGGTTTTCGGGTAGGCCGCTTAGATAAATGGCTATCGTCGAGTTTTTAAATAGGCTCGATACAGAACCCGGCTTATAGATTCACTCTCTTTTTTATATTGGTTTTTGATAGGCTATTGCCATTTTAAAGTGACACAATTTGAAGTTTGTCTTCAATCTTGATATGGATTCTGTTGCCCCAAGTATTAAATATCCGCCAGGATTGAGTATATCGTTGTAAAATTTGTCTATAACCTTTTGTCTTGATATATTATCAAAATATATTAATACATTTCTGCAAAATATCGTATCCATTTTACCGATACTTCTAAGCTGTCTGTCATCGGTTAGATTTATATTTTTAAATATACATTTTCTTTTTACAAAATCCTTTATTTTGTATTTTCCAGGACCAATATTGTCAAAATATTTTTTCTTCATATCAAAGGAAAGCTCTTTTAATGAATATTCTCCGTAAACTCCCTCTTTTGCTTTATCAAGTATTTCATTGCTGATATCGCTTGCAAGTATTCTTGCTGGTATGTTTTGTCCATATTTTTCCATTAGAGCAATGGCTAGAGTATATGGTTCTTCTCCACTGGAGCATGCTGCACTCCAAATAGTCATCAGCCTTTTTCTTTTTAGAATTTCAGGGACAATAGAATCTTTAAATGCATTTATTTGGTTAATGTGTCTGAAAAAATAGGTTTCGTTAATGGTGACAGCGTCAAAAAGATTTGAAATCTCTTTTGCACCTGAGGGTGACTTCAGATATCTAAGGTAATCTTCAAAGTTGGACATTTTCAAAGCATCAAGCCTTTTTTTAAGTCTGTTTACCATAAGATATTCTTTATTTTTTTCAAAGAATATTCCCGATTTGTCGTATATAAATTTCCTTATCGCTTCAAATGTTTTAGGATCCATTTTCTCTGCCACTTTTGATCAGCTCCCACTAAAGTATAATTGTTTTATAGAATCTATTTCTTCATAAAGCTTAAATGTGAAGAATTCAATGTCTATTTTTGATGAGGATTCAACTGTATCAAGTATTATTTTCCATCCGTCATCTTCTTCAAGTGTAAATTTTGAATAATTTCCTCCAAATCCTATACCTTCCGAATAGGTTAATAAATCAGCCACATGAACTATGGCAGCCAAAAGTTTGTTATTTGCATTTTCAGGGTCATGATGATGGGTTACTATATCGACTATCTCATTGGGCAACCCCCAAATGGATAATAATCGTCCACCCAAAATGGAATGGTTTATACCGTATAATTCCATCTCTGAATCATAAAACGAAAGACCTTTTTTATATGCATTATCCAATATCTCATCTAATATCTCGGGTGCATATAAATCTATTAAAACCTTGCCTATATCGTGCATAACACCACTGCTGAACTCTGCAGAGCTAAAATCAAGATTGAGTATGTTTGCCATAATTTTTGCTGTAACACCGCATCCGAATGAATGCTCAAGGAATTTATCTCTATTGAAATGCTTGTGCAGAGGCATCTTTTTTATGCTTGCAAGCATGACTGATATCATGACTATGTTTTCTACCTGTACAAACCCCATCATATTTATAGCGTGATTTAATGATTGAACATTTCTTGCAAGTCCATAGAAAGATGAGTTTGCCATTTTAAGAATCTGACTGACAAGATTGGGATCCTTTTTAATCACGTTTTCTATATCCTTTGATGTTGATGTTGCATCCCTTGTTAGCTTTATTACCTCAAACGCAATGGCTGGAAAAGCCGGCAAATCTTCTATGGCACCTAGATTTTCGTACAGCTCTTTCAGTCTATTCATAAATAAATTCTACATAATGAAGAATTGTAAGTCAAATTAATTATGAGTATTAACATGTGCAATCTATTTTTATTGACATGATTTTGCTTATACATACAATATACCAGGTAAAAAAATGTATGACTTTAAGGAGAATTTATGATAGGAAGTGTTCTAAAAAAGATTTTCGGTACTCAAAACGACAGGATTTTGAAATCCGTACAGCCATATGTTGATAGGATTAACGATAAAGAAAACGAGATTCAATCGTTATCCAATGAACAATTAAAAGCAAAAATAGATGAATTGAGAGAACTCTACGAAAAGAAAAACAATTTAGACAATATATTAGTTGATTCCTTTGCGATAACAAGAGAGACTGCAAAGCGTGTGCTTAATATGCGCCATTTTGATGTTCAACTTATAGGTGGGTACATACTGCATAAGGGTATGGTTGCTGAAATGAAAACGGGTGAAGGAAAAACCCTTGTTGCCACTCTCCCACTTGTTTTGAATGCCATAACAAAAAAAGGTGTTCATCTTGTGACGGTTAATGATTATCTTGCCAAAAGGGATGCATTATGGATGGCGCCCATTTATAAGTTTTTGGGTTTCAGTGTAAGCGTAGTTCAGCAGCAGAATAATTCGTTTTTAATAGATTGGGACGATGAAAGCAAATTCACAACCAAACTTACTGCCTGTTCGAGAAAAGAGGCTTATCAGGCAGATATTACATACGGCACAAACAGTGAATTTGGATTTGACTATCTTAGAGACAATATGAGTTTTTCTCTTGATGAATATGTTCAAAGAAATTTTTATTATGCCATAGTCGATGAGGTTGACTCGATTTTGATTGATGAGGCAAGAACACCGCTTATCATATCGGGTGCAGCCGACAGACCTTCTTCTTTTTATTATAAGGTGGATAAGGCTATAAGAACTCTAACAAAAGATGATTATGATGTTGATGAAAAGACAAAAAATGCCACTTTGACAGATACAGGAATAGAGAAGATTCAAAAAGCTTTGTCTTTGAGCAATTTGTATGATGCGGAAAATATAGAAATACTGCATATGGTTAATCAGGCTTTGAGGGCTCACACTGTTTATGTTAAAGATAAAGACTATATAGTAAAAGACGGAAAGGCGATTATTGTTGATGAGTTTACGGGACGATTGATGCCTGATAGAAGATATTCAGACGGTCTTCACCAGGCAATAGAGGCAAAGGAGCATTTAAGAATACAAAAAGAGTCACAAACCCTTGCATCAATAACATTCCAGAACTATTTCAGAATGTATGAAAAGCTGTCGGGTATGACAGGAACAGCTGTAACAGAGTCAAGAGAGTTTAAAGAGATATACAATCTTGATGTTGTTGAGATACCGACCAATAAGCCGATAGGCAGGATAGATTACAACGATTTGATATACAAAACCTACAAAGAAAAAATTGATGCCATCATAAATGAAATAGAACAGAGATACAAAAAAGGTCAGCCTGTTTTGGTTGGAACAACAAGTGTTGAAAAATCTGAAGAGCTTCACAGATATTTGATAAAAAAACGTATACCGCACTCTGTCTTAAATGCAAAGCACCACGAAAAAGAGGCTGAAATTATTGCCCATGCAGGAGAAAGAGGCAGGATAACCATAGCTACAAATATGGCAGGTCGTGGCGTTGATATTAAACTCACAGATGAGACTAAAGAGCTCGGTGGATTGTATATTCTTGGAACAGAAAGACATGAATCAAGAAGAATAGACAATCAGCTAAGGGGTAGAGCAGGCAGGCAGGGTGACCCTGGTGCTTCAAGGTTTTTTCTTTCTCTGGAGGATGACCTCTTAAGGATTTTCGGGGCTGAAAAGATTCAGTTTTTAATGAATAAATTGGGTGTTGAAGACGGCGAGGCAATTGAAAACAAAATGGTAACCAAAGCTATTGAGAATGCACAGGAAAAAGTGGAAGCATATAACTTTGATATGAGAAAGAATTTGCTCGAATATGACGATGTTATGAATAAGCAAAGGAGTGTGATATACGAGCAAAGGCGCAGCATCCTTGAAGGAAAGGATTTGAAAGAAGATATTATGAGTTATGTTGAATCTATGGTTTTTGATATAGCAGCTGATTATCTACCGGAAAACATAGACCCTACAAACTGGGATGTTGAAAGATTTAACAAGGAGATGCATAGAATATTCCAAAAGACATTTGAAATAGATACGCAAGAGCTTGCAAAATCCAAAAAGCGTGATGCTTTAATTGAAAAAATTATAAAAGAACTTGAAGATGAATACAACGAAAAAGAGAATCTTATAGGTGATGAAGATATGAGGAACTTGGAAAGACAGATTATGCTGCAGATTGTTGATACAAGATGGAGAGAGCATTTGAAGAATATGGATTATTTGAGGGATGCTGTTGGATTGAGAGGCTACGGTCAAAAAGATCCTCTTGTAGAGTATAAAAAGGTTTCATTCGAGGAGTTTGAAGATATGGTGAGAAAAATTCAAGAAGACCTTGTTACCTCGCTATATCATTTAAGGATAGTGTTTGAGTAAATATTATACGGATACACCGTTTAATATATGGCTGATTTTTGATTGTGATAATGGCTATAGAAGCGGTATAAATTCCATAGAATTTAGCAAAAAAAGATTCGGATACAAGCTTAATTCTTTATCTAAAAAGACCGTGGATGCCGTTTTTGACAGCTGTGATATTTCTTTATTTGATTATGATATGTTAAAGTTGGATGAATCTAAAAAATCGTTTAATCTTGATAAATTTTTAATATCAACAAAAAAGGGAGAGATTTTTTCCTATTCCGATTTGGCGTTTAAAGTTTTTAAGTATAAAAGATATGCAAGAGCCGTGGCAAGCATGCTGCATGTGAACCCTTATGCTCTATTTGTTCCTTGTCATAGGGTTGTTGCAAAAAACGGAATAGGCGGATATGCAAAGGGTGTTGAATTAAAAAAGCAAATTCTTGAATGGGAAGGTGTAGATATTAAAGAGAAAGGATGGTGAGATGGATAAAAATAACGGTTATCTATCAGGAGTTTTTATTGCGATAGGTTTGATTGTTATGGGGCTTATATTATCTTCTGCAGTTATTAAAGTTAAAGAAATGGAAAAAACGGTTTCTGTTAAGGGTCTTGCAGAAAGAGAGGTTATGGCTGATGTTGCAATTTATCCTATACAGTTTGAGGTTGCAGACAACAATCCTTTGAGTCTTTATAAAAAAATCACATCCAGCAGTGATATTGTTGTAAACTTTCTAAAAAACAACGGATTTGACGATTCTGAAATTTCCATAACATCCCCTGAAATCGTTGATAACTTTGCAAAGGATTACAACTCAAACTCAAGGTTTAGATATACAGGCAAGGTTGTTGTAACATTGTATACAAATAAGGTGAAAAAAGTAATAAAACTTGGAAAGAAACTCTTTAAATTGAGTGAAAAAGGTGTTATGGCAAGTAATTTAAACTATCAAACGACATATTTATATACTAAATTAAACACAATAAAACCAGCAATGATTGAAAAGGCGACGAAGAATGCAAAAAAAGCGGCAGAGAAGTTTGCACACGATTCAAATTCCGAATTGAATGGTATAAAAACTGCAAAGCAGGGATATTTTTCTATTAACAACAGGGATACGAATACTCCGTATATTAAAAAAATCAGGGTTGTAACAAATATTGTCTATTACATAAAATAAGCTCATCAATCTATAATCAGGTTTACGTAAAAAAATTAGGTATGCAACAAGTTGAATGGATACATATCTACAATTTGACTTTTTTTTGCAGTAGTGCTATAAACTGCTTTTGTGTTTTTGCGGTATTAATCGCATAAACAAAAAATAAAATTTATTGTCGCAGGAGGGCACATGAGTGAAAGCACTTGGAAGACATGTTTTGGCTGAGTACTTTAATTGTGACAAAGAGTTGTTGAATGACCCTGCAAGGCTTGAGAATTTTATGCAAGAGGCAGCAAAAAAAGCCAATGCTACGGTTATTTCGTCTTCTTTTCGAACATTTGAACCTTTTGGTGTAAGCGGCGTTGTAATCGTTGCGGAATCTCATCTGGCTATCCACACTTGGCCTGAATACGGATTCGCCGCAGTTGATTTTTTTACCTGTGGGGATACCTCAAATCCCTGGAAAGCCCATGAATTTTTAAAGTCGGTTTTAAAGCCGTCTCATACGGAAGAAAAAGAGGTATTAAGGGGCGTTTTGGATGTTGAGCATGTTCAGTTTAAGCCCTATTTAATACAGCAGGAACAAAGAAATAATAAAATAGCTTGTCGTTGACATATAGGAGTTTGACTTATGTTTAACAGTGCTCCTAATATATATATGATAAAGGCTGCAAATGCTGAAGGGTTTAGTGAGCTTAATGCATTTGATGTTGCTTTATTGAAGAGCGGCGTAGGGAATACCAATCTTGTAAAGATGAGCTCTATTTTGCCGCCGAACTGCAAGAAAAAGGATAGTATAATTTTACCGCCAGGTGATTTAGTGCCTGTTGCCTATGCTGCAATAACCTCAAGCAAAAAAGGTGAACTGATATCTGCAGCTGTTGCCATAGCCGTTCCAAAAGACAAAACCAAAAATGGACTTATTATGGAATATGAAAACTACGGTATTACAAAAGAAGAAGCAGAAAGTCAGGTGATTAAGATGGCAGAGTGGGGCATGAATTACAGGGGATTTGAGATAGACAGGATAGAAAGTATAGCCTCAAGCCATGTTGTAGAAGAATATGGAGCTGCTTTTGCATGCGTTGCCTTATGGTGGGAGTAGATGAAATTCTATTGTGCCAATCATGATTTTAAAAAAGCAAAAATAGTTTTACTGGGTGTGCCCTACGACGGCACATCCTCCTTTAAACCGGGTTCTCGCTTTGCACCCGATGCAGTAAGAGAAGCCTCATACGGTATTGAATCTTACAGTCCATACTTAAAAAAAGATTTAAGAGATGTAAAGATATGCGATTTAGACAACATTCCTTTGAGTTTTGGCGATAAAGAATTGAATTTCAAAATTATTGAAACCTTCATAGAAAAGATTGTCTATTCAAAAAAACAGCTTATATCCATCGGCGGGGAACATCTGATAAGCTACCCTATTATTAAAAGTTTTGTAAAAAAATATAAAAATCTTACAGTTCTTCATATTGATGCACATAGTGATTTGATAGAGTCATACAGGGGCGAGAGGTTTTCTCATGCCAGCGTGATGAAAAGGGTTGGTGAGGTTGTTGGCTTTGACAATCTCTACCAGTTGGGTATCAGAAGTATGAACAGCACCGATATGCTTTTGCCAAAAAGAGATACCAATATGCATCTCTTTGATTTGGAAAAGATTGACGAATTTACGGAAAGAATAGGTAAAAATCCAGTATATGTAAGTATTGATTTGGATGTTTTAGATCCTTCTATTTTTTCTGGAACTGGGACACCTGAACCTGGTGGTGTGACCTATAAAGAGTTGTTGAAGTGCATTTTGTATTTTGGAAAGCTTAACATTGTCGGTGCAGATGTTGTTGAGTTATCACCACATTATGATTCAAGCGGAGTGTCGAGCGTTGTTGCAGCAAGTGTTATGAGAGAGCTTTTGCTTGTTGTGTAGGGTTATCTGAATATTTCAAGGGGTATATCCTCAAATTTTTCTACACAGATATCTGTAATCTTTGATTTTTTCTTGCCCACAAGAACAGTAAAAATACCTATTTCTTTTGCTGTTTTTAGGTTTTTTTCCCAATCATCTGCCATGATATACCTGTCTGCTTTTGTAATGTTTATAATTTTTTCGTAGGGATGTTTGTTTGGTTTTCCTATAAAATCTGCACTCACTATATCAAATATGTCTACAAATTGGTCAATTATACCAAGAGAGTTAAGGATTTGTTCAGCATGTTTTTTCGGTGCGTTGGTAAAAGCTATTTTTACGGCATTTATCTGTTTTAGTTTTTCTGCAATTTCGGTATTTTCTTTGATGATTCTACTTATATCTATATCATGAACAAAATCCAAAAAGTGATAAGGGTCAATATTGTGATGTTTTATCAATCCTGCCATTGTTGTTCCGTATTTTGACAGATACAAAAGTCTTGTTTTGTTGACGGTAATCTTATCCATACCGAGTACGTACTCGAGATACTCGTTCATCTTTGCATCAATTAAGTCAAATATACCGCTCTCTTTTGGGTAGAGTGTGTTATCTACATCTATCAAGAAAAGATTCATTTTATTCCTGTTTTTTAAAATGGCGGAGAGGACAGGATTCGAACCTGCGGTACGCTGGTGGGCGTACAATTGATTTCGAGTCAACCGCCTTCGACCACTCGGCCACCTCTCCGCATATGAGTTTAGCAAAGTTGTTTTTAAATATCAAACAGTTGTATTTGATTAAAAAAACGATATATTTATCTCCATGAAAAATATTAAGTTGGTTTTTTTATCTGTTATTGTCTCTATTGTTTTTCATATTGCGGTTTTTCTGTTTTTCTCACTTATTTTTCACATTCCGCATAAACCTGCAAAAAGAAACAAACCGTATTTTGTTGATGTGGTAGAGCTGCCGAAAATTAAAGAGGATAAAAAAATAAAAGAAAAACATAAACTGGCTGCAAATATTTCAAAAAAGGGTACTGCAGAAAAAAAAAGCAAAAAAGAGAAACTGCCTATGATTGTCAAAACAAAACCTCTAAAGCAGTTTACATATAACCAAAAACAGGGGTTAAAAAAAGGAGAAATTGTCAAAAAAAGTAAACAGAAAAGCTCGAAAATAGTAAAGATAAAGGGTGGGTTGTTTGATAAAAACTTTAACCAAAAAACCATCAACAACACTGTTTTGGGAGCAAAAGAGTATGAATATGAAAATGAAAAGAAAGAAGCAACGGTAAGTATTGGTACACAATCTCTCAAGTATGCATCTTATATGAAACATATAAAAGACAAAGTGCAGAATACATGGATTTATCCAGAGGATGCAAGAGAGAAGGGAGAGCAAGGAGAATTACTCATACTGTTCAGTATAAATAAAGACGGAAGTTTAAGCAGGGTTTCGGTTGTAAGAAGCAGCGGCTATGAATCTTTGGATAATGCTGCTGTCAATGCGATAAAAGATGCCGCACCTTTTCCGCAGCTTCCGAAAAGATTGGGTATAAACAGATTAAATATATATGCCACCTTTTTGTATAAGCTTAGTTTTTACTATGTTGAATGAGACAGACTGCCCTGTTTTGAGAGTCTGTCTGCCTCTGTGTTTTTTTCTCTCGGTATATGGGTAAGTTTAAATTTTTTAAAGTTTTTTATCAGATTTTTTGCTTCAAGATAAAGTTTTTTCAACTGTTCGTTTTTGACAGAGTATATGCCGTTTACCTGTTTTACCATAAGCTCAGAATCGCTAAAGACACATACTTCATCTATTCCAAGCTTTTGAAGTCTTTTTAAACCTTCGATAAAAGCCGTGTATTCGGCAACGTTGTTTGTTGTTTTGCCTATATATTTTGAAACCTCTTCGATGGGGAAATTGTCTTTTTTTATCACAAAACCAATACCCGCATCCCCTGGATTTCCCTTTGAGGCTCCGTCTGTATATAATTCATATTGGTTATTTTTGTCAGAGGTTTCTGAGAATTTTTCAAAAACCTCACCAAAGAATTTGTCTACATCTGAATTAGAGATACCGCTGTGTTGTTGTAAAACTTTGTCTATTGAGCCAAATTTGTAAAGCTCTTTAAAAAAATCAATCGTTTTCACTGTTTGCGTCTTCTTCTTTGTAGAGCATTCTTCCGCAATTTGGACAGAATATTATATCGTTGGTTTCTTCTAAGTTGGCTATGGTTTGAGGGGTGAGCTTCATGAAGCATCCATAACATGCACCCTCTCTTACAGGGACAATGCTTGTACCCTTTGTCCATTTATTAAGTTTTTCGTATTTGTTTAAAAGCTCTTCGTCTATCGTTCCTATGAGTTTTTCTTTGTTTTCTTTTATCTGCTTTATCTCTTCGAATATCTGCTCTCTTCTTGCATTGAATTTTGTTTTGTGTTCTTGAAGTGTTTTTTGAAGCTGTGTATATCTATCCTCAAGCTCTTTTATGTCTTTCTCTTTTAGTTCAATTTCTTCTTCCAAAGAAACAATTTTTTCTTCGAGAACGCTTTTGTTGGTTTTTGCTATATCTATTTCTGTGTTAACGGCCTGCATCTGTTTTTCTGTTGTGGCACTGTTTAGTTTAACTTCAAGTTTCTTTAGATTTTCAAGTGTTTCAGCCAAAAGCTCTTCTTTAAAAGATTTGTCTTTTAGTATTTCTTCTTTTTCTTCTTTTGCTGTGTTTAGCTGTTTTTGTTTTGCATCGATAACTTCCAAGATTTTCTGCTCTTTTTTTTCTATCTTTGAAAGCTCCTCTTCCAAGACGGCAGCTTTTTTGTCAAATTCTTGAATATCCAAAAGACTTTTTAAATCTGCATTCAAATCAGCACCTCCTATTTGTAAGACCACGGTATGCAGTCTTTTTGACTTATTTTAATTTTTATATCCCCAATCTCTTTTTTTAAAACATCAGCCATAATATATTTTGCATATTTTTCCGTGTGAAAATGGGTCGCATCTGCAATATTAATTCCACTTTCTTTTGCATAAAATGCCGTATGGTGTTTTAAATCACCTGTTAGAAACAGGTCAAACTCTTCGTTAAGCAGTTCATAGACCATATCAGCACAACTTCCGGTGCAGACGGCTATTCTGTTTATGGGTTTATTGCTGCCCTTAACATATTTTATACATTCAATATCAAGCTTTTCCTTTATGTACAATACGGTATCTTCAATGCTCAATTCTTGAGGCAGTCTGCCTATTCTTAAAGGTGGATGCTTTTCTATTATGCTGATATCGGACAGATTGAGCAGCTTGCATACATAATCATTTAATCCGCCTTCTGCAGTATCGAGGTTTGTGTGAAATGCGTATATGCCTATACCGTGTTTTATGGCTTTGTGTACAACGTTGTACGGATAAAAGTTGTTGTATAATTTCTTTGTTGATGAAAAAATCAAAGGGTGGTGGGCTATAATGAGATTACAACCGTTTTCTGCTGCTTCATTTACTGTTGCTGTTCCTACATCAAGAGACAGCAAAACACCTTTTATGGAACTGTCTTCGGGAGAGATTTGAAGGCCTGAGTTATCCCAGCCTTCTTGAAGGGATAAGGGAAAATATGCTTCAAGAACTTTAACTACTTTAGTAACAACCATTAATTAAAAAATTGGTGGGCCCACCAGGACTCGAACCTGGGACCAACCGGTTATGAGCCGGTGGCTCTAGCCAACTGAGCTATGGGCCCGCATCAAAACTAAAAGCAAGACAAATATACAAATTATTCAAACGATGTCAAGATAAAATTTGAAGGCATTGTGTTGTATCTATCTATATGCTATATGCAATTTTAGAAATCTGTTTTTGTTTAAATTGCAAAATATTCATAATTTTGGTATTTGATATATAGTAAAAAGAAAGAGGTGTTTTTATGTCTTTTGTTCATCTTCACAACCATTCCGAGTACAGCTTGTTAGATGGTGCAAGCAAGCTTAAAAATATGATAGAAAAAGCAAAAAACAACGGTATGAATGCTGTTGCGTTAACGGATCACGGCAATATGTTTGGAGCTATAGAGTTCTACAGATTGGCAAAGTCAAACGGTATAAAACCTATATTGGGTTTTGAGGGCTACATTGCTCCCACGAACAGATTTGATAAGGAAACAAAAGGTAATTATCATATAACCCTACTTGCCGAAAATGAGCAGGGTTATAAAAATCTTATGAAACTTACAACCTTTTCGTATACCGAGGGTTTCTATTACAAACCGAGAATAGACAAAGAACTTTTGAGGAAGTACGCAGACGGAATAATAGCAGGCAGTGCATGTCTTCACGGTGAGGTGCAGAGAAAGCTTTTGGCTGGAGACTATGATTCTGCAAAAAAGACAGTCTTGGAATACAAAGAGATATTTGGTAAAGATAATTTTTTCATGGAGATTATGCGCCATGGACTTGACGATCAAAAGAGAATTGACGATGATATAGTAAAACTTGCCCAAGAGACCGACACGCCTCTTGTTGCAACAAATGACTGCCACTATCTCAATAAACCTGATGCTGTTGCTCAAGATGCCCTTTTGTGTATTCAAACAAATCATTTGATAGATGAAGAAAACAGAATGAAAATGGGGACACATGAATTTTACTTTAAAACAGAGGAAGAGATGCTTCAGATATTTGAATCAAACCCTGAATTTGTACAAAATTCTCAATATATAGCCGATATGTGTAATGTTGAACTTGAGCTTGGAAAACTCTCGCCGCCTCATTTTAAGACACCAAACGGATTGAGTGAGGAGGAGTATCTAAGGCAGCTTGCTTATGAAGGTCTTAAAAAAAGAAGTGAAGGTTTTAATGAACAAAGAATGGCATATTATGAGGATAGGCTGAAACTTGAGCTTGGCATAATAGAGCAGATGGGGTTTCCGGGTTATTTTTTGATTGTTTGGGATTTTATAAACTATGCAAAAAAGAACGGAATTCCTGTTGGTCCGGGAAGGGGTTCTGCAGCAGGAAGCCTTGTTTCATACTCTTTGGGTATTACCGATATTGACCCTATAGAATATAAACTGCTGTTTGAACGTTTCTTAAACCCTGAACGTATAACGATGCCTGATATTGATGTTGATTTCTGCGTTGAAAGAAGGGATGAGGTTATAAGTTATGTTAAGGAAAAATACGGAGAGTATAATGTAGCTCAGGTTATCACTTTTGGAACAATGGCAGCAAAAGCTGTTGTTAGAGATGTTGCAAGAGTGCTTGGCTTTCCTTACAAAGAAGCAGACAGGATTGCTAAAATGATACCCGATAAGGATAATCTTGATGAGGCGATAAAGGACAATCCGCAGCTGAAAAAAGAGATAGAAGAAAACGGAAAAGTAAAACAGCTCTTTGAAATATCCAAGACGCTTGAGGGTGTGAAGCGCCACGCTTCAACACATGCAGCGGGTGTGGTAATTTCTGAAAACCCAATCTATGAACGATGTCCTATATACAAGCCGGCAGGAGAGGATGCCTTTGTCAGTCAGTTTTCAAAAGAGTATCTTGAGGATGTCGGTCTTATTAAATTTGACTTTTTGGGGCTTAGAAACCTTACAGTTATTGATATTACAGTAAAATTGATAGGTGAAGATTTTGATATATCAAAAATACCGCTTGATGATAAGGAGACATTCAGCCTTTTACAAAAAGGCAATACACTTGGTGTTTTTCAGCTTGAATCTCAAGGGATGCAGAGGCTTATAGCCGATTTGAAACCTACCTGTTTTGAGGATTTGATAGCACTTGTTGCTTTGTATAGACCGGGTCCTCTTGGAAGCGGTATGGTTAATGATTTTATAGACAGAAAGCACGGTAAGCAAAAAATTGAATATCCATTGCTCGAACTTGAAGAAATACTCAAAGAGACCTACGGTATAATACTTTATCAGGAGCAGGTTATGCAGATAGCAAGTAGGCTTGCAGGATACTCTTTAGGTGAAGCCGATATTCTAAGAAGGGCTATGGGTAAAAAGAAAAAAGAGGCTATGGAAGAACAGAGGACAATTTTTGTTGAAAGAAGCGTTAAACATAATATAGACAGGAAAAAGGCGGAATATATATTTGATTTGATGGCAAAATTTGCAGAGTACGGTTTTAATAAATCACATTCTGCAGCTTATGCATATGTTGCCTATCAGACTGCATATCTTAAAGCTCATTATAAAGAATATTTTCTCAGTGCTCTTTTGACAAGCGAGAAAAACAACACGGATAAGATTGCAAAATACATTGAGGAGTGCAACAGACTTAGGATAACGGTTTTACCGCCGGATATAAACGATAGTTTCCATGATTTTGCAGTTGCTGTAAATGGTGATAAAAAGGTTATTAGATTTGGTTTTGGAGCAATAAAAAATGTCGGCAGTGCAGCCATTGAAAACATTATAGCAGTTAGAGCGAAAGGGAGATTTGAGTCTGTTTTTGATTTCTTAAAAAGAGTTGATACAAGAAAAGTTAATAGAAAGGTTTTGGAAAGCTTAATAAAGAGCGGTTGTTTTGATTCTCTTCACAAAAACAGGGCGAGCCTGCTTGTATCTTTGGATAATCTTCTTGAATGGGCTAACAAAAAAGACAATAAACCCAAAAATATGCAGTCGCTTTTTGGTGTATCCGCAAAACAGGAATATATACTTCCGAAGCTTGAAGATGCAGAAATGATACAAGAAGCCGACATCTTAAAATACGAAAAGGAACTTCTCGGATTTTTTGTCAGTGCAAACCCTATAAATAAATACAGGCACATAATCGAAAGTATTACAACCGCAGCAAGTGATACATTATCAAAGACTATTACAGGCAGAGTTATTTTGGCAGGTATCCCGATAGCTTTAAGAAAGACAAAAACCAAAAAGAAAGACACAATGGCTTTTGTAAAATTTATGGATGATAAAGGTAGTTTTGAGGTTACTGTTTTTCCAAAACTTTATGAACAAAAAAAAGGTGTCTTGGATAGTGATTCTTTACTTGTTATTTACGGTAATATCGACACATCAACAGAAAAAGCAAGTATAATAGCACAAGACATATTAAAATTGGACGATATATATGAGCGAATAGATGAGGTGGAACTGTTTTTGGATGATTCAAAAATAAACAATCTAAAGAATATCAAAGAGACTGTTTCGATGTATAAAGGAAATAAGCCTCTTGTTATAAAATTTATGGAAAATGATAAACTCTACACCATAAAAACATTTTTTTCCGTCGAAGTTAATCAGATAATGTTAAATGCTTTATCCGGTATGGATATTAGAACAAGATTAAATCTTGATAAGGAGATAGCTTAATTATGAAGATACTGCTGACAGGAGCTGCAGGCTTTATAGGTTTTCATACTGCAAAAAAGCTTATAAAAAGCGGATATGAGGTTGTGGGGTTGGATAATATAAATGACTACTATGATAAAAATCTAAAATACGGAAGGCTGAAAGAGCTGTATATAAAAAAAGAAGAGATAGAATATGCAAAAATTATTCAATCTGACAAATTAAAAGGTTTTAGCTTTGTTAAAATGAACCTTGAAGATAAAGATGGAATTTTTGGTCTGTTTGAAAAACATAAATTTGACGGTGTTTGCCACCTTGCGGCACAAGCCGGTGTGAGATACTCGCTTGAAAACCCATATTCCTATATAGACAGTAATATTTACGGATTTTTGAACATACTTGAATCGTGCAGGCAGTTCGGTGTATCAAATCTGTCGTTTGCCAGTTCATCAAGTGTGTATGGACTTAATAAAAAACAGCCCTTTTCAGAACATGATTCAGTAGACCATCCTATAAGTCTATATGCTGCAACAAAAAAATCCAATGAACTAATGGCTCATACATACAGTCACCTGTTTGGATTAAGGACAACCGGTCTGAGGTTTTTTACGGTTTATGGTCCGTGGGGAAGACCGGATATGGCTCTGTTTAAGTTTGTAAAGAATATACTCGAGGATAAGCCTATAGATGTTTACAACTATGGAAATATGCAGAGAGATTTTACATACATTGATGATATTGTTGAAGGTATTTTTAGAACAATAGAAAAACCTGCAGAAGAAAATAAAAATTTCAATGCCGAAAATCCAGATCCTGCAACATCTTTTTCTGCATACAGAATTTATAATATAGGCAACAACGCACCTGTTAAACTGCTTGATTTTATTAAAGCCATAGAAGACAACTTGAAGAAGAAGGCAAAGCTGAATATGATGCCCATGCAGATGGGTGATGTGGCAAGTACTTATGCCAATATATCGGAATTATCCGAAGATTTTGGGTATAAACCTAAGACACCTGTTGAAGTAGGAGTTAATAAATTTATCGCTTGGTTTAGAGAATTTTATAATATTTAATAAAGCTTGACAAAAATTTATTTTTCGAATAAAGTTTTTCAAATTTATGTTGGGAGGTGTTGTATGAAAAAGTTGTTGAACATCTTGGCAGTTATGATTGCAGCGTTGATGTTTATGTCAACAGGCAGTTTTGCCAAGGAGGTAAAAGTTGGTGTTGTATGGCCAATGACAGGGCCTATTGCTTCTTTTGGTCAGATGGCATGGAAGGGTGCACAGATTGCTCAGGCTATGGCTCCAAAGACAAAGGATGGAGCAACCATAAAGCTTATTCTTTTGGATAACAAAGGTGATAAGGTTGAAACAGCAAATGCTGTTAGTAGATTGATTACAAAGAATCATGTTAAGGCAATAATCGGTGCTATAGCAAGCGGAAATACACTTGCTGCTGCTCCAATAGCAGAGAAAAACCACATTCCGCTGCTTTCATCATCTGCTACAAATCCTCTTGTAACAAAGGGTAAAGAGTATGTTTCAAGGGTATGTTTTATTGATCCATTCCAGGGAACTGTGGCAGCAAAATATGCTATTAATAACCTGCATGCAAAAACAGCTGCAATAGTTGTTGATATTGCTCAGGATTACTCTGTTGGTTTGGCAAAGTTCTTTGTTGAAAGCTTTAAAAAAATGGGTGGAAAGATAGTTGCAAAAACATTTGTTCAGACGGGAGACCAGGATTTTTCAGCACAAATTTCAGCAATTAAAGCAAAAAATCCGGATTTAATCTATATGCCTACATATTATCAGGAAGCTGCACTTTTTGCCAGACAGGCAAGACAGTTTGGTTTGAATCAGGTTATAATGGGCGGAGACGGACTTGAATCTGATGCTTTGTTGAAGGTTGGCGGAAAGGCTGTTGAGGGCGTAACATTTACAACGCACTATGATCCGAAAGCTACAGCAAGCAAGGTCGGAAAAGAGTTCTTAAAGAAATTTAAAGCAAAATACAAAGTTGACCCTGACGCTATGGCTGCATTGGGAGCTGATGCATATCTTGTTATGGTTAATGCGATAAATAGAGCAGGTGGCTCAAACGCAAGCAGTGAGGCCATAAACAAGGCAATCAGGTCAACAAAGAATTTCCACGGTATTACAGGTGTTCTTACTCTTGTAAATGGTGATGCTGTTAAGAGTGCTGTTGTGAGGAAGGTAAAAGACGGTAAATTTGTATATGTTACAACAGTTAACCCCTAATGAAATCTTCATGGGCAGGCTTTTTAGCCTGCCTTTTTTTAATTTAAAAATCAAAAAAACAAAAAAGAGAGAAAAATGAACCTAACAATAGTTTTACAACAGTTGTTTAACGGACTTGCCCTGGGCAGTCTTTATGGTTTGATAGCTATTGGTTATACAATGGTGTATGGAGTGATTCGTTTAATTAACTTTGCACACGGCGACATTATGATGGTTGGCACATATGTTGCCATTCTGTCCGGTTCTGCTTTATTTCTTCCTTGGTGGGCTGCTTTTATTTTTACCATTCTTGCTACGGCACTTGTAGGTGTTTTGATTGATAAGGTTGCCTACAAACCTTTAAGAAATGCAAGCAGGATTTCAAGTTTAATTACGGCAATCGGCGTATCATTCTTTTTGGAGAATCTGTTTTTGGTAATATTCGGTGGTGTTCCTAAGGCTTTTCCTGTGCCTGCAGTATTTTCAGGAGTTTTGCATGAAGGCGGAGTTATTTTGCCTGTGATATCCATTTTTGTACCATTGGTTGCTTTGGTCTTCTTGGCTATACTTATGTATATTTTGCGTAATACCAAATACGGTATTGCGATGAGAGCACTGTCTTTGGATATGGAAACAACAAGATTAATGGGTGCAAATGTGGATGCTATAATATCTTTCGTTTTTGCTATTGGTTCGGCTTTGGCTGCAGCAGGTGGAATATTTTGGGCTTTAAAATATCCATCAATTAACCCGCTTATGGGTATTATGCCTGGATTAAAGGCTTTTGCAGCTGCCGTATTGGGTGGTATAGGCTCAGTTCCAGGTGCTGCCTTGGGAGGATTTATTATTGGTATTATAGAAGTTTTGGCTGTTGCCATATTTCCGCCATTGGCAGGCTATAAAGATGCATTTGCCTTTCTTTTGTTGATTTTTGTTCTTCTGTTTAAACCTACGGGTATAATGGGAGAGGATCTGGAAAGGGGGCGCTTTTAAGAAAATGAAAAGAAATCAAATTTTAACAATAGGCTCTATTGTTCTTTTGTTCTTGTTTATAGGGTATGCAAACGGACATTTAAATGCCTATTATATAAGGATTTTAAACAATACTGCTATATTTTTGATGTTTGCTGCAAGCTATAACTTAATAAACGGTGTAACAGGACAGTTTTCTCTTGAACCTAACGGATTTGCGGCAATTGGGGCATACACTGCGGCAATATTGACACTAACACCTGCCCAGAAAGAGGCTATGTTTATCATTACGCCTATGGTACCTTGGCTGCAGCATATTCATATGTCCTTTTTTCCGGCTTTGATTGTTGCTGGTATTGTTACCGCAATGGTAGGATTTATACTCGGATTTCCTGTTTTTAGGGTTAGAGGCGATTATTTGGCTATAGTTACTCTTGGTTTTGGTTTGACAATAAGGGTTGTATCGAACAATACAATGTCTATAACAAACGGTCCGCTTGGATTGAAGGGTATAGCAAACTATACCAATCTCTGGTGGAGTTGGGGATTTGCCATTGCTGCAATGATTGTTATTATGCGCTTGATAAATTCCGAATTTGGAAGAGCTATGAAGGCTATTAGAGATGACGAGGATGCAGCTATTGCAATGGGTATAAACACATTTAAAATTAAGATGATAGCTTTTGTTACGAGTGCATTTTTTGAAGGTATTGCAGGAGGGCTTCTTGCACATCTTATCACTACCATATCCCCTACGCTGTTTACATTTTTCTTGACATTTAACTTGCTTATTATAATTGTTATCGGTGGATTAGGCAGTATGACAGGAACTGCTATAGCTACCGTTTTGGTTGTGTGGGGTTCTGAGTGGCTTAGAATTGTGGAACAGCCGATGCACATATTTTCTTTAACCATACCCGGTATTCCCGGCATGAGAATGGTTATTTTCTCTATTTTGCTGATAATCATAATGATATTTGCACGAGAGGGTATTATGGGTCAAAAGGAGTTTTCTTGGGATAGCTTGTTTAAACTATTTAAGACTAAAAAAGTGGCTAATAAATGAATACAGTATTAAAATGTAACAAGATGACCATGAGGTTTGGCGGTCTTACGGCTGTCAATGAATTTTCCGTTGAAATTCCCGAAAAAGAGATTTTTGGATTAATCGGACCAAACGGTGCTGGAAAAACTACTGTTTTCAATATGATAACAGGCAATCTTCAGCCAACTTCCGGTATGATATATTTTTATGATAAGCCCATAGTCGGTTTAAAACCTTATCAAATAGTTTCTTTGGGCATGGCAAGAACATTTCAAAATATTAGGCTATTCACCAATCTTTCCGTATTAGAAAATGTATTAACTGGGTTTCATCATAAATTAAAATACAATCTTTTTGATACTATACTGAGGATGCCAAAGTTCAGTAAGAACGAAAAGATAATGGTAGATATGGCTATGGAATTACTTGAAAGTGTTAACTTGAAAGATAAGGCAGACTTTAAGGCAAGTGAACTGCCATACGGAGATAGAAGAAAGGTTGAGATAGCCAGGGCTTTGGCAACAGGTCCGAAAATGCTTCTTTTGGATGAACCGGCTGCAGGCATGAATCCTCAAGAGACTCTTTCCCTTATGTATTTTATTGAAGAAATAAGAGAAAAGTTTGATTTGACGGTTCTTTTAATTGAACATGATATGAAATTTGTTATGAGCTTATGCAAAAGGATTGCAGTACTGGATCACGGTGTTAAAATTGCCGAAGGTAAACCTGAAGAGGTTCAGAAAAACCCCGATGTCATAAGGGCCTATTTAGGAGATATTAATGCTTAAAGTTAGGGATTTGCATGTTTATTACGGTGTTATACACGCCGTTAAAGGTATAACATTTGATGTTCCTGAGGGTAAAATAGTAACTCTTATTGGTGCAAACGGAGCCGGTAAAAGTTCTACTTTAAAAGCTGTTGCCGGTTTGGTTAAGCCAAAGGGACATATACAGTTTTTAGGCCATGAAATGGTAGGGCGTAGTGCTCATAAGATTGCAAGGAGAGGGGCTGCTTTGGTTCCTGAAGGTAGACATGTTTTTGTTAATCTTACCATACTGGAAAATTTAAGAATGGGTGGATTTAATAAAAAGCGTTCCGAGCTTGAACCTCTTTATGAAAAGGCTTTTGAAATGTTTCCCATCTTAAAAGAAAGAGCAAATCAAAAAGCCGGAACCCTTTCGGGTGGAGAGCAGCAGATGTTGGCACTTGCCAGAGCATTGATGAGCGAGCCTTCTTTGCTTATGCTTGATGAGCCGTCTTTGGGATTGGCTCCCAAAATTGTTTCTGAGGTGTTCGATATTGTAAAAATGCTTAACTCAAAGGGTATGACTGTTTTGCTTGTTGAACAAAACGCTGCTCAGGCGTTAAAGATTGCTCATTATGCCTATGTTTTGGAAAATGGCACCATAACCCTTGAGGGTAATGCCAAAGAGCTTCTTAATAACGAGGATGTGAGAAAGAGCTATCTTGGAGAAATGTAGTTTTTTTGAATACCTCAAGCCCTAAATTGCAAAATTTAGGGCTTACCTTTTTTATTTCTTGATTTTTTTTAAAAAAAGTTCTATAAATAAAACATTATGAAACTTGGAGAAAAGATTCGAAGTTTGCGGTCACTTAAGCATATGACTCTTAGAGAGTTGAGTAAAAAATCCGGCTGTTCGTTGGGTTTTTTGTCTCAGGTTGAACGCGACAAGGTATCGCCTACAATATCCAGCTTAAGAAAAATTTCCGATGCTCTTGATACAAATATAATCAGTTTGTTTGAGGAAGAACAGAAGGTTGATTCGATTGTTGTGAAAAAGTCTCAAAGGGGAAGATTCGAAAACAAAAGGTCAAAGGTTAGATATGAGCTTCTAAGACCTCAGTTTTCAGATACTACAATAGAAGCTTTATATATGTATCTTGACGGTGAGGCATCAAGCGGACAAATCCCCCATTCTCACGAGGGTGAGGAACTTGCCATAGTTGTGAAGGGTAAGCTGAAGATAGAGGTTGGCGGAAAAGTGTATACCCTTGAGGAGGGAGATTCTGCGGTCTATAAATCCAGCATACCGCATCGATGGGTGAATCCGTCAAAAGAACCTGCTGAGGTTATCTGGATTAACCATCCTCCTACTTTTTAAAAAAAGAATTTTATCTTTCTTGAATATAAACGGTCACTATGGTATTGTTTTTATATAGAATGTTTTTTGGAGGCTATTATAATGTTTGAAAAAAGCAAAGAATTTTTTAGCCAGGCAAAGTTATACATAGCAGGCGGCGTAAATAGTCCTGTTAGGGCATTCAAATCGGTTGGTTTGAATCCTCTTTTTATAAAAAAAGCAAAAGGCTCAAAGATATATGACGAAGATGGTAATGAATTTATTGATTATGTAAACAGCTGGGGTCCTGCGGTGGTGGGACATGCAAATGATTTGGTTGTAAAAAAAACAGAGGCTGTATTAAAAAACGGATTTAGTTTTGGAGCGCCTACTGTTTTGGAAACAGAGCTTGCAAAGCGTATAGTTGAGGCTTTTGATTCCATTGATGTTGTAAGGTTTGTAAGTTCCGGTACAGAGGCTGCAATGAGTGCCATCAGGCTTGCAAGGGGTGTAACACGAAGAGACAATATTTTGAAATTCTCGGGATGCTATCATGGGCATTCAGACGGTTTGCTTGTAGGTGCAGGAAGTGGTGCAAGTACATTCGGTATTCCTTCAAGTTACGGTGTTCCTGTAGACTTTGCAAAACACACACTACTTGCCGAATATAATAATCTTGATGAGGTAGAAGATATTTTCAAAAAACATGGTGATACTATAGCCTGTATCATTGTTGAGCCTGTAGCCGGCAATATGGGGGTTGTAACACCAAAAATAGGATTCTTGGAAGGTTTAAGGAATATATGCGATGAATATGGAGCTTTGTTGATTATAGATGAGGTGATGACTGGTTTTAGACTTACATACGGTGGGGCTCAGCATATATACGGCGTTACTCCGGATATTACAATATTGGGAAAGGTTATAGGTGGTGGAATGCCGACTGCTTGTTTTGGTGCCAAAGAAGATATTATGAATCAACTCTCACCCGAAGGTGGTGTATATCAGGCAGGCACTTTAAGCGGAAACCCTATAGCAATGGCAGCTGGTATTACAACACTTGATATTTTAAAAAGTAAAAAACCTTATGATGAATTTAAAAAAAATACGGCAAAAATAGTATCAAGGGCTGTTGGTTTGGCACAAAAGTACAGCATACCTCTCTCTGGTGAATCTGTTGGTTCGATGTTTTCTCTGTTTTTTAGAGAAAATAAACCAAAAAATTATGCTGAGGTTTCTCAATGCGACTTGAGGTTGTTTTCAAACTATTTTGCAGGAATGTTAGAGAGAGGTATATATTTGCCTCCGTCTCAATTTGAAGCAAACTTTATAACGATGCACCATACTTTATCTGATGTTGAGAATACACTCGTTGTACTTGAAGAGGTTTTGGAAGATATAGCCGCAGGGAAATTATATGTATGAAACAAAACGATAAAAAAAATAAAAAGTTTTATCTTGATCTTTATGAATCTACTACAGTGGGTTTTAGTGTCGTTTTTTCCATATTGATAGGTGGTGGAGTTGGGTATTGGGTGGATAATAAGTTTCACACTTCCCACCATCTTGGTTTTTTCTTTTTTCTTTTGGTAGGGATTATTGCAGGGTTTCAAAATATGTATAGAGGTATAAAGAAGTTTAAGTCAAATGATAGTAACGACAAAAAAACTTGAAATAATTTTTGTTATAGTGTATTTTGTAATTGCAATTTTTTGCATTGTTTTTTCTAATATTCACTGCTTAATTGGTAGTTTTTTCGGTGCTTTAGTCGGTATTTTGGATTGGTATGTTATAAAATTTATGTCCAAAAGGTGGCTTAGGCGGGGCGGTTATTCGTTCTTTGAAAATTCATTAAGATTTTTGTTTATTGGTTTTAGTATTTGGATTTTATTTAGAGCAAAAATTAGTATTATTGGTATTGTTTTGGGCTTGTCGGTTGTACCGGCATCGATTGTTGCTGTGACAGTTATTGTAATGATTAATAATAAAAATACTACGGTTTGATTTAGGGGGTCTTAAATGGAAGCACCAAGTTTTTTGGATTTTATTATTCATTCTACTGGTTTGCCGGGATACTTGGTTTTTACTTGGTTTATAATGTTGGTTATTATTGCTTTTGCTTTAACAGCAAAAGCTACATTAAAACTCATGCCCGATGGTTTTCAAAATGTTGTAGAGGCTGTTGTTGAGGGTCTTTATAATTTTGTAGAAGAAATATTGGGAGAAGAAGAGGCAAAAAAACATTTTCCGTTGATTGCAACACTCGGAATTTTTATATTTTTTGCAAATATAGTTGAGCTTATACCCGGATTTATTCCTCCGACATCTTCTTGGAATACAACAATAGCTATGGCAATTATAGTTTTTGCATACTATCAATATCTTGGTATCAAAACACACGGTATTAAATATGTAAAGCATTTTATGGGTCCTGTGTGGTGGCTTGTACCGTTGATGCTGCCTGTTGAGATAGTCGGACATTTTGCAAGAATTTTATCATTATCTGTCAGGTTGTTTGGTAATGTCGGTGGTGATGATATTCTATTGGCAGTTCTGTTTTTCTTGGCTCCTTGGCTTATACCTATGCCTGTTATGGCGCTTGTATTATTGGCTGCCGTTATTCAATCTTTTATTTTTCCGCTTTTGTCCACACTTTATATAGCTGATGCCATAAGCGGACACGAAGAAGGATAAAATTGTTATTTATTGAGTTTTTTATGTTTTGATTTTTTGTGAGGAGGTGGAGTTATGAGGAAAGCTGGAACACTCATGTTGGTCTTGGTTGGAGTAATGTTGGCTTTGCCTGCATTTGCTGCAGGTGATGCAGAGACCGGTTCTTTGATTCTTAAGAAGTACTACATGTATGTTGCCATGGGTGGTGCTATAGGCCTTGGTCTTGCAGCAGGTGGCGGCGGAATCGGTCAGGGACATGCAGTTAACGGAACTGTTCTTGCAACGGCAAGAAATCCTGGTCTTTCAGGTAAGCTGCTTACTCTGATGATGATCGGTCTTGCTATGATTGAGTCTCTCGTTATCTACATGCTTGTTATTGTTCTTATCATTTTCTACACAAATCCATTCCACATCTAAAAAAAGATATTTTGCAGAAAGGGAAGGGTATTTGCTCTTTCCTTTTTTTATTTTTATTAGGAAAAAATAAAAATGCTACTTAGTAGCAAAAGGCTTAATAGTATTATAATTTCTTTGTCCAAAGAGGAATACTTAAGTAAAGGTTGGGGAATTTTACTTAAAGAGGTATCGGCAGTTTTTGGTGCAAAATCGGCATTTTTATCTTTTATTGATGAAGACAACAATATTATAAAGTGTCTTAATGAAAATAATGAGTTCACAATAACACAGAAAAATAAAATAGCTAAGGATGTTTTAAGAAAAAAACAGAGTATTGCCGTTGAGAATTATCCGCTCAGTAAGTATTCTTCAAAATACTGGGTTGAACGGGGCGTGAAATCGGTTATGGCAGCACCGATTTATTTTGAAGATAAGATATATGCTGTTTTAGAGGTTGTTTATCATAGAAATAAAAAACTGACATCTGAGGAGCTTGAAACACTTGAAACACTGACTCTGCTTCTTGGTACATTTTTATACAGCAACAAAATACATAATCATTTTAAAAACATATTGGACATCAACAACAAGATGTTTAACCTTTTATATGCTATTGACATTCCTGCATCCTATAAAAGTGAAGAGTTTATAGAATGGTTGAAAAAAATATTTCGAACCTTGTCATATATAAGTGGCTGCATTGCTATAGGTGTTGTTTATCCTGATGAGAATGTTTACGGTACATATTACAATTTCAAAGGTGAAGATAATTTCTACATAAAATACAATGAAGATGAAGTTATAAGAGATTTGATTGCCTATAAGATATGCAGAAATAATATCAAAAAACCCCTTATGGATGAAGATGTTGCTAAAGAAGGCATAACTCTGTCCAAACCTCTAAAAAATGAAAATGTTAAATCATCCATATTTCTGCCTGTTGTTATTAACGGAAAGACTGTTGCTGCATTCGGCATAGGTTTTTCTCAAAAAAATGTATTAACTAAAGAGTATCAGCAAATACTTTTATCGTTTGCATATTATGTTATTCTCTCAATACTGTCATCCAAGAATATATCCAAAGCCTATTCAATGCTTTCTGAAACCGAAGAGGAGTTTCTTGAATCTATAGTTTTAATGATGGAGGCAAGGGATGTGTATACAAAGGGACATTCTCAAAGAGTTGCATATTATGCCAAAAATATTGCTAAAGTTTTGGGCTTAGGTGAAAAAGAACAGAATGATATATACCTTGCAGGTATTGTTCATGATATAGGAAAAATAGGTATACCCGACAATGTTCTTTTAAAACCGGGAAAACTTACGAGTAATGAATTTAAGATTATGCAGTATCATCCGGTATTTTCTTATCAGATAGTCAAAAACATAAAGCAGTTTAAAGGTGATATAGCTTTGTATGTGAAGTATCATCATGAGCGCTGCGACGGAAGCGGTTATTCGGATGGACTGAAGTGTAAAGATATACCCATTGGTGCAAGAATACTTGCTATTGCCGATGTTTTTGATGCTGTTACAAGCTCAAGACCCTACAGGAGCAGGCTTTTACTTGATGAAGCTTTAAATATTCTAAAAGAGCCGTCAAATAAACTTGATTTGGATATAGTGGAAAAGTCGCTTGATGTTTTAAGTGAGGTTTTTATAGAAGAGTATGATGAAGAATGTTATTTTATGCCAAAAGAGATAGATTTAATCAGAAAACAGTTCTTTACAACAGACTATGTAACGGGTCTTATGAACAGAAAGCAGTTTATTGAGTTGGTAGATAGTATGATACGAAAAAAAGAGGTGTTTAATCTGTTTCTTGTGGATATAGTTGATTTGGATTATATAAATTACAAATATTCTATGAGTACGGGCGATAAGGTTTTGTCTTATATTGCAAAAACTCTTTCGAATATGAAAAATGTTGAATATCCATCAAGGATGGGTTCGGACTCATTTGTTTTTGTTTCAAAAGATTATAAGGATTGTGATAAGGATTCTTTAAAAGATAAAATAAAGTCAAAGTTGATAAATAGCCTTGAACAGGACGATGAATGTAAAAAGAAGCAGTTCAACCCCGATTTGATAGATTTCTATATTACATGCACTATGTTTGATAAAAATTCCAACAATGATGCAGAAGGCTTAATCTATGAATGCAGGCTTGAAAAGAAAAAAGCCTGTAGATTACTCTATGCTGATAAATAGGTCGTAGTATGATAAACCGTATTTTGCGTCTGTTGGTTTGCTTTCTGTGAGACTGTTAAAACATGCCGATCTATTTTTATAGGCATATGCAGTATTTCCTTTAATCCTACTGCTTACAATACATTTAAGTGTACATTGTGAAATAGAGCTTTTTACTGTAATTGTATCTCCGCTTTTTAGTAGATGTTTAGATGCAGTTTCTTTTGAGATATATAGGGTATCTGTCTCTATCTGCTCTGTTTGCGAATTTAAATAATCTTGAGAGGATAGTGTAATGAGTCTGATTTTGGATTCTTCTGTTTGAGGATTCAGTAAATCTATCTGCTTTTTATCAAAGATTCTTTTGTTGTTGTTTGTATTTTCAAAAATCTCTTCCTTTTTAGGCAGTTCTATATCTATGTTTAAAAGGCTTGAAAGTTTTAAAACTGCATCTGTATCAGAAAAACCGGATTTTAAATACCTGTTTCTTGTGAGAGTTTTATTAAAAAAATAGCTTCCTTGAATATCATCTTGAGCAAACATACCGTCAACCTTTATGAAAAAGTCGGCATATTTTGCTGTTTTTGTATAGTTTGTGTCAACCACTAAAACGGTTGATTTTTTTAATGCTTCAATCCAGTTTGAATTTTGAGGCATTGTTATTGTTGGATTTGCAGCAACAATAACAATAGTATCGAAGAAATTATTTTGCAGATATTTTGTTGTATCTGCTATATCTATAATATTTCTTTTATCTGTTTTGATTTTTTTCAATCCTTCTTTGGATGAGCGTGAATAAAAAAGATTGTCTGTATTGTTTGTAAAATAAGCAAGCCTATTTATCCACTGTATTATGTTTTTGCCGTTTGAATATCGCTGCATGCCAAAACCTTCAATAATACCTGTCTTTGTTGGTTCTATGCTTTTTATTAGATACTTAAAATCACTTTTTTTAACCCCTGTTTTTTCTAAAAGGTTGTCCTGCTTTGGCACATATCCCATTTGTGATAACAGAGAGTATGCTAAAAGACCATCTGTTGCAGGATTGATTTGAATAAATCTATCTGCTATTTTTGAAGTTTCCGATTTTATAGGGTCTATATAGATTATTTTTTTGCCGAGTTTCTTTAGTTTATGGATATAGACAAACAGATGCGGTGATGTTGTATAGGCATTTTTGCCGAAGATAAGAATGTTATTACAGTTTTTCAGGTTTTCTATTGGTGGATTTGTGCAAACTCCAAAATCCTCCAGATGGGCGGTTATACCTGTTTCATCACAAGGGCTGCCGTTTACAAAATAGCAATTTTTAAAGTTTGAGAACAGCTTATCCCAAAAACCCATATAGTATCCCAAAGAACCACTGCCTCTGTAGAACAATATTTTTTTATCAGAATTTTGTTTTAGGTAGTTTGCAAAAGCCTTTATTGCGTCTTCGTTGAATATCTTTTTGCCGTTTTTAACTACAAATGAGCTTGAATTATTGTCAGCAACCTCTCTTTTGTAGAAATTTTTAAGTTTTTTGCAAACAAATCCATTGTCTATAAATGATTCCTTTATACCTTGAAATATAACTTTTTTGTTTTTATCCTCTTTTATATAAAATTCACATGTATCAGGGCAGTCTTTTGAGCAGAATAGTTTTACCTTATCCATACGGGCTTTTCCAAAATGTTTCTGTAGTATAGAGAATGAACAAACTCCTGTTCTATGCTTATACCGTCTTTTATTAATTTGAGTATATTTTGTGAATGGCTGTAGTCACATTTATCAATTTTTTGGTTTCTTTTTGGGAGTGTTTGTCTGTATTTCTTTATTATTAACTGTACTGTTTTGTAGTTTGGGTAAAACTCGATGTCAAGTAGGCGTTTTTTGAAAGCCTCAAAGATTGCCAATCCTTCAAAATCCACATCACCGAAATGTATTAAACGGCTGTATTTGAGTTTTTTTATAAAACTACTTAATGAGTCAATCAGATGAAAACCTTTGCTGTATAGAAATACAGCGTTGTTTGGGTTTGCACTCATAAAAAACGACAAATTTTCAGAAACAACAATAGTGGTTTCGTATTCGCAAGTCAAACTTTTTATATCGCCACCAAAGAGTGCGCATAGATGCAGTTTTTGAGTTAGCTCTTTTATTTTTATATTATTGATTGTTAGGTTTGTGTCTGTTCTAATATAGATTATGTTGGGTCTTTCAACTTTAGAGAATTTATTGAAGAGTTTTCTTAGTTTTGTGTTTTTGTCAATAAGTTTTGAATCATTAAACAGATAGGCTGAGATGAATCTAATATCTTCATTTTTATATTTCGTTGTCATAAATTCTATTATTTTAACTGCTTTTTCATAGAGATTTGAATCTTTTGGGCTTATCTGCAGCTCTTTTAAAACATCTTTCATTTTATCAATAAAAATACGGTGTTTTTGCCTTTATCTTTTGAATAAAACAGTATTTTTTTGTTTCCTATATCGATACTGTCTAAATATTTTTTTCTTGTATATAAATAAAACGGTTTTTCGGCATTTTTTAATTCAGCTGTATTTTTTGTTTCGCTTAAGCATTTTCTTGTATAGGCAGTTAGTGAATCATTTCTTACTCTATATAGGTACAGTTGGACTGTTGGATTGTGTGACACTGCTTTCCAAATTCTTTTTTCCGGTCTATATATTTCAAACTGCATAAGTATTACTGCGGTTATTAGGTGCAGTGCGATAGCTTTTCTTGAAATTGTCTTTTCTGCTGTAGATGAGAAATTCATCAATGCAACAAAAAAAAGTCCGAAAAAAGCCGTGGGTATCAATAGATATAAATGCTGCATAAATGCATAAAAAGATAGTCCTATACCAAGCAAAATCTCAAAAATAAACATTCCAATCATAGGTTTTTTGAGGTTTTTTAAATCCTCAAGATACCTTCCGAACAATACGGCAAGCGGTATGAAAGCAGGGGCTATGTAGTGATCAAGTTTGTTGCTTGAGATTGAAAAAAACAGAACAATCCATGCAAACCATAACAAAAGAAAGATGTTTTTTGTATCTTTTGTGTCTATCTTTTTAATTAGTTGTTTTAAATAAACAATCCACATATACGATACAACAGCAATTACAGGTAGATAATAAAAAAACGAATGTGGATGCTGGTGAGCTTTACCTGTAAATCGTTCTATATTGTGGTATATAAGGAATTTGTTGATAAACTCCCATCCGTAGTAATGATACATTGCAAAATACCACGGTAGAGATATAACAAGAAATGCAGTAAAGCCAAGAAAGTTTGAAAGTGAAAAAAATTCTTTCAATCCGCTTTTTTTCTCAATTACCCACAAATACAGAAAATAGGTAAAACCCGGCGTAACTATACCTATAGGTCCTTTTGTTAAAAAAGCAAAAGCGATAAATACCCAAGCCAAAATATATCTCTTTTCTATAAAGAAGTATACTGCTGCAAGTTCAAAAAAAATCAAACTTGCATCAGGGTATACTGCTTTTGATAAATATACATAAAAAAAGAAGGATAGAAGGGCAAAAATAGAGTTGTTTGCTGCTTTTTTATTTTGGAAAAATTTTAAAGATAAAAGATATGTAAACAGCACAGTGAAGCTGCTTGTAATAATTGAAGGCAGTCTTGATGCATATTCTATTATACACAGAGGGTCGTGACCTGATTTTATAAGGTGTTCTACAAAAAACATTTTAAAAAATGCAGCAAGCTCAAGATAGTAAAAGATGGGTTTATCAAACCTTATATGGCAGTTGAAAAATGGAACTATGTAGTTGCCTGTCTCTATCATGCGTAGTGCAGCATCAAAATATCTCGGCTCATCGGGTGGAAATAGAGAAATACAAAAACTGCCTATAGAAAACAGTATAAAAGAAAATATGAATATTTGTGTATTGCTTTTAAAAAAAGTGCCGTTCAAGATTTAATTATGCTTTACCCAATATTATTTTTTGTAGTTTCTTAAACGAATCTGTTCCGGCAAATTCAATCCAGTAAAAAACAAGTGTTTCTGAGGGGATAACCGGAATATTGTATCCGTTGTAGAAGTTCATGGCTGTGTCGTAAAAATCTTCTTCTCTTGATGTAACGGCATCTTTTGCTATTACAACATTGTAGCCTTGAGCTTTTAAATCTACAGCCGTAGATAAAACGCAAATATGGGATTCGATACCCGTTAAAATAACTGTTTTTTTATTGGATTGTTCAATTGCTTCTTTTATTTCATCTATCTTTAGTGCTGAAAAAGACATTTTATCAAATCTTTTTGCATTGTAGTTTTCAAACAGTGATTTTAGAGGCTCAATTGTTTCACCAAGACCCTTTGGATACTGTTCAGTGTATATCATAGGCATATCAAATTCCTTTGCTGCCTCAATGAGAAGTCTTATGTTTTTTGTTGTGCTGTCAAGATTTTTCATAACCTTTGTGAGTTTTTCCTGCATATCGATAACAACGAGCAAGCAATCCTTTTTATCAAACATAGCCAACCTCCTGTTTTTTATCCTTTAAGGTTATCTGATGCATATTTTGATATATCTTTTGCATCGTGTTCTTTTTGTTTCATGGATTTTTCCATTTTTTCCTTTACCTGTTCCATTTTTTCAAGAATATAATTATTGTCGTCAATCATTTCTTGAACAAGTATTTCTTCTTCTTCGTCCATCTCTTTCATTTTGAATATCTCTTTGAGCTTAAAAAATGTATTGTTTCTTTCTCTAAACAGCTTATCCAGCAGTGCCATATTCTCTATCTTGTCAGATTCAAGAATATTTTTTATAGATTCGGCATTTGTTTTTAGTTCTTTGTAGATTTCTATTCTTTTTTCTCTCATTTACACAACCTTTCTATTAAGATGCCTTCTCTTAGGCTTCCATTTGTCGATAAAAGACGATTCTGATTAAAAAAATCCATTATTGTTTCAACTACAGCTACTCCGACCACAATAACATCTTCTCTACCTTTTTCAAGTATTTTGTATTTATTGAGTCTTGTTTTTGAATTAACTGATAGAAGTTTCTCAAAAAGCTGTTTTATCCTTTCTTTTGATAATATGTGTCCTTCAACCCTGTTTTTATCATATTTTTGAAGCTTTAAATCCATTGCGGCAAGCGATGTAACCGTTCCTGCATTACCAACAAGAATATCCATGTCATTTGAGTAAAAATCTATTTTTTTGAGTTTGATTAAAAAGTATTCTTTTATTGCTTTGATTTCTTCTTGCGTTGGCGGGTCGTTTTCAACAAACATTTCCACAAGTTTCACGACCCCAAGTGGTATGCTTGTTGAATATGTTAGCTTTTCTCCGTTTGAGAACATAAATTCAGTTGAGCCTCCCCCCAAGTCAAAAGCTGTCCATTTCTTGTTTTTTATCAAATCCTTTATGCTGTATACAATACCTGCATGTGTTAAGTATGCTTCTTTTTCTGCAGATATTGTTTCAATCTCAAAACCTATATCAAAAAGTCTTGATAAGAACCACTCTTTATTATCAGCTTCTCTGATAGCACTTGTTGCGGTTATGAAAACATGCTCTACACCAAACTTATCTATTGTTCTTTTGTAATCTGTTAGTATTTTTATTGTTCTTTGAAGCGCTGCATTTTTTATCGTTTTTGTTTTGCCAAAACCCTCACCAATTCGTGCCATTCTACTTTCTTGATGCAAAAACATGAACCTGCATTTATCTATAATGTTTTCAGCTATCAACAGTCTAATTGTATTTGTGCCCATATCAATTGAGGCAGTTATCATAAACTAAACAAACCCTTTAAGGCTATAAACATTCCTCCTGCAAGTATTGCTGCAATCGGTATTGTTAATAACCAAGAAGCTATAACATCTTTAAGCACCTTTACATTAAGGGCGTCTATACCTCTCGCAAGTCCAACGCCGATTACAGAGCCTATGAGTGTGTGTGTTGTGGATATTGGAAGTCCGAGCTTTGAACAGACCAAAACCGTTGTTGCTGCACCGAATTCCGCAGCAAACCCCCTTGAAGGTGTCATGTCGGTAATTTTTCTACCCACAACAAGTATGACTTTATAACCGTACATCGAGAGTCCGACAACTATACCTACTGCACCGACACTTAAAACCCATATGGGCATGGATATATGCTGTGAATGTACTAAAGCATTGGCATAAACGGCACCCATTAACGGTCCGACTGCATTTGCAACATCATTTGCGCCGTGTGAGAAAGCCATGTATGATGCGGTTATGATTTGAAGTATGGCAAAAACCCTTTCAACCTGAGGAAATCTTCTTTTGTAAGGCAGAGTAGTATCTACTGATATTTTTGAAACTATGAAAAATATAATTAAAGCAAACAGTATACCAACGGCTATTGCTATCAATATGGCGTATGTAAATGATAGGTTTAGGTGTAAATTTTTTAAACCTTTGTAGAGCATCGAAAAAACAAGAACAATTGAAACCATAAATGCAAGTATGGGTGCATATTTTTTGGCAGCCACAACAGGTTTTTCGTTTGCAAGTATAAATTTAGAAATAAATATAAATATGATAAACGATATAATTCCGCCGCTTATGGGAGATACAATCCAACTTGCAACTATTGTAATGAGTTTTGTCCATTCTATGGAGCCGAATCCTCGACTCACTATGCCAAAACCTATTACACCACCCACGATAGAATGCGTAGTTGAGACAGGCATACCCAGTTTTGTAGCAAGGTTTACCCATAAAGCTGCAGCAAACAGTGTTGATAGCATGCCATATGCAAAAACCATAGGGGTTGCCGAATAATCATAAGGATTGACTATTCCTTTTGCTATGGTAAGACTGACATGATTTCCAACAAGAATGGCACCGAGAAATTCAAATACAGCAGCAATGATAATGGCTTGTTTAAATGTGATACTCCTTGCACCTACACTAGTTCCCATTGCATTGGCAACATCATTTGCTCCTATATTCCAAGCCATATAGAAGCCAAAAGCAGCTGCCAATATGATAATTATAAGTGTTGCATCCATGGCTACTGCGATATTATGAGTCTTATTCTGTTTGCCATTTTCTCAGCTGCATTTGCTATTCCACCGGTTATTTCTATTATTTTAAGCCACAAAACAAGTGAAGCACAATCCATCTCTTCTTCTGCATTTAAAATCTGCTTTGTAAGACTATATTGGAACTTATCTGTTTTGTGTTCCGATTCATTTATTTTATCAAGTAGTTCTGACACGGTTTTTGTTTCCGGTCCTGCAAAGCTTGCTGCTCTAAGTGTTTCAAGTTCTTCAATAACATCTTTAGATAGATTTACAACATCCAAGACACTTTTTATAAAGCCCGGCATCTCTAACTTTACGCTTTCTGGGATTTTTACTGTTTTAAATGTCATTAAAACACCTAAATCCTCAGTTTTGTCAGCTATTGCATCCATTGCCGAAATTATCTGAAGTAAATCACCTCTTGCAACAGGCATAAAAATACTGCTTGGCAAACTCTGTCTTATTTCATTTTTTATTATGTCTGTGTTGTATTCATGATCCGAGATTTCTTTTGCCAATTTTTCTACATCCTTTTTCTTTCCTTCTAAAAAAGCATTGTAAAGATCAGGTACTCTGTTTGTACACTCCACGACCTCTTTCATCATTTCGTTCAATGCTGCAAAAGGAGATTTTCTAAATAAATCAAATATACTCATAGCATAACTCCTTAACTGTTTAGCACTTTTATTTTTTCAACAATATTTCTTGCAGCATCTTCAAATGCCTTAGAAACAGGTGAATCAGGATTTTTTACAACGACAGGTGTTCCCTTGTCTCCACCCTCTCTAACCTCTAAGTCTATTGGAATTTCACCTAAGAAAGGCAATGAATTTTCAGCAGCAAATTTTTTACCTCCACCATGTGAGAAGATTTCCGTTTTTGTTCCGCAGTTTGGGCAGACAAAATAACTCATATTTTCAACAACGCCCAATACAGGTATTTTTAATTTTTTAAAGAAATCATTTGCTTTGGCTGCATCGCTCATTGCGACATGTTGAGGTGTTATGACTATAATGCCGCCTGAAACTTTTGTAGCATCTGTTAAACTTATCTGTGCATCACCTGTTCCTGGTGGTAAATCCACTACCAAGAAATCCAGGTCTCCCCAAGTAACATCCTCTAAAAATTGTTTTATAGCAGAATGGATTAGAGGTCCTCTCCAGATAATCGCTGCGTCCTTTGGAACCATATTTCCTATCGATAGTATCTTGACACCATACTTCTCCATAGGCAAAATCTTATCTTTATGCTCCTTATCTACTTGTACAGGAGAACCCTCTATGCCCATCATTGTCGGTATATTGGGACCATAGATATCTGCATCCAAAAGTCCTGTTTTGAATCCGAGTTTTGCAAGACTTATTGCCAAATTTACACTAACGGTTGATTTTCCTACTCCACCTTTTCCGCTTGTTGTTGCAATTACATATCTTATGTTTGCAACCTTTTCTTTTTCTTCTACCACTTTTTCAATTTCAAGTTCAACATCCTCAATACCTTCAATTCTTTTTAAGGCTGCAGGTATGCTGCGTTTAAGCATGTCTATAACGCCCTGGTTTTTTTCTTCAGTTTTTATTTTTACCAGTACTTTTGAACCTTTAACCTCAACATCATCAATAATGCCTTCTTTTATAACGCTATGTGTTTTGCTAGGATAGAAAACCTGTTTAAGCGCCTCCATTACCTTTTCTTTCATTTTTGCCTCCAATATTCAGGTTCCGATTGTCCAGCTTGAGAGATACTCTACTTGCTCATCTGTTAACTCATCATGGTTTATGTCCAATGTATCAAGTTTGAGCGATGCTATATGGTCATCTATCTCTTTTGGAACCCTGTAAACTTTCTTTTCTAATTTGCCGCCTTTTTCAACCAAATACTCAGCAGATAGTGCCTGGTTTGCGAAGGACATATCCATAACGCTTGAGGGGTGTCCCTCTGCTGCGGATAGGTTGACAAGTCTTCCCTCGGCAAGCAGATATACTCTATTTCCGCTTGGCAGTTTATACTCTTTTACAAAATCTCTAATGTCTTTTGTTGATGCTGCTATACTTCTTAGGCCTTCAACATCAATTTCAACATCAAAGTGACCAGAGTTTGCAACTATTGCGCCATCTTTCATAACTTCAAAATGCTCTTTTCTTATAACATGTATATCTCCTGTAACTGTGCAGAAGAAATCACCGATTTTTGCAGCTTCAATCATAGGCATAACCCTAAAACCATCCATAACCGCCTCAAGTGCACGCAGCGGGTCGGTTTCTGTCACTATGACGTTTGCACCCATACCTCTTGCTCTGTCTGCCAAACCCTTGCCGCACCAGCCGTAACCGGCAACAACAAACACAGAGCCCGCGATAAGGCGGTTTGTAGCTCTTATAATACCGTCAAGTGTAGATTGTCCTGTTCCGTACCTGTTGTCAAACATATGCTTTGTGTTAGCATCATTGACAGCTATTACAGGAAATGCCAAAACATTATCCTTTTCCATACTTTTCAGCCTTATAACACCTGTTGTTGTTTCTTCTGTTGAGCCCAATATATTTTGTGCCATCTCCTTTCTGTCGGAATGCAGTAGTGAAACAAGGTCTGCACCGTCATCCATAGTTATATTTGGCTTTTTATCCAAAACGGCGTTGAGGTGTGAATAGTATGTATCCCTGTCTTCACCCTTTATGGCAAAAACAGGTATATCGTAATGTTTGACAAGTGCTGCTGCAACATCGTCCTGTGTTGAGAGTGGATTGGATGCGCAAAGATAGACATCAGCACCACCTGCTTTCAATGTTACAGCCAAGTTTGCTGTTTCTGTTGTAACATGAAGGCATGCACCAATTGTTTTTCCTTTTAAGGGCTGTTCTTTTTTGAATCTTTTCTGAATGGAATCCAAAACATCCATTGTCTGAAATGCCCATTCTATCCTGTCTTTTCCTTTATCTGCGAGATTTATATCTTTTACATCGTAATTCATCTTATATACCTGCCTTTTTTCTTAAAATTTCAGCTTTATCCGTTTTTTCCCAGGTGAAGTCCTCGTCGTTTCTTCCAAAATGGCCGTATGCAGCTGTTTTTTTATAGATTGGCCTTAACAAATCAAGCGTTTCTATTATGCCCTTTGGTGATAGGTCGAAGTTTTCTGTAATAAGAGCTTTCATTTTATCTTTTGGCAGTTTGCCTGTGCCGTAGGTGTGAAGCATAATGCTAACAGGTTCTCTAACGCCAATTGCATAGGCAAGCTGAACCTCGCATCTTTTTGCCAAGCCTGCTGCAACTATGTTTTTTGCGATATATCTTGCCATGTATGCACCTGAGCGGTCTACTTTTGAGGGGTCTTTTCCTGAAAATGCTCCACCGCCGTGAGCTGCTACGCCGCCGTATGTATCGACTATAATTTTTCTGCCTGTTAAACCTGTATCTGCATGAGGTCCTCCCAGAACAAATCTGCCTGTTGGGTTTATGTAGAATTTGATATTTTCATCCCACAATTCTTGAGGTATTACATATCTTATAACATATTGAACAATATCTTTTCTTAACTGTTCAAGCTCAACATGTTCATCATGCTGTGCAGAAACAACAACAGCTGTCACTTTGTCGGGCACAAAGCCGTTGTATCTAATTGTAACCTGTGTTTTTCCATCAGGTCTCAAGTAAGGCAGAAGGCCCTGTTTCCTAACCTCTGTAAGTCTTCTTGCAAGTTTGTGTGCATATGATATGGTTAAAGGCATAAATTCTTCGGTGTCGTCTGTTGCATAACCAAACATCATCCCTTGGTCTCCCGCACCGAGCTCTTCACCTCTGTCTACACCCATTGCAATATCCGGAGACTGTTTATCTATGGATGTTAAAACGGCGCAGGATTTATAATCCAATCCGTAATTTGCATTTGTGTATCCTATGTCTTTTATTGTTTGTCTTATGACTTCGGGTATCTCGACATAGGTGTTTGTGCTGATTTCTCCAGCAACAAATGCCATACCTGTTGTAAGAAGCGTTTCGCATGCTACCCTGCAGTTTTTGTCTTTTGCTATTATGGCATCAAGAATTGAATCGGATATTTGGTCTGCTACTTTATCGGGATGTCCTTCTGTTACAGATTCCGATGTGAATAAAAAGGTTTCGTTTGACGGCATGATTGTTCCTCCTTAAAATGGTGCCGAAGAGGGGGGTCGAACCCCTACGGGCAAAATGCCCACTAGACCCTGAATCTAGCGCGTCTACCAATTCCGCCACTTCGGCAAACTACCAAACAAAAGGAATTATATCCATTATAAATGTCATGTCAATTGTTGTGTATCTTAAGCTTTTGATTTTAATAATTGCTCGACTGTTGAAAAAAATTGATGTATATTGTAGATAAAATACGAAAGAGAACAGATTGTATGTTTTTTGATTCGCTTGTTTTGATTATTATGCTCAGTTTTTTGATACCATTTGTATCCATACATATTGCAGGTGGTGTTATACCCTCTGTTGCTTTGGAAATTATAGTTGGCTTGGCAATAGGAAAAAGTGGGCTCGAACTTGTTGTAACCAACAGCCCTATTATGGAGTTTTTGTCCACATTTGGTCTTATCTATCTTATGTTTCTCGGTGGATTGGAAAGCAATTTTAATTTCAAAGACTTAAAGAGTAAAGATTTTTTTCATTCTCCAACATTTATAGCCGTTGTTATTTTTTTGTTAACACTGCTGTTTTCATATATCTTTTCACTTTTTTTGATTAAACAATTCAGTATTGCAAAAAATCCGTTTTATCTGACACTAATTTTTTCAACAACATCTGTAGCCATTGTTTTTCCAACGCTGAAAGCCCGTCTTGACATAAAAAAGATTTACAAACAGACATTAACAACAGCTGCTTTGATAGCAGATTTTGCAACCTTACTTATGGTGACGGCATTTGCAGTTTTGCAGGAAAAAGAAAACGGCATTATGGAGCTTGCGGTTATGTTTAGTATATTTGCTTTTGCATTCCTACTTAAAGTGCTTATATATTTCGTTTCAGAGAAAAGGTGGATAGGAAAGGCTATAAATATGCTTAAACACAAAAGCCATATACAGATAGGCATCAGGGGCTCTTTTGCTCTTTTGTTTGTATTTTTGTTTTTAGCTGAAAAGCTTGGTGTAGAGATAATATTGGGCAGTTTTATAGCGGGTATTTTAATCTCAAAAATGGTTAAAACAGAGATTGACATAATGCAGATGAAACTTGACGCTATGGGTTACGGTTTTTTTATACCGTTCTTTTTTATATATCAAGGAGCAAAATCTGATATACCGATATTTACAAAAGAAGGGTCACTATTTGTTCTTGTGGTTATACTTGGAAGTTTTTTAATAAAGGTTTTGGCGTCTCTTCCGTTAAAATTGAGATTTTCATGGAGAGATACAATTGCCGGTGGGTTTTTGTTGAGCGGCAGATTAAGCCTTATAATAGCTGCATCCATTATCGGAATGAAGCTTGGCGTAATTGACCAGCAGGTAAATTCTGCTATTATGCTGCTTGCAGCATTCAGCTGTGTTGTTTCACCTTCTATTTTCAGTATTTTGAAAAACAGAAATTTTCACCTAAGATTTCAAGAATACTGGTTGTTGGGGGAGGTAGGGTAGGCTCAAATATTTCAAAAAGACTAAAGGAAAAAAATAAAAATGTTGTATTGATAGAAAAAGATGAACAAAAATGCTTAAAGTTAAAAAACAGCTGTACAGCAGAGCTGTATTGCGGTGATGCTTTTGATTTGAATATTTGGAGAAAAATAAATCCTACCTATAAAGATACGGCACTCCTTGTTACAAATAGTGATGAAATAAATCTGAAAATTGCCAATTTTTTGCAGAATGAGTTTAGTGTATATAGAATATTTGCAAGGGATAATGATCCTCAAAATCGTGAAGTTTTTAAAAAAAACTCTATAACCCCACTTGTCTATACAGAACAGCTTATAAAAATAATTGAAAATGCTATAGAAAATCCAACGATATTCGAACTTATAAGCGGCACCAAAAAAACCATAATGGAAAAATCGGTTAATAAATTTGCAAATAAAACCGTAAAACAGAGCGGGATTACCTCTTTTGTTGATATAGTGCTGATAAAAAGAGACAGTGAATGGATTTATCCCCTTGATGATTTTGTGCTCAAAAAAGGTGATGTTGTTGTTTTTGTGGTGGATAAAGACAGTGAAAACGCTGTAGAGAAAATGGAATTCTAATTGAATATCATTTTCTCTATTTTTTCAAAAGCCTCCTTGGCTTTTTTCTGTATAAACAAATTGGGTTTGCATACCGAGAGGGATGATGGGTCGGGGTTTATTGTCACAATAAAGGAGCCCGCACTTTTTAATCTCGTTGCCAAATAGTCATTTGTTGGAACCTCAGAGCTTGAGCCTATTAAAAATACCAAATCGGGAGTTTTTACATCATCCATAAAATTATAGTAGTTGTTTATTTGATAATTATTTTCAACATAACCCCAATCACCGAACATTAGTATATTGGGTCTTAGAAGCTCACCGCAAATCGGGCATTTTGGAAGATTTGTTGCAGTCATTGTTTCATAATCCAAATCGCACAAAGGAACACCCATGTTTTTTCTGACACCGTATGTGCATGATGAACCTCTCATGCACTGAAGCCGCCACATTGAGCCGTGAACCTCATAAACCATTGATTCATCCAACCCCGATATTATATGGTATCCATCGGTATTTGTAGTATGGATGAATGATTTCTTGAATATCTCGTTTATCATTCTGTTTATCGTTTTATATCCACTGTGAGGTCTGTTTTCGTGTGCGTTTCTTCTGCGCCATTCGTAAAATGCCCAAGCGTGTTGCGCTCTTACTTCAAAGCTGTGGGGATTTGCAAGCTCTATCGCCTCAAGTCCAAGCCTCTTAAATGCCGGAAAATTTTTCCAATATCCGTCTTTGTCTCTAAATGTGGGAATGCCGCTGTCTGCACTCATGCCGGCGCTTGTTAGAAACAGACATGTTTCCGATTTTTTTATAATATCTTTTAGTTTATTAAAATCGTTTGTTAACACAGCATCCATCCTCCTAATGTTTTTTAATTAACTGCCAAAGCAGGAGTATGAAAGGAACTTCAAAAAGAAAAAACAGTATACCGACTTTAAGCGTTCCTGACGGGTCATGTTCCAATGGAAGGCCACCTGTATTCATACCAAAAAAACCTGTTATTAAGGTTAAAGGAAAAAACACTCCCGATAAAACAGTTAAGAAAAATATAATATTATTCATTTTATTGCTTATTTTAGCCGTGTAAAAACTATAGAGATAATCAAGTTTTCTTGTTGCATTAACAGAATATCTATAAGCTCTTTCTATATGTTCATTTAAATCTCGAAAAGCAAAACTATCTGTTTTGTCTTTATAATGTTTAATGAATTGTCCGAAAGCCACCAACAGATGCTCCATAAGTCTTTCTATGAGTATAAGCTCCTTTTTAAATATGAGCCATCTGTTTGCAAATGTTTTATTGATTTTGCCATCATATAAATCGTTTTCCATAGAAACTATTTCGTTATCGAGTAGTGAAAGTTTGTTTAAAATGTTGTCTATTTTTGTATCTATAAAGCTATGCAGTTTATCAAAACCTCCAAGAGGCTCAAAATTCTTTTTTTCTCTGCTATATATGTGTATGCCGTCCTTAATTAAAAATGCATAAGAGATAGTTTTAATCATATGAGTTTTTATAACGGGTAGTTTTATTATTAAAACAGAGTAGTTTTCTGCTGTTTCAAATATGCTTGGATGATTTTCGTTTTCTATATCATCTGTAAAGTATCTGTTTATATCAAATCTATCCATTTATACAAAAATTATACACAGCCATTCTCGCAAATACGCCGTTTTCCACCTGTTTTGTAATGAGTGTTTTGTTTTTGTTGTTATCCATTACATAGCTTGATAGTTCAACATTTCTGTTAACAGGTCCAGGGTGCATGATGTATGTTTTTTTTGGTGTGTTGTTTTGGTTTAGTCCGAAGAATTTTGCATATTCACCGAGAGACGGCAGGTTTTGACCGCTGTTTCTTTCAAGCTGTATCCTTAAGAGTATGATAAAATCTTTGTCGCATAAAGCCTTTTCTAAATTTGTTTCTATCTTTGCTTCTTTAATCCATTCTTTTTTCGGCATCATGGTTTTCGGACCATAAAAGCTTAAATTCCAGTTAAACATTTTTGCAGTTTCCAGATGACTTCTTGCAACCCTACTGTTTGTTATGTCTCCGATTATACATACATTTAAATTATCCAACCTTCCTTTTACTTCCTGCATTGTAACCAAATCAAGAACTGCCTGAGAGGGGTGTTCGCATATACCGTCCCCCGCATTAATTATCGGGATATCTGTAAATTTACTTAAAAAATTGGGATATCCAGAATCGTAATGTCTAACCACAAAGGCATCAGGGTGCATTGCGCTCAAATTTTGTATTGTGTCAAAATCTGTTTCGCCTTTTTTCAAACTTGATTTCTCATAATCTATATTAACAATCTCACCACCCATTTTTTTTGCTGCTATTTCAAAGGAGGTTCTTGTTCTTGTGCTGTTTTCAAAAAATATGGTTATTATTACTTTATCCTTTAGTAAATTTTTATATTCTTCCATGCTTTGTTTATATTTTATCGCCGTTGCAACAAGAGTTTCCACATCGTTTTTTTGCAAATCTTTAATACCGAGAAAATTTTTATACATTTCTTTTACCTCTTTAAATCTCTATGAAAAACCTTAACGTTAAAACCCATATTTTCTATAAATGTTTTGATGTGCTCAACTATTGCAACCGATCTGTGTTTGCCACCTGTACATCCGATTGATATTGTTAGATAACTTTTGCCTTCTTTTTCATAAAGCGGTATGAGATTTTTTATGGCAGGTTTGATATTTTCCAGAAATATCTTTGTTTCTTGCTGAGAAAGCACAAATTCGTATGTTTCGGCATCCAATCCTGTTGTATCTTTGAATTTTTCAATGAAATACGGGTTTGTTATAAATCTGACATCAAGAACATTATCACTCTCTATGGGTATGCCGTATTTAAACCCGAAAGATATTAAGGTTATGGACATGTGAAGTGTTTTTAAAAATTGATTGAATAAAAACCGTCTAAGCGATGTCGGAGAAAGTGACGATGTATCAATTCTTATATCTGCAATTTTTTTAATGCTTTGCATTATGTCAAACTCTTTTTCTATTGCTTCTGCAAGACCTATTTTTTTTGATACACTTAAAGGGTGATTTCTTCTTGTTTGTTCAAATCTTTTGATAAGAATGTCTCTTTTTGACTCAAGAAATATAATTTTTGTATTTATGGAGCTTTTTTTTAACCATTCGTATATATTTTGAAGTTTTGATATGTTTGCATCTCTTATGTCGCATGCAATTGCAAATTTGTTAATATCTGCATATTGCATAAGTTCTATTAATTTTTTTATTAAATCAAGCGGAAGATTATCTATACAGAAATAACCGATGTCTTCAAGTGCATCCAAAGCCGTGCTTTTTCCTGAGCCCGATAAACCTGTTATAAAAACTACCTCAACAGGAAAACTCATAATAAAAGTTCTTTTTCTTTAATTATCTCTATAATCTCTTGAAGACTTTTTGCATTGATTATTTTCTCTTTTAAGTCTTCGTCTTTAAATATTTTTGCAATTTTTGCCAATGCTTTTAACAGAATCGAGGGTTTTACAGACGGTGCAAGCAAAACAAAGAATATATTTGTATCGGCTCCATCTATAGAGCCAAAGTCTATGGGTTTTTCGGTTGTGAATACACCGCAGATCAAATCATCTACGAAAGATGTTTTTGAATGAGGTATGGCAAAATTGCCTCCCAAAGCTGTTGAGCCGAACTTTTCTCTTGCTTTAATGAGATTATAAACTTCATCTGCGTCCAAGTTTGAAGCGGCGGAGAGCTCCTCCGCCATTTTTTTAAGACATTCATATTTTTCCGAACATTCAATCTTGGGAATGAATGTTTTTATAGATTGATACAAATACTTATTCATCTTGTAATTATGTAACCAAAATCACCGTTCTTTTTTCGATACAATACACACACCTTGCCGTTTTCAGAGCTGTTGAATACTATAAAATGCTTATCGTCTTCGTCAAGCTTAATAATAGCCTCTTCTATCGATAAAGGTTTGGGGATAAATTCCTCTTCAACTATAATCGGTTCTTTTGATGTTGCATCACCAGATGGAGCAAAAGGCTGTTCTTGGGAGCCTCTTTTTTTTGACCTTATTTTGTCTTTAAATTTTTCAATCTGCTTTTCTAAAACCTCATACACTAAATCGATGGATGAATACATATCCTTTGACGATTCTTCAGCCTTTAAAACCTCTCCTGAAACATTTAACCTTACATTTGCTATGTGTCTGTATTTTTCAACGCTCAAGACAACCTCTGCAGATATTATGTTGTCTATTTTTCTTTCTAATCTTCCGATTTTTTTCTCTACGTAGTTTTTAATCGAATCTGTAAGCTCCGTGTTTTTGGCACTCATTGTAATTTGCATATTCCACCTCCTAACTTTTAATGATTGTGGTGATGTTCGTGGTGGTGTTCATGGTCACACACATCCGCATAACTTGTATCGAGTTTGTTGTTTATGAAATCCTCTACAATTTTTCTTGGATTTTCAGGTACGACATTGGTAATTACCGTTATACCGGCAGCTTCTAAAATTTCTACCGCTTTTGGCCCAATACCTGATACTATAACAACATTGGCTTTGTTTGACTTTATCCATTCCGGAAAGCTGCCCTCCATATGCTCCGGTGTCGGTGTGATTTCGGTAGCCAAGATTTTTCCATCCTCAATATCAAAAAACATAAATTTTTCTGCATGCCCGAAATGGGGTGATAATGCGTTTTGTTCAACAGGCATTGCAACTTTGATAATCATACTATAACAACCTCCATGTTCTAAAAAAATCTATTTTTCCAAAAATCGTAATAATTCTTTTCTTTTGGTTTTCTTACGGAACTTTCCTGTTCTATTTGTGACAGCTCTTGGCTGCTAATGGTTAGAAATTTTACACCTTCTATATCAAAATCTTTTTTTGTGAGTATTGAGTATGCGGTATTTATGTCTTTAAATAAATCCTCCGAGCCTTTGTTGATGTCGGGGTGGTATTTTTTTGCCAATTTTAAATAGTTGTTTTTTACTATCCATTCCGGGTCGTCTTCTTCAACATTGAGTATCTTCCTTGCTGCTATTTCATACAGCCTGATTTTTGAGAATCTTTGCTGAAAAAAATACTCATAAATCATAAATAAACTATCTCCCTTGGAAAACGGGTAAGGGCTTCAACACCGTTTTTTGTAACAAGATATGTATTTTCTATGCCGACAGCTCCAATGCCCTCAAATGCCACTTTGGGTTCAAATGCAAATGTCATATTTTCCTCTATAGCATAATCCTGTCCTTTGGCAATAAAAGGAAACTCATCAAGCTCGAGGCCTATGCCGTGACCCACAAAAGGAGTCTGGTTTGTTTTTATGCCCATAAAGTTATCTTTGTACCCCGCCTTTTCAGCCATAACCAAACACTGCTCATAAATATCTTGAGCTGCAATACCCGGTTTGGCATATTCCTCCATCCAGTCCATAACATCTCTACAAAAATAATATGCCTTTGTAAGTTTTTTGTCCAGCTTGCCTACAACAAAGATTCTTGTCTCATCCGACATATATCCTTGATAATTCCCCAAAAAATCAACAATAACAGGTTGGTTTTCTTCTATTTTTTCAAAGGATGCACCCTCTGGGTATGAAGCATGCGGTCCTATGCCGGCTGTAGGTTTCAAAAACCCTGACGGAAATGCACTTCTGTATCCGGAATGCACATGTCCCATAAACACCTCGCCGTTAAAACCCCTCATTCTGCTTTTTCCCTGATGTCCGCGTTTTCTTGCTCTATACTCAAGCTCTGCACTGACTTCAACTTCTCTTTTTCCGGCTTTTATAAGTTCCTTTGCATCCTCTGTTGTGCAGTCGAGCATCCTTGCTGCTTCTCTCATCTGTTTTATTTCAAATTCGGACTTTTTGCTTCTCTGCCATCTGATATAAAAAGAAACATCCAAAATCTCAGAGTCTTTAAAAACCTTTTTTATTCTCAAAAACATATCCGCTGGTATAACATCCATTTCTATACCGATTGTCTTGAATTTTATACCAAAATCAGAAAGAATCTTCGGAAGCTCACTCAAACCTTTTGTTTGAATCAATGTATCTTTATCCAATGCCGTTTCGTTCTCTGCTCTTTTGTAGCCTCTTCTTATTGTATATACTGTTTTATTGTCGCTTGATACAGCCAGAACACCCGAAGGTATTGTAGCAGAATAATAATACAGGTCTGTATTTTGCATAATAAGTGCAACATCTATACCGTTTTTGCTCAAAGTATCGGATAACTTTGCAACCCTTGCTTTAAATTCTCTATCCATGACTCCTCCAAAAAAAACTCACAAATTATACAAAGAATTAAACATAATTCAAAGAAATTATTGACTTAATACAGACAAAACAATTATACTACGAATATGGCTAAAAATAAAACACTTTATGAATGTTCAAACTGCGGATATACAACAACAAAATGGTACGGCAAATGCCCAAACTGCCAAAGCTGGGGCACACTTATTGAAAAAACAGACTCCCGTTTTGATAACAACAAGCCAACAGTCTACAAAAAACCCAGCGTTATTGCCGATATAGAAAATAAAGAAGAGTTTCTGCCCATAAACAATGAGTTTGATGCATTTTTGCGTGGTGGTTTTGTAAAAGGCGGGGTTTATCTTTTATCCGGTACACCGGGGGTTGGAAAATCAACCCTGCTTCTGCAGATATGCGGCAGTATTGCAGGAAATGGTCTTAAGGTTATCTATGTTTCGGCTGAAGAGTCTGAAGCTCAGGTTTCAATGAGGGCAAAAAGGCTTGGTGTTGATAATATTTATATCTTAAGCGATAATAATATTGATTCTGTAGTATTGATGGCAGAAAACGAAAAACCAGATGTCTTTATTCTTGATTCCATACATACAGTCTATTCACCGCTGTCGGATTCTGCTGCAGGTGGTATTCAGCAGGTTAGATATTCATCAGAAAAACTAATAGAAACAGCAAAGAAATATAATATAGCAACCGTTATTGTTGCCCATGTTACAAAGGATGGCTCCATTGCCGGACCAAAGATACTTGAGCATATGGTTGATACGGTGCTTTTCTTGGACGGTGAAGATGAATTTAGAATTTTGAGGCTTCAAAAAAACAGATTTGGCCCGACAGATGAATCTCTTATTTTTGAGATGAAAAACAGCGGGTTAGATGTTGTAAAAGACCCGACTGTAAAGTTTGTGGGAAAAAAGAAGGTAACAGACGGTATGGTTTACGGCATGGTTGTTGAGGGTAGATACCCCATTATAGTTGAGGTTCAGGCGCTTTGTGTTGATACGCCGCTTGCCATACCAAGAAGAGTTTCTGTTGGATTTGACCTAAACAGGCTCAATATGCTGCTTGCTGTCATCGAAAAACGTTTGAATCTTCCAATGTACAGATATGATGTCTATATAAATATTGCAGGCGGCATAAAGATTTCATCAACTTTAATAGATGCATCGGTTGTTTCAAGCATTGTGTCTTCTGTAAAAAGACGCCCAGTAAAAGAGGGTGTAGTATTTGCAGGTGAGCTTGATTTGTCGGGGAATATCAGTATCTTGAACAGGTATAAAAAACAGGTATCAAAAATAGAACAATCCGGTTTTGAGGTTGTATCACCGCTTTCTAAAATTGACAGTATTGATAAACTTTTGAATTATATAAGATAGATTTTACACTTTGCGTTAATTTGTTTTTATTGACAAATCATCTGATATCTGATATATCAGATATCAGGGAGATAAAAAATGAACGGAATTTTGACAAAATCTTTGAGAGAGCAGGTATATGAGTATCTAAAAAACCTCATAAGCAAAAATGGAATAAAATCGGGGGATTACATTAACATAAACGATTTATCCGACAAGCTCGGTGTAAGCAAAACACCGCTGAGGGATGCCCTTCTGCAGCTTGAAATAGACGGTTTTGTAAAGATTCTGCCAAGAAAAGGAATTCTTGTCAACAAACTTACAATGGAAGATATAAAAAACATATATGAAATAATAGGTGCGCTTGAATGCAGTGTGCTGAGCGCTTTGGACGGCATACTAAAATCAAGCGATATAAAAAAGATGAAAAAATTTAATGAAAATATGAAAGAAGCATTAGAAAGAGGTGATTTTGACGAATATTACAAAAACAATCTCAAATTTCACAACACATATTTAAACCTCTCCCAAAACAATCAGCTGAAAAAATATGTAGACACATTAAAGCAGAGGCTGTATGATTTTCCGCCAAACAAGAGGTATGTTGCCGAATGGGAAATAAACTCCACAAAAGAGCATGATAAAATAATAGAATATTTGGAAAAAGGTGATTTTGAGGATAGTGGTAATTTTATAAAGGATGTTCACTGGTCGTTTGAGGTTCAAAGAAAATATATAGAGCTTTACTATTTTAAGGGTGAGAAATGAAGGGTATAGTCTTTGATATCAAGAGGTATTCCATTCATGATGGTCCAGGTTTGAGAACCACTGTTTTTTTCAAGGGATGCCCTCTTAGATGTATCTGGTGCCACAATCCCGAAAGCCAACAGCGGAAACCGAAGATTGCCTGGTATGAAAATCGCTGTATTTCGTGTCTTAGCTGTGTTGATTCATGTAGATTTAATGCCGTAGATTCAAAATATGGAATAAATATCAATAAAAACTGCACACTTTGTGGTGAATGTATAAAAGCTTGTCCGACAAATGCACTTGAAATGATTGGTAGAGAATATGAGGTTAGCGAACTTATTGAAGAAATTCTAAAGGATGAGCTTTTTTTTGAAAACGGCGGGGGTGTAACGATTTCCGGCGGTGAGCCGTTTGTTCAGAGTGAATTTTTGTTTGAGGTTTTGGATAGACTAAAAAAAGAACAGCTGCATACTGCACTTGATACGACAGGTTATGTTGAGTGGTATAAGCTTAAAAAAAGTGTAGAATATGTGAATCTGTTTTTATACGATATAAAGCATATAGATTCAAAAAAACACAAAAAATATACAAGTGTCGGCAATGAATTAATTTTGGAAAACTTAAAAAAGCTTGATGATTTGGGTGCTGAAACAGCCGTAAGAATACCCATCATTCCGACAATAAACGACGATTTGGAAAATATGAAAAAAACAGTTGAATTTGTAGACTCTTTAAAAAATGTGGCAAGCGTTGATTTGCTGCCGTTTCACAATATGATGGAGGATAAATACAGAAGGCTTAAGCTGGCTTTTTTGGTTGGAGATATTGAAAAACCGAAAGATGAAAAGATGGAAGAGTTGAGGATTTTATTTGAACAGGCAGGATTGAAGGTAAATATAGGAGGTTGATTATGGAGAATAAAACAAGCTGTAAGATTATTGATTATACTCATATCGTAAAAGAAGAAAAAGGAATGAACGAAAGAATAAAAAAATTGAGAAAACAGAGTATTGAAGCTTCCGAGAGTATATCAAAAGAGAGGGCAGAACTGCTTACCGAGTTTTACAAAAACACCAACGAAAACTCTATACCCATAAAAAGGGCAAAGGCTTTTGAGTATATTTTAAACAATAAAACAATATGTGTAAATGATGGTGAGCTTATTGTTGGTGAGCGTGGTGAAAGACCAAAGGCAACGCCGACATATCCAGAAATTACACTGCACTCTCTGGAAGATTTAAGAGTTTTAAATGACAGAGAAAAGGTCTCATATAAGGTTTCAGACGGTGTGTTTGAGCTTTATGAAAAAGAGATTATTCCATACTGGAGTGGAAAAACAGTTAGGGATATGATTTTTGAAGAGGTGGATACAGAATGGATTGATGCCTTTGAAGCCGGTGTGTTTACAGAGTTTATGGAACAGCGTGCTCCCGGACATACTGTTTTGGATGGAAAGATTTACAAAAAGGGTATGAAGGATTTTATAAAGGATATTGATGATGCCTTAAGCGCTTTGGATTATGAAAATGACAAAGATGCCCTTGATAAAAAGGAAGAGCTTTTGGCTATGAGGATTGCGGCAGGTGCCGTAATAAATTTTGCAAGAAGGTATGCCGATAAATTGGAAGCCCTATCAGACAAAGAAAAGGATAAAAAAAGAAAAGAAGAGCTTTTAAAACTTGCTCAAATCTGCAGATGGGTGCCTGAAAATGCTCCGAGAACATTCCACGAAGCCCTTCAATATTACTGGTTTGTGCATCTTGGTGTTGTAACGGAATTAAACGGCTGGGATTCGTTTAGCCCTGGAAAATTGGATAAACATCTCTATACGTTCTATAAAAAGGATATTGAAGAGGGAAGACTGACAAAAGATGAGGCAAAGGAACTGCTTGAGTGTTTATGGATAAAATTTCACAACCATCCCGCACCACCAAAAATAGGAGTCACAGCACAGGAGAGTTCAACATATACCGATTTTGCACAAATCAATATAGGCGGAATTAAAGAGGACGGTTCAAATAATGTAAACGAACTTAGTTATCTTCTGCTTGATGTTATAGATGAAATGAGGCTTGTTCAGCCCAACGCTTCAATTCATGTAAGCAAGAAAAACCCCGACAAATTTATAAAAAGAGCAATTGAGATTTTAAAGACGAGTTTTGGACAGCCCTCTATCTTTAACTCAGATGCTGTTGTGCAGGAATTGTTGAGGCAGGGAAAAGATATAGTTGATGCAAGATGTGGCGGAACAAGTGGCTGTGTTGAGTCGGGTGCTTTCGGTAAGGAAAACTATATGCTAACAGGGTATTTCAACATACCAAAGGTTTTGGAGATTACAATCAATAACGGAAAAGACCCGGTAAGCGGAAAAACGATAGGTTTAAAAACCGGTGAATTTGAGGATTTTGAAACATTTGATGATTTCTTTGAGGCATTCAAAAAACAGATGTACCATTTTATAGATATCAAAATAAAAGGAAATCTTGTTATAGAAAGAATTTGCGCAAAATATATGCCAGCTGTCTTTTTGTCTGTTTTGATTGACGACTGCATAAAAAAAGGCAAAGACTACAATGCAGGCGGTGCAAGATACAACTCTTCGTATATTCAAGGTGTTGGAACAGGCACTGCAACAGACTCACTTGCTGCAATAAAGCAGGTGGTTTTTGAGGATAAACTGTTTTCAAAGAGTTTATTCAAAGAGATGCTTGCAAAAAACTTTGAGGGTTTTGAGAAAGAAAGGCAGATTCTTTTGAATAAAACCCACAAATATGGAAACGATGACGATTATGCAGATTCTCTAATGAGACAGGTTTTTGAGGAGTTTTTCTCATATATTGACAATAGAAAAACCTACAGGGGAGGGCAGTTTAGGATAAATATGCTGCCGACCACAGTCCATGTGTATTTCGGTTCTGTTTTGGGTGCATCGGCAGACGGAAGGGCAGCTTTTGAGCCTATTTCTGAGGGTATATCGCCAGTTCAGGGAATGGACAAAAACGGGCCGACAGCGGCTGTTAAGTCAGCCTCAAAAATGGACCACATAAAGACAGGCGGAACACTTTTGAATATGAAATTTACACCCGATTTGTTAAAAGACGAAAAGGGTGTCAATGCCGTGGTTAAGCTTGTAAGGACATATTTTACACTTGATGGTCACCATATCCAGTTTAATGTTGTGGATGCTGCTATGCTGAAAGATGCCCAAAAACATCCTGAAAATTATGGTGATTTAATTGTTCGAGTTGCAGGATACAGTGACTATTTCGCCCATCTAAACGAGCAGCTACAGAATGAGATAATCAAAAGAACGGAGCATGAAGCCGTATAAAATTACGGCTTCATAATTTTTTGTAGTTTTTAGTGTTTAAAATGGCAGAAGCCTGCTGTGTTGGCATTATTACCATATCTTCAATGGTTACATGTTTTGGTCTTGATACAGCAAACCATACAGCCTCTGCTATATCCTGTGCAGTAAGCGGGCTTGTGTTCTCATAAACCTTGTTTGCTTTTTCTTTGTCACCGTCAAACCTAACGATGCTGAATTCGGTTTCTACCATTCCCGGATCTATGGAAACGATACGTATATCATACCCCAAAACATCCATTCTCAAAGCCTTTGACAGCTGCAGAACGGCAGCCTTTGTTGCACAGTAGACATTTCCACCAATATATGTTTCATGTCCTGCAATTGATGCCAGATTTACAACTGTGCCGCTGTTTTTTTCAACCATTTTGGGTAGTACTGCCTTTGTTACATAGAGCAGACCCTTTATGTTTGTGTCTATCATTTTTTCCCAGTTGTCTATTTTGCCATCTTGAAGACGCTCAAGGCCCTTACTCAATCCGGCATTGTTGATGAGTATTTCTATATCCTCCCAATTTTTAGGAAGATGGTTTAGATAATCATCAACAAGATTTCTATTTGTTACGTTAAGCTGCATAGGTAAAACCTTTGTGTTGTATTTTTCTTCAATGTAATCTTTTAATTCTGTAATTTTCTCCAATCTTCTTGCTGCTGCTATTACATTTATTCCGTTTTTTGCAAATTCCTCAACACATGCTTTTCCTATTCCGCTTGATGCACCGGTAATAAGGGCTATTTTTCTATTCATTTTTACCTCCTTCGTTATCGTTGATGTTGATTTTGAAAGATTCGTTTAAAATAGTTTTGTCAAATTTAACGACCCTGTTTTTTCCTAACCCTTTTGCTTTATACAGAGCCAAATCGGCAAAAGCTATTGCTTCTTGTAAATCATACGTATCTTCGGGTGTTATACACCATCCTATGCTGATGGTTTTTTTGATGCCTTGAATATCCAGAGTTTCGACCATCTCTTTAAAGTCTAAAAACATTTTGTAGGCGTTCTCTTCGTTTGTATCTGGTAGTATTATGAGAAATTCTTCGCCGCCGTATCTTATTATCAAATCGGAATTTCTTTTAAAGATTACTTTTGCAGCTATAGCAATATGTTTTATAATTTCATCACCCGTTTGGTGTCCGAATGTATCGTTTACAAGTTTGAAATCGTCTATATCTGCCATAGCAATAGCTGTTTGTATATTATGTCTTTTTATTGTTGATTTGTATGTTGTGAAAAAATCGCTTAAAAAACGCCTATTGTATAAGCCTGTTAGCTGATCTTTTAATGACATTTTTTTTAGTTTTTCGTTTAATCTTCTGATTTTTATAGAACTTGCCGTGCTTTGTATGTAGTTTTTTATCATATTAATTTTTTTTGCTACATCACTATCTTTTTCGAATGCTATTTGAACAATGGCAAGTACTTCGTCATTTGATACAATCGGTATACATGTGAAGCGTCTGTTTTTGTCCAAACATGTTTCATATATATCTTTTTTTGAGATTATTAGACATTTGTCTATTGATAGACATTTGATATCTCCATTCTTGTAATATTCTTTATAGGTATTTCCCGAATATGTATATATGGCAAAGTTTTCTATACTCAAATCATTTTGGATAAAATCCTTGATATGTTCAAGTATATCATATTCTGTTGAGCATATTTCTGTTTTCTCTTTAAATTGTATAAAGTTATATGTGTTTTCTATATATTTGTTCGTGTTTTCTATCAGTTTTGATATAGGTCCATCTGATGTCATTTTCGGAAGCTTCATGCTTATATCCACATCACCCCTTGCCAATCTATCCGATATATCGGAAACTCGTTCAATTGAATGCATTATCTTGCTAATTATGATGTAAAGAGCCAAAAGAACTATAAGTGAAGAAATAACGCCGGGCATTATGCTTATAATCAAGTCCTTTTTTAGTTCGCTTAATTTCTCTTTCTGAATAGAATTAATCTGCTCTTCAATATCTTTTATATATATACCGCTTCCGACAATCCAGTTCCATGCATTAATCTTTTTTATGTAGGTTATTTTCTTAAATTCATCATTGCTTTTTATACCCGGGTATGCCCAGTAATACTCTATAAAATCGCTGTTTTTAATCTTTAACATATCCAGAGCATATTTAAAGAAATAAAAACCGTTTTTATCTTTTATATTCAAAACATTTTTTCCAACCAAATCTTCTCTTGGTGGGTCTACCATTAATGTGCCGTTATCTGTTACACACCATACATAACCCGATTTTCCGTATTTAATTGAGTTTAGTTCGTATACAGCAATTTGTTTAGCTTTTTTTTCTGTTACAATACCCTTGATAGTGAGATATTGAGCTATATTGATTGTGTTTTCGGCAACATTAACGGCTGTTTTAATCATCTCTTTATTTTGTGTATATATATTGTTCCTTATGTTTTTCATCTCTTTGTTGAAGTAGGATATCTGTGAGTATGCAAAATAACCGTATCCTATAAAACTTATAAACAGCAATCCTGAAATATATGTAAATAATATCTTAAATTTAAATGATTTCTTTAAAAACCAGTCAATCACAAAAGCCCCTTTCTTTAAAAACATTATATTGACAATAAGCTGCAATGTCTACATACTTGCAAAACAGGTTATGATATAATTTTTAATAATATTAATTATCAGTTAATAAATCTTGAAAATTAGTTAGGAAAAAGCTTTACAAAAAAGTACAAATGTTATAAAATTTAAACAAACATTAGGGGGGGGTATGTTATTTAAGCTATTAATATTTACGTCTGTAAGTTTTTTCTTGTATTTTATAGCGGGTCTTGCAAGTTATATGTATATGGATAGGCCTTTGTATGTTTATATTGCTTTGTCTTTTATCTTTGTTATTGTAAATTTTCTGTATTATTACAAGGTTTTAATAAGCAATGTAGATAAAGTTAACAAAGAATTTAAAGAGGTTCTATCAGGTGAGCGTATTGACCTGTTAAAAGAAATTAAGACGCCGGGGATTCCGTTTGTAGGAACATTTATACAAAACTTTAAAGAGTTTATGAATACAACAATAGGCAATCTCATAACGGCAGCAGGCAAAGCCAGTGTTTTTAATGCAAAATTTAATTTTGAGTTAAGCAAAGCCATAAAAGAGATTAACGAAAATATGGAAAGTTTTGATGCTGTAAATGCAACGATGAACGATTCTGCAAAAGCTATAACCGACATATCAAGCAGTGTTGAAGAGTTTAGTAATTTTATGAGCGAAGTGGAAGAGGCAAGCAGAAATGCTATGGAAGTTATAGACGGCGTTGAAAAGAATATAGAAGCCAATGTCAAAATGATGAAAGATGGAAAACAGCTTATTGACGAGCTTGATGTAAATATACAAAGCATCTCAGGTATAGTTTCTGTTATAAACGATATAGCAGACCAAACAAATCTACTTGCTCTAAATGCAGCAATAGAGGCAGCAAGAGCCGGAGAAGCTGGACGCGGCTTTGCTGTTGTTGCAGATGAGGTTAGAAAGCTTGCAGAAAAGACACAGGCAAATGCAGCAGAAATCGGTGAGATGATAAATAATGTAAGTAAAAACGCAAGCAATCTTATATCTCAAAACATAACAATTGCAGAAAGAATACAAAAAAGCGGAGAGGGAGCAATTGTCATTAGGGATAATTTCGGTAATGTTGCAAATGAAATAGAAAAAGCCTCTCAGATGCTGAACAGCATAACAGCAGCAGTGGAAGAGCAGTCTGCATCCATTGAAGAGGTTACTCAAACAGTTGATCATGTTGTTGAATCTACAAAAGCCGTTGTACAGAGATTGAATGATGTTGCATCTTCAAGTGTCGATCTGGACGAGGTTGCAAATCAGTCTTTTGTTATTCTGCAGAAATTAAGAATCAAGCACCCTATGGAGGATATTTATAAAATTTTGAGGGAAGCCAAAGAAGAGGTTGAAAAGGTAATAGAAGATGCCATAAAGAGGGGAGAGATTTCTTCATCCGATATTTGGGATAGAAATTATGTTCCCGTTCCTAATACTGATCCCCAAAAATATAAGACGCGATTTACAGATTTTGTAAAAAAATATATTCAGCCTATTGAGGATAAATATCTCGGAAAAAATCCAAAGTTTAAATTTTTCCTATTAACAGATAACAACGGTTATATTGCTGCCCATAACTCTATATATGACAAACCTTTGACAGGCGATTATGAAAAGGATTTGGTGGGCAACAGGTCTATGAGAATGTTTAATGATAAAACAGGATTAGCGGCAGGTCAAAACACAGAGCCTTTACTTGTGCAGACATATATGAGAGATACTGGAAATGCTATGTATGATGTATCTGTACCTGTCTATATTGAGGGCAAACATTGGGGTGGTTTAAGAGTGGGTGTGGAGCCTTAGGGTGTTGACAAATAGTATGAATAATGTAACATCTTCATCTGCAAGGAGGTGTTTTTTATGAAAAAAGCAGTTAAGAAGATTGGCATAATGGGTTTGAGCTTGGGGCTTGCTGTAGCTGTATCATCCACTGCATTTGCAGATTCGCTTGTGATTGACAATGTTAGTTCTGATGTAAGCGATACAGGAACAGTTTATGTTGTTCCGGGAAGTGGTAAAATAAAGACATTCAATAGATTTATAGACCCGTTTTCAAAAGAAGCTCAAGAGCTTATCGGCTCAAAAAGCAGAGGTGAATGTAACGATGTTGATAACTGTGATGTGCCGATTTCTGCATACTCATCAAGGCTTATGCCCCTAACTACGCAAGGTTTGCCTCTTTCTTATTCCGGTGGAGGTGTTGCAAGTCCGACACCAACATTATTTGGAAGCGGATTGATGCCAAAATCTTTTTCCGTAAAACCCGGTTATGGTTTTACAAGTATGGGAAGTAAAGTAAGCGCAACCGGTGCTACAACCTTAAATCTTTCTACATCGGCATCTGTTTCCGGAGGTTCTGGCAAACCAAAAGTTCAGCAGTCTATAAGTGGCGGTCTTATAGGTTCCATATCTACAGGTATGGTAGCAAGTATTCAAGATGGAGATACTCAGACAGAATATCAAAAACATACAACGGCAAGAGGTATTGTTAAATTCGGACAAGCAATGTCCTACCAATCGTCAATTTCAAATAAACAGTAAACAAGTCAAAAAAAAAGGGGGGGGTTTGCCCCTCTTTTTATTTTGATTCAATATAATCACTATATATAGCGCTTGAACATATTGTTAAAAATTTTGTTAGGTCGCTGTCGCTTCTTGATGTCAGAATAATAGGGGCTTTTGCACCCAAGACAATATTTGCAACCTCAGCTCCCATAGTCATAACCCAAGCTTTATACAAAAAATTACCGCCTTCTATGTGGGGCACAACCAGAATATCGGCTTTTCCTGCAACAGGATTGTTTTTTATCCCCTTCTTTTTTACAGCATCTTCATACAGCGCCAAGTCATAAGATAACGGCCCGTACACAGAAGCATCTTTCCAATCCATTTGCGATATTTCTTTTTCGTATATGGTTGTAGGAATCTTATTTGATGGCATCTCGTTTGCATCAAGGAGGGCAACACGTGGCTTTGCAACTCCAAGACTTTTTGCAACATCTATTGCATTTTTGATTATATCTATACTTGCATTTATATCATCTCCGGGAAAGAGTTCTGGATTTATTCCTGCATCTGTTAAAAATATCAGACGATTTAGATTGGGAAGCTCAAATATGCTGACCAAAGAAAGTCTTCTTTTTGTGGATATACCATCTTTTTTGTCAAGAATTGCCTTTATGAAGTTTGCTGTATTAATTTTCCCTTTCATAATCATCTGGGCTTTCTTTTTTCTTATAATTTCCACACCTTTTTTTGCGCACTCCATTTCGTAGTTATCATCCATATTTTCAACGTATTCAAATACGTATCTGTTTTTATGTATAAGTGTATTTTTGCACATTAAATCTATCTTTTCTTTTGAACCTACAAGATATACATTTGTAACGATGTTTTCTTCAATAGCTTTATTGGCTGCGCCCAAAGATGTGTCATCGGGCGAAATTAAAACAATATTTTTTTTATCCAATAATTTTGCTGCCTGTATCAAATCCCTCATCTTCCTGCTTTTTGTGGAGTGTATCATAGAGCCAGGGTTGTATATGGCTGCTATAACCCTTGATTTATCTGTAAGTGATGTTACTGAGTGAGGCAGAGATGAATCAAAATACATAGAATCACCGTTTTCCAAAATAAATTCTTCTCCGTTTACAACTATTTTTATTTTGCCGTTTAAAACATAGTGAAATTCTTCGCCTTCGTGTTGACTTAAATCCGGCGAGTCTGTTTTATAAACCTCAAGTGCAAACGGTTCTATGTGTTTTCCTGTATAATACGGAGCTAAGCTTTCGTATTTGAAGTTGTCTCTGCGTTTAACCCGCACTCTTTCATTCTTGCTTGTTTTTATGGCTTTTTTTTCTTCAAACTGTTTTTGATAGAGAAGTTTTGCTATATCTGTTGATAGGGCGTTAGCAATTTTCAGCATATCTGATGCAAGCGGCTCTATTTTGCCATCCAAAATATCGTTGATGGTGTTTTTATTTAACTTGGTTAATTTAGACAGCGTTTCTGTATCCATGTTTTTTTCTTTCATTACCGATAGTATGTTTTTGTTTATATCCATAGTTTTTCCCTCTTATTGATATGTTTTAATGGGTTCTTTGCCCTGCAGTGCCATTTCGGCAAGGTTTGTTAGTGTTTCAATCTCAAACTCTCCACCAAGTATAAAGATTTGAGCTATAAAGTTAACCTTATTTGATATCTGTTCTGTGATTAGTTTGCTTTTTGCCAACCCCCCCGTTAAGACTACAGCATCTACATTACCATCAAGAGCTGCAGCAAGTGAGCCTATTTCTTTGGATATTTGATAAATTAAGGCATCAACAACAAGCTTTGCGTAGCTATCACCATTTTTTATTTTGTTTTCCACATCTATCATATCGGTTGTTTTAAGATATGAATATACTCCGCCTTTTTTACTGAATACTGCAAGAAGTTCATCAGGTGTGTATTGTTTGTTTTTTATAAGTCTTACCAAATCACCCACAGGAAGAGAACCGCTTCTTTCTACTGCAAAAGGACCATCTCCGTCGAGTGCGTTGTTCACATCGACAACCCTGCCTTTTTTGTGTGCACCAATGGAGATTCCACCGCCCATATGTGCAACAATAAGGTTTATGTCGCTGTAATTTTTATTCAATTCTTTAGCTGCTTTTCTCGCTGCCGATTTTTGATTTAAAGTGTGGAATATGCTTTTTCTTTCTATATCAGCAAAGCCTGAGAGTTTTGCAACTTTATCCATCTCGTCTACAACAACAGGGTCTGCAATAAATGCATGTTTAGATGAGAGTATGATTTTAAATTCATGCGCCAATATACCGCCGAGATTTGATGCATGATGTCCGTTAAATCCTTTGGTTAAATCCTCAATCATACGTTCATTAACCTCATATACACCGCTTTCAATAGGTTTTATTAAGCCGCCTCTTCCTATTACTGCATCAAATTCTAACTGTGCAAAACCGTTTTTATCCAAAAAATCGTTAACAATCTGTTTTCTGAAGTCCTTTTGAGCAATGATGCTGTCAAATGAGTCGATAATGTTTCTGTTGTGATCTATCGTGCTTTTTTTGTATTCACTGCCTGTGTATACACCGATTTTTGTACTTGTTGAGCCTGGGTCGATTACAAGAATATTCATCAATCACCGCCTGTTATTAATTTATATACAGCAAACTGCTTTGCAATGCGTCCACTCCTTCCACCTCTTGACATGGCATAAACTTCGGCGTCTGTTTCTAATTTATTGTATATGTCTATACCATATTTTGCCATATAATGTTTTACAATATTGAGATACCCATTTTTTGATAATGAGTAAAATCCCAAAACAAGTCCAAATCTGCCGTATAGAGACATCTGTTCATTTATTTCATCCGGCGCATAGATGCTGTCGGTCTGTGAAATTTCGTCTTTTATGAGGTGTCGTTTGTTGGATGTTGCAGCAAACATTATATTCTGCGGTACCTCTTCAATACTGCCCTCTAATGATGATTTAAAACTTCTGTAGCCCGCATCCTGTTTATCAAATGAAATATCGTCAAAGAGAAGTAAAAACTTATATTCATCTGCTTTTCTTAATATTTCATAAAGCGACAATATATCCTCGGGGTTGTTTTGTCTTAGTTCAACGACCCGCAGTTTTTTGTCTTTGTAGGAATGTAGCAGCATTTTTATAAGCGATGATTTGCCGCAGCCTCTTTCACCCCAAAGAAGCATGTTTAAGAAAGGTTTATTGTTGAGAAACATTTCAACATTTCTTTTTGCGAGCTTTTTTTGTTTGTCAATTTCCAAGAGTTCGTTTTCTTCAACCAAATCAGGGTTTTCTATATCTTTTAGCTCATTATTGGTTAATCTGAATGCATATATTGTTCTAAAATCATTCATACAACACAAACTCCACCTGTTTAGCACCTTGAACACCGCTTATAAGTTGTTTTTCTATATCGGCTGTCTTGCTTTCTTGTGAGATGAAAATCATATATTCCGAGTTTGACTCTTTTTTTGCTTGGCTGTATGCTGTATACATATCATCAAAGATTCTTTTTTTATCAATCAAAATTATCAGTTTTTCCGTATCTAAAACGGATGACAGCTTTTTGTTGTCCGATACGTCAATTATGGCGTTTGCCTCTTTTTTGTTTGCACTCAGAGCTTTTACGATAGATATGCCTTTGTTTGAAAAATAGTTTTCGAAATTGTAGCCAATTTCTTTTAATTCATGCTCAACCTCCTTTAATTCTTTTGTCTTTATATTGTTAAGAGAAGCTATTTTCTTAAATTCATCAACACTGCTGCTCATTACAAAACCCTTTTGTTTTTAAAGCCGCCGTTTTCAAAATCATAAACAATGGGAACACCTGTCGGTATTTCAAAGTTTGGTATATCCTCATCGGATATGTTTTCTATATGTTTGACTATTGCTCTTAAACTATTTCCGTGGGCACTTATAAGTATGTTTTTATTTTCATTGAGTTTTTTTAAAATTGTGCTTTTGAAGAATGGTATGGTTCTTTCGTAGTTATCTTTTAATGATTCACCTTCGGGCGGTTGTGTGGCATAACTTCTCCTCCAGATATGAACCTGTTCTTCACCAAACTCTTCGGCTGTTTCTTTTTTGTTTTTTCCCTGGAGTTTGCCGTAGTATCTTTCGTTTAGCTCTTCTATTCTGTAGACTGGAATAATCTCAAAGTTATTGTTGATTGCTGCCCAATCCTTCATCTTTCCACAGTCATGCTGAATAATAGGCATCTTATCGCAGTTTGTTTTGCTCATTGAAATCATTGCTGTCTGAATTGAACGAATTAAAAGTGATGTATATGTTTCATCGAAACAGAAATCCTTCATCTTTTCGCCGGCAGTTAGAGCCTCTTCTATACCTTTTTCGCTTAACGGCACATCTACCCACCCGGTAAAGAGATTTTTTTTATTCCATATCGATTGACCATGTCTTAAAAGCACTAAGTAGGGCATAAGTCACACTCCTTAATGAAAAATTTATACTATTTTGCCAAAAAATAGCTTCTATTGCAAATTTTGATAACTTGTAAGCAGGTTAATCTAAAAGTATTTAAGTGTTTGATTTATGGGCGATAAAATATTAAACTATTATTTAACATATAAAGAAGGATTGTAATGATATTTTTTAGTCTGAAGACGCCTCCTGATTTAATAGCATTAAGGCTGGTGCAGTCTTTCATATCAGAATCTGCCAATCTCTGTGGATTTGAAAAGGATAAGCTCATCCTGTTTAATTTAATAGCAGAAGAGGGTTTTTCTTACGTTGTAAGGCTTTTAAAAAGCGAAGAGGAGAGCTCAGATATTACAATTGAAACAAAAATAGACAATAG
>JALWEJ010000043.1 GCA_027014115.1 Desulfurellales bacterium
TTTCTATATATTCTAATCTTGGATGTAGAGGATTAAATGAGTAGGGAGTTAAAACCAGTATCATTTTTTTAATTCCAATACAAACATAAAATTTGGAGAAAAATTACTACTCTTTTTTAGTAAATTTTTCTCAAAAAAGTAAATTATTTTTCCTTTCCAATCCAATTTTTGTTTTTTATTATAATCATTCAACCAATAAAATTTACAAGCTTGCAAACCTTCTGTTCTACTTATAACTTCTAAAAAAGTTTTAGGACAAAACCAAAATGTATGTTCATAATTTAAGGAGTAATCATTTCTAAAAAAAATATTTACAAAATTTATAGCTCTATTGGAATTAGGAGTAGTAATTATAATTTTACCATCCTCTTTTAAAAACTCTTGATAGTCATTTAAAAATTCTACAGGATTGTTTACATGCTCTATAACATCTAACATTAATAAAATATCAAACTTCTTGCCTCTCTTCATATCTTCATAATGATATACTTCATAGCCCATATCATTAATTTGTTTTATACCGTCTCTATTAATATCAACACCAACAATAGAACTAGCAACCTCTTTTACTTGATTGTAAATCCAATTTGGATTACTATAATCTATATCCTGCCCAACACAGCCTATATCTAGTACCTCTTTATCCTTACAAAAATATTTTACTAATTCATCTTTATTAAAAAGATTTTTACTTTGTCTAATTTTAGTAAACCATTTTTTTTTATCTTCAGTTAGAATAATGCTCATTATTTTTCCTATATAATAATTTTTAAATTTATAAAAGCTAAAGAGATAAATAAAAAAACTTTATATAAATTCATAGTAATTTTTTCTTTATTATCAATAATATTATCTACAAAAAATCCTAAAAACAGATGTAATATTGTATCTATTACTGCATAAATAAACAAAAACCAAAGAAGAGTATAATCCACATAAAAATATGAGATAAAAAAGACTCCTAACACCAATAATCTCAATAGATGAAGATACATAGATACCTCTTGTCTGTTTATAATCTTTAAAACATGTCCATAAGGTGCTAAAAGTAACCCTATATAGATTGGCATGGAAAATATAGATATATAGATATATAACTCACTCCACTCTTTACCAAAAATAGGCTCTACATAATAAAATGAGCTATAGACAATAAACATAAAAGGAATAAAAGTTATTTTAAATATTTTAACCGAAAAGCTATTTAACTCTTGAGCTATTTTTATATAATCTGTAGTTCTAGATAATTTTTGATAAAAAACATCTGAAAAAGCTGATATAAAAAAGCTAAATGGCAATTTAATAATTCTATTTGCAAAGAAATAGAAGCCAGAAACTGAAGATTCAAAAAACTTTGTAAAAAACATTACTGCCATATTGGTATAAATAGAGTAAATAATAGCAGATGTCAAATCAAATTTAGGAAACTTAATATATCGCCTACTCAAAGCAAATATTTTTAATCTTTTAACCTCTTCCAATCTACGCTTATCCTCTTGCCACACCATTCTACCGAGTATAGCAGTAGCCACCCCCTGCCCTAAAATACTACTTAAAATCAGCCCACTACTTCCAAAACCACCAAAGCCCATACCAAGATTAGTCGTTGCCCTAGTTCCACTCTGAATAACTCTACTTGTAGCCAAGCGTTTATATTGCTTTTTACGATTAGACCAATAGTTAAAACTCTGATAAATACCTGTCAATACAATAGTAATAGGTATAAAATAGAGCCAAGAGGATATTTTAGAGTTTCCAAGCAGTGTTGTAATTTGAGCGTTAAAAAAAAAGATAATTAAAAGTGCTATAAAGCTTACCAAAAAAGATATAAGTATAGAGATTGCAACTATATTTATAGCATCTTCATCTTTTTTTGGAAGCATTATTGCCAATTCATATCGCCCTGTTGCAACCACTGAGAGTATAGAAGCTACGCTCATATATAAAGCAAATACCCCAAAATCTTCCGGGGTATACAGTCTTGTAAGAATAGGACTAATAGCAATTGGTATAGCTTGGGCTATGGTAGTTCCTGTCATGAGAGTTAAGACATTCCTCGTGAATTCAGATTTTGTCCCAAATCTATTCATCACCTAAAACCTCCCAATACCCATCTTTTCTACCACCAACTCTTTTTAGAAGTTTATCATTTTGAAGTTTGGATAAATGCTGTTTTACAGCATTTGATGATACGCCTATGGCTTTTGCCAAATCATCTCTCGTTAACTTTTTATTCTCTTTTAAAAGCTCCAGTATCTGCTCTCTTGTAGTCTTTTGGGTAGTCTTTTGGGTAGTCTTTTGTTCTGTGTAGCTGAGTTTTACAAGATATCCGTCACCACTTTCTTTGTACTCAAACACCATTGTGGGATACTCTTTTATCTCTTCTCTTACTCTGATGTAACCACTGCCATATTTTTCTATATATCCGGTTAGATAAAAAGCTTCTACGATAAGTCTGTTTCTTGCTCTTGATTGATACTCATCAGTATGAAGATCTTCTACTGTAAGGTCACCATAGAGCTTTCCCGGATTAAATATAGTGATGCTGTTGTCAAAAATTTTGATTTGTATATCTATAGGACTTGTATAGTCCCTATGCACAACTGCATTTAAAAGCAGCTCTCTTATGGCATTTATGGGGTATTCAAATATCTCTGTTCTTTCAACATTTCCTGTAAATTCAAAAGCAACTTTGAGATGTGAAATGATAAATTTCATACTTTCTTCTACTGCTTCAAAAAGTGTTGTTTTGATCACCTTATCATCAATAATCATAGAAGAGGTTTTGAATCTTCCTATATGTATAGTGTAAGTCGTTAGCTCTTTAGCAAAAAGCAGTGTGGCTGCATTTGAAACTGTTGTCTCTTTGATGAGGTTTAGTTTTTGAAGTTTCTCTTTTGTTGTTCCACTTAGCTTAAAGCGGCCTTTTGCATCTACTCTTTGGAAAAATTTTTCTATCTTTTCATTATCTAAGTCATTTAAATTAACATCATTTGCCGGATATGAATCCCATGAAAGCTGCAGGGATTGTAGATTCATGTTTGTAATTTCTATTAAGTCCATCAGATGGTTTGAGTTTTGCACTCTTTTGTAGTATCTGTTTTTATAGGCTATCGGCTTTACAGGATACTCTTGTACATGAACTACAACAACAGTTTTGTCTTCTATGATGATAGGTTCCATATCAACTATTATTTGTGGTTGGGTATTATTCTTTATCTGATTTATCCAATTTTTTAGTGTTTCAGCTTTTATATCTACTCCAACCACCTTTCCGTCATTTTTGACTCCTATTAAAATCTTACCGCCTTTTGTATTTGCAAATGCAACAACAGTTTCTATAACTTCTTTCTGGAATGATTTTTTAAACTCTACTGTTTGCTTTTCGCCTTGCTTTATAAGTGACAAGATTTTTTTCATTTTACAGCACACTGCTTATCGGTTACCGTATAACCTTATTTCTCATCTATTTAACTTCTCCTCAGCCAATGGGTGTGCCCTATCGGTAAATCCAATCGGTTTAAAGTTCCTAATTCTATAAACAAGTTCAATAGAAGTCCTCGCATCATTTACGCCAAAACCGCCACCACTCAATATATCTTTATAAACCACCGTATGTAAATCTGTAAAACCGCCTGAAAATTCTATTTCATTACCGTCGTATGTTATAGACCTGTACGTTCTTTGGTTAGTATCTTTTGCCTGTTTAGGCAAATCGTTTGAGTCAACAGACAAAAACCATTTGACATTTGCATTCTCAAGCTCGATATATCCAGTCATCTTTTTTAGTGGTTCCGAATAATGAACCTCTTGGTGTTTTACGCTGCCGAATATCCACATAAGCATATCAAAAAAATGAACACCTATATTTGTTGCAACGCCTCCTGATTTTTCCATGTCACCTTTCCAGGAAATAAAATACCATTTACCCCTTGAGGTAATGTATGTTAATTCAATATCATATTTTTTATTTGGGTTTTCTTTAATTTCTTTTTCTATTTTCTTTTTTAATTCAATTATCTTCGGGTGGGTTCTAAGCTGAAGAATATTATAAATCTTTTTGCCTGTTTCCTCTTCAATTTCCTGCAGGGCATCCAAATTCCAAGGGTTTAAAACAAGAGGCTTTTCACATATGGCATTTATACCGCTTCTTAGAGCCCATCTTATGTGTGCATCGTGCAGGTAGTTTGGTGAACAGATTGAAGCATAATCAATCTTTGTGCCCTTTCTTTTAAGCTTATCCACATGCCTGTCAAATCTCTCAAACTCCACAAAAAAGCTTGCATCCGGAAAATACGAATCAATAATGCCTACACTGTCATTTGAATCAACTGCAGCAATTAGGTTGCTATTTGTATCTCTAATTGCTTTCATATGTCTTGGCGCAATATATCCCGCTGCACCGATTAGGACAAAGTTTTTCATGAAACCTCCTTGTTCTTGTTGTTAAATGTTAGATGTAAAGTGTTAAATGTAATGAGGGGTGTTTGAAAATTATTCATGTTTGTTTCTTATTTTATTTATTAATGCATTTAATTTATTGTAAATCTCGAAAATCAGTTCGTTAATTGAAGATAATTGCTCCTTTTTAAGAAAACCTAATTCTAAAGATAAAATAAGCAATGTGTCCAATTCAGATAAAGAACTTCTTGCTATGTGTAAAAAATTCAAGAACTCACTTTCAGTGTTTCTGCCAGAACCTTCTGTTGTATTTGTAGGAACTGATATTGCTGCTCTTCTAAGTTGAGAAGTCAAACCGTATTTTTCTTCCTCTGGAAGATTCTTTGTAACAGAATATATTTCAGCGCACAATTTAACTCCCAACTTCCATATATCTAAATTCTTATGCGCTACATTTCTAAGACCCATTGCAATCTCTTTATTCCCCATTTTGTTTCACCTACCATATTTACATTTCTCATTTTACATCTTACACATTTCACACTTTATACTTTCCACACCTTACACCTTACATTTAACACTTCACAAGTTATTCTCAAGCAGTTCTTCTTCCGGCACATCCCTAAAATATTTTGCAGGCACGCCGGCATATATTTTTCTCGGTTCTGCATTCTTTGTTAAAAGACTGCCGGCTGCAACAACTGTATCTTCTTCAACTGTTTTATTGGGCAAAATCACAGCACCAACACCAACTCTCCCACCTTTTTTAATGGTTACACCACCATATTCCTTAAATCTTTTTTCAGTTCTGCCCATATAATTATCATTGGAGGTAAGAACCCCTGGAGCAAGAAAACAGTAGTCACCAACTTCCGAATAAGCTGTAACATAAACATTGGTTTCGAGCTTGCATTTTCTGCCGATTTTGCAGAAGTTTTCTACAGCAACACCACGACCGACAATTGTAAAATCACCTATCTCAACATTTTCTCTAACTGTTGATAAATCGGCAACAAGCACTTTTTGTCCTATATTACAGCCTCTATAAATTACAACGCTTGTTCCTATTATACAATCACTCCCAATTTTAGCAGGGGGTAGTTTCTGATCTTTTGTTACGGCACTATTTGCAGCTTTCATAGGAATTTTGCCGATTACAGTATTATCATCTATTCTGACATTATCACCAATCACTGTATCTTCATGAATTATTACATTATTACCAATTACACAACCTTCGCCTATTTTTACATTCTTGCTTGCTACACAAAAATGCCCGATATTTGTGTTTTTTCCTATCACAGCGGTTTCATCAATAATTTTCGTACTCATAAAAACCTCTTTTCCAAATTAATCATTTACATCGTTTAACAAATTCTCATATTCTTCCATCTTTATTTTCACAAATTCTTTTGTTATTCTTGCTTTCTCCTTTATGCCTTCCGGTGTCAATATATATCTGTATGCCCATTTGTTTTTTGAGTTTAAAAAATTTTCCGTTTTTAATAGACCTTTTTCAATCAAAGCTTTGATTACATAATTTGTTTTACCTATTGATATTCCAAGCTGTTTAGCTATATCCCTTTGAGATAACTCTGAGTTTTTGTGTATTTTATTCAAAAGCTTTATTGTTGTCTCATCATACTTCAAAATACATCACCCCTCAAATGCTCAAACATTGAACGCAAGCATAGAAATAAAAGCGAGAAAAGTCAAGAGAAAAGGATGTTATGTTGTAGGTGTTGGGAGTGAAGATGATTTTGGATTATGAATTATAGAATGTGGATGTTGGCTGGCTGAATCATAGTTTTTTAAGAAATTCATCTGGGTTATTCAAGCCTGATTAAGGATATGCGGTAAAGTAGACAAGAAGTTTATCAAATCGCTCTTTTTTAATATAGCTTCAGACAATCCTTTGAAGTATTTCCATCGCAAAACAAACTTTTGATTTATATTTCCCAAGGTCTAAGAACTTTGTAGTTATCAATCGCCCCACACTCAGTATTAAGCGATATCAAAGATAATTTAATCTGAGGGTAATTCTTAAAAAATGTTTTATAGCGAGATTTTCTGAATAGCTTAGGGTTTACTTTGACTTCATATGCAGTATCATCTTTAATCACAAAATCAACTTCATTTTTTGTTACTGTTCGCCAAAATCTTATCTCATCAATCGGGTATTTTTCAATTAATTCTCTAAAAACAACATTTTCTAATAATTGTCCTTTATCTGCCCTATTCTCAAAACCTTCAAGATTTCCCGTCAAGAAATTTCTCAGCCCTAAATCTAAAAAATAGGCTTTGGGCATTTTAGTCAGCTCTTTTCGAATATTCCTAAAAAACGGTTTAATTAAACTCAAATGAAATGATTTTTGCAGTACATAAAGATAGTTGTCAATTGAGGTTTTTGAGACATTAAGGGTATTAGCCAATTCCAAAGCGTTCACTAAATTTCCTATTTGAGAGGCTAAGAGTTTGAGTAGAAGATAAAAAATTTCATCCTGTCTGATGTTAGCTTCATGGATATCCTTTTTAATATACGAGTAGGCAATGTCTCTTAAAATCTCTTTTTTTTCTTGAATCGAAGATAAAACCACTCTTGGATAGCCCCCGTATATCATATATTCATAAAAATAGGCAGTTATTTTATCGCGTTCAAATAAACTTATTGCTGTGAAATCTTTTCTGCTTAATGCTTCTTCATTTTTAAATCTTAAGAATTCTCTAAAAGAGAGTGTTCTAACATAAAATATTTTCTTTCGTCCAACCAAAGAGTCTTTAAATTTTTTGTCAATATAAAAAGCAGATGAACCAGAAACAATAATCTTGATTTTATTTTTATATTCATCCCAAAAATATTTGAGAAAATTGCTTGGATTATTTAAATATTGAATTTCATCAGTGATTACGAAGGTCTTTTGGCTAAGATCAATCGGAAAGATTTTAAACAAATTCTTGGGAGATTCATTCAATAAGCCGAGCCATTCCGGATCTTCAAGATTTAGAAAATAAACAAGATTTTCTTTTTCTTCTAAGAATTTTTTCAGCTGTTTTAAAATAGTTGTTTTTCCAGCTTGTCTGGCTCCGACAAAAATAAGAATTCTATCATCAGCAAGATAGTCTTTAGCTTCAATTGTTACATCACGAATAATACTCATAAATGCATTTTATCGTATATTTTGTATTTGTCAAATACAATTTATCGAAATAATGGGCAAATAAGCAATGAGTGATAAGTGTTGGGTTTTGGGTTGTTGCATAAAGATGATTTTGAATTGTTAGACATTCTGACTCCCTATAAGTGTTTTTATGATCTTTGTCAAAATATTTATAATTGAGTTTATCTCGTTGAATAATGCGTCTTTGTTTGCATAACTTTCAATATAGTTAGAATCGTTTAGCAATCTTAACCAATACAGTTTCTCTTGCCTCTTTGTTGGCAATGCTTAATTTTGAAATAAAATCTTTCTTAGACTGCGCAGCTTGCGATTCTTCGATATTAGCACCTATACTAGTTCCACTTCTTAGTATCTGTTTTGATAAAACATACTCATTTTTTGAGGTTAAGAATTTGTAGAGCTTTATTATATCTAACACAAATTTATAGCTCTTTTCTTTAATTAAATTCTCTTTTTTCATACTTTCAATCCATAGTTCATAATCTAAAATTCAAAATCTATAATCCAAACTTGTAATCTTTGCCATTATCTCAAACAAAATTCCGGGTTTTTGTGTATTTTATTCAAAAGTTTTATTATTGTCTAATCATACCTCAAAAATACCACCCCACAAACACTCAAACATTGAACGCAAGAATATATACATTTCTCACAAAATCAATCAAAAACTACAAACGCCCGTCTATGAGCTTTCTATCAAAAAACCCTTTAATATCATAAATTACCTGTGAACGAGCAGATGGGGTTTTGCGCAAATTAGTTAATTTTTCTTCCAATTCTCTAAACTCATCATGGGCAACTGCCAAAACTATCCCATTATAATTCGTTATTGGTAATTCGTTATTGGTAATTTGCAACAAATCAATATTGTATTCTAACTTAACTTCTTCCGGATCTGCCCAAGGGTCATGCACATCAAAATTTATACCGAATTCTTGAAACTCTCTGATGACATCTATAACTCTGCTGTTTCTTATGTCAGGACAGTTTTCCTTAAATGTAATACCCAAAACCAAGACCCTACTGCCTTTTATCGTATGCCCTTTTTTTATCATAAGCTTGACGACCTGATTTGCGACAAATACACCCATATTATCGTTTGTTCTTCTTCCTGCCAAAATAATTTCAGGATGATATCCTATCTGCTTTGCTTTGTAGGTTAGATAATAGGGGTCAACGCCTATGCAGTGCCCGCCAACAAGTCCCGGCTTGAACTTTAAAAAATTCCATTTTGTACCAGCAGCATCAAGTACCTCGTGTGTATCTATACCCATTTTGTCAAATATCAAAGCAAGCTCATTAACAAAAGCTATATTTATATCCCTCTGTGTGTTTTCTATAACCTTTGCAGCCTCAGCCACCTTTATTGATGATGCTCTGTGTGTTCCAACTTTTATAATTGAAGCATACAGGCTGTTCAGCATATCTGCAACCTCGTCTGTTGAGCCTGATACAACCTTTTTTATTGCACTCACCTTATGTTCCTTATCGCCAGGATTTATTCTTTCGGGTGAATACCCGACAAAAAAATCTTTATTAAATTTAAAGCCGCTCTCTTTCTCCAAAATCGGCATACAAACCTCTTCGGTACATCCAGGATAAACCGTTGATTCATACACAACAACATCGCCTATATTCAAAACAGCACCAACTGTCTTGCTTGCCGACATAAGTGGTTTTAAATCTGGGTTTTTGTAATCATCTATCGGTGTAGGCACAGTCACTATATAAACATTTGCGCTTTTTATATCATCAACAGAGTTTGTATATTCCATATCAACACTTAATAACTCTTCTTTTTCAACTTCAAGTGTTCTGTCTACACCCTGTTTGAGTTCACTAACCCTATCTTTTTTAACATCAAAACCTATAACATCGTATTTTTTGGAAAATTCAACAGCCAAAGGCAAACCAACATAACCAAGACCCACAACACAAATTTTTACATTATCCAAATCAAACACCAAAGATACCTCCAAAATTTACAGCCAGTCTATTTTCTTCTCCCACTCAAGTGCCATCCTGCATATCAAATCAAGATTATCATATTTTGGTTTCCAGTTCATAACGGTTTTTATTTTTTTATTGTCTACCACCAAAACGGCAGGATCGCCTCTGCGTCTTTCTTTTATTTCAACCTCAAAGTCAACACCGCTGACCTTTTTCATTGTATCTATAACCTCTTTTACGCTGTAGCCTTTTGCATATCCGCAGTTAAACACACTGCTTTGGGAGTTTTCCAAATATTTTAAAGCCTCGATGTGCGCAATTGCCAAATCATCAACATCAATATAATCCCTTATACATGTCCCGTCTTTTGTCGGATAATCATCACCGAAAATATACATCTTTTTGCGCTTGCCTATGGCGGTTTGTGCGGCTATTTTTATAAGGTGGGTCGCATTTTTTGTGCTCTGCCCTATTAGCCCGTTTTTATCGGCTCCTGCAACATTAAAATACCTCAGTGCAGTATATTTAAAGCATCCGTAGGCATTAGCCACATCCTTCAAAATATTTTCTATAAACAGCTTGCTTTGCCCGTATGGATTTATGGGGTTTGCCAGAAATGTTTCATCTATACCGTTTTGGGCATCTTTAATGTCGGGTTCACCGTACACAGCAGCCGTTGATGAAAAAATAAACCTATCCACACCATACTCTATGCAGCAGCGCACCAGGTTTGTGGCATTTGCCGTGTTGTTTAAGTAATATTTCAGCGGTCTTTCAACGCTTTCCGGCACAATAAGGCTTGCTGCAAAATGTATAACAGCGTTAAACTTTTCTTCTTCAAAAAAACCGTTGACCCTGTTCCAATCTTTCAAATCCATATTGACAAATTTAAAATCTCTGATGGTTTTTAGCCTATTTATCGTATCCAAAAAGCCGGTTGACAAATTATCCAAAACGACAAGTTCATGGTCTGAGTTTTTTAAAAGCTCTTTTACAACATGGCTTCCTATATATCCGGCGCCACCTGTTATCAATATTTTCATGATACTGCACCTATTGTTTTTTTAACAAGCTTTTCTGTTTTATCCTTTAACTTATCAAGATTTTCTTCTGTATCTGCCTCAAATCTCAAAACAAGGGACGGCTGTGTGTTGCTTGCTCTTACAAGCCCCCATCCGTGTTTTGTGTTAAACCTTATTCCGTCAATGGTATTTATATCTGTTATTTCAAACTCATTTCTGTTTTCTTCAAGATATCTTGTCAGTTTTTCAACAACATCAGCTTTTATATTATCCGGACACTCAATTCTAATCTCAGGGGTGTTGAATGTTTTTGGTAGAGCATTCTTCCACTCAACCAAATCCAACTTTTCAACTGTCATTATCTCAAGCAGTCGTATTGATGCATAAATGGCATCATCAAACCCAAAATACCTATCTGCAAAAAATATATGTCCGCTCATTTCACCGGCTATCTGTGCATTCTCTTCTTTCATTTTGGCTTTTATAAGAGAATGTCCCGCTTTGTACATAATGGGCACACCGCCTGCCTTTTCTACGCCGTCAAAAAGCACCTTTGAACATTTCACCTCACTTATAACTGTAGCATGTTTTTTGTTTCTTACTATCTGTTCTGCAAAAAGAAGCAGCAGCTCATCGCCGTAGAGCATTCTTGAATCCTTCAAAACAACACCAATTCTGTCTGCATCACCGTCATAACCCACACCGACATCATATCCGCCCTCAACAAGCGTCTCTTTTAGTTTTGATAGATTTGACTCAATCGTAGGGTCAGGGTGATGATTTGGAAAATTACCGTCAGGCTCGATAAAAAGCCCCTCAACATCAAACCCAAGCTCCTTCATTATATCAAAACCCACAAAACCACCTGCTCCGTTTCCTCCGTCTAAAACAACATTTGGCTTATTCTTATATTCCTTCAAATATCCGAACTGCTCAATAAAATAGTCTTTGTAGTCTTTCAGTATATCGTATTTTTCTATTTTTCCAGTTATGGTGTAATTTTCATCTTCATCCACACCCTTTATCATATTCTTAACATTTTGAATCTCGTCGCCGTATATAGTCTCTTTGCCTACGCTTAATTTAAACCCGTTATATTCTTTAGGATTATGGGATGCTGTTATCATAACACCACCGTCCAAATCCAGCCTAAACAGCGAAAAATATTGGACCGGCGTGGGCACAAGCCCCAAATCAACAACATCAATCCCTTGAGAGATAAAACCCTTAGAAAGATTGTCAAACGCCTCTTTAGAGGAGAGCCTTGCATCATAACCTACGCTGATTTTTAGTTTTTCTTTTTTTGATTTTTCTTTTAAGTATCTTGCAAAAGCAATACCCAAAGCAAAACAGAATTTTGCATCTATATTTTTATTCCATACACCTCTTATATCGTATTCTCTAAATATTGAATCGTCTGTTTGCATAATACACCCCTTAAAAACACAATTTTAAGGGTATTATATTTTAGTTGATTGGAAAAAACAAGAAAAGTAGCTAATTCTTAAGCTTTTATATCGATAATACTGCCGAGCATCTCGTTTTGGCTTCTCAAAACGTTAATATTGGCTTTTTCCTGATTGACATTGTTAATCTGTCCGACCATCTCTCGAACAAGATCCACATTGTTGTTGTCGCGGTTTGACGGAGCATTTGTTTTTGCAACAACACCCTCAACACCGCCGCTTTTTTGCTCGATATTCAAAACACCCTTTGCCTGATAGTCCTTTGTATTCATATTGGCTACATTATTTGCAGCTACATCCTGCCTCAAAAAGGCATTTTTTATTCCGCTTAGAGATGTATTGATATTCATAACACCACCTCCTTCTCTATTGAGAATATATCAGATACCGAAAAAGTCAAGAAAATAGTAGGCTTTTGCTGTTCAATTTAAAAAATTGACAGGTATATGATTAACAAATGAGTTATATATAATTAATAAAAAGTAAGTTGACCCTGCTACAATCCTGTATACACCAAGTTAGTGCATATGCTAAACTAACTAAAGGAGGCAGGTTTTATGAAACCAAGGAGAAAATTTTCAAATGAATTTAAATTAGACGCAGTTCTTCTTACT
>JALWEJ010000044.1 GCA_027014115.1 Desulfurellales bacterium
TTTACTTCTCTGTGATACTTAGATGGATTTTACATTTGATGATGACAACAACATTGTCATTGCATCACAGTCTGGGGTTTACACAAAATGTGGGGGGTCGAAAAGATTGCAAGAAGGCAAAATATTATGAAGAAGATCAAGATTATCTTCTGGAATTTGAAGAAAATGTCACACATTACGAGGTGTTTGCGAAAGAATAAATTTAAAATTAAATGATTTTTTACACTATTTTGTTCAACTCGCTTTTTATGTAATTTTTTACTTGTCTCTGACTTTTTTGAAGATCTGTATAATTCTATCTTCACTGCCTGTTGCTTTTGCCGGGTCTTTAAAGCCTTTGTGAATGAGTTTTGTTTTTTAGATATGTGGGATAGCGTTCATTTGCATCTCCACAGACAGTAACAACAACATCAAAATTCATATTGCTGAGTTCTTTAATTTTTTTAAGTATTGATTTTCAATATCTACACTATCTTCTTCCATAACCTTTATCGTGTAAGTATTGAGACCGTGCTTTTCTATACCTGCAGAGTATACATTAAATTTATTGTCGAGGTATAGTTTTGCATATCCTTCAGCCATTTGACTTCTGCATGAGTTTCTGGTACACAAAAAAGCATATTTTTCTTCATCAAATTTCCTCAACTCCTATTATACCAAAATATTCTTTATGTGTAAATTTATCGGTTACTGTTTTTCTATCTTATTATTTGAATTTTGTTTTAAGTTGTGCAATAATTTATGGATTTTAAGATTTTGAGAGAGGAAGTGTAAGTATGGGAGAGCATCACCATCATCATGATATGAAGGGCAAAAATCTTTTTATTGCTGTTATTTTAAATATTGTTATCACATTGTCTCAAATTATAGGAGGGATAATGTCGGGTTCTCTTGCCCTATTAAGCGATGCTGTTCACAATTTTAGCGATGTTCTGGCGCTTATTGTTGCCTATTTTGCAAACCGTCTGGCAGCTAGACCAAACGATACATCAAAAACTTTCGGCTATAGACGGGCTGAGATTTTAGCTGCACTTTTTAACGCCTCTGTTCTTATAGGTATAGGTATATTTTTGATTATTGAAGCATTTCACAAATTTTACCATCCTGAGACAATCGATTCGTTTTGGGTAATTGTGCTTGGAGTTTTGAGTATATTGTTAAATACAGCAAGTGTGCTGCTTATAAGGTGTGATGCTTCCAACAATATTAATATCAAGGTAGCATATCTTCATCTTTTAACCGATGTTGCAACAAGCGTTGCTGTTGTTGTGGGCGGAACTTTAATGTATTACTTTGGCATATTTTGGATTGATCCTTTTATTTCTATATTAATTGCACTTTATCTTATATGGGCATCATTCGGACTCATAAAGGAGAGTGGTTCAATACTTATGCAGTTTGTCCCGAAGGGTGTTGAGATTGATAAAATTGTCAAAGAGATAGAGAAAGAGCCGGAAATTAAGGATGTTCACCACGTTCACATATGGCAATTGGATGACAATCATGTACATTTTGAAGCACATCTGAATTTTAAAGATGACGTAATGCTTTCTGTATCAAATCGCGTTATAGATGAGCTTGAAAAAAAATTGTATGATATTTTTCATATTGACCATACAACATTCCAGTGTGAATATGAAAGAAATGACAAGAAGGGCGTTATAGTATCAAATAAAGGTTGAGTTTGAACTTAAATTATTATCTTATCAATATTACCGCTTGGCTCTATCTTTATACATCTATCCGGCTTTTCAAACAATTTTTTCTGTTCTTTGTATATTTCAAGCCTGCCGTCTGATGCGCTTTTTTCTTTTTCTCTTTTTTTGAAGTGTTCCATAACTGTTTTATCGTTTGTATCAACAAAGACTATATTGGGCTTTATTCCTAAGCGCTTCATATGTGACTGCACATCATCTCTTAACTTTTTTGTCAAATATGTGGCATCGAGTATGACATTTTTTCCTTCCCTTAAGAGTTCATATCCTGTGCTTGAGAGTTTTTCATAAACCTTTTTTGTTATTTCATCTGAATAGATGCCTTTTTTGAAATCCGATAAATCCTTTTGGTGTTTGTCCATATTCATAAGCTCTTTTCTAACCTCATCGGAGCTGATTATTTCAACACCGATTTTGTCTGCAATCTGTTTTGCTCTGTAGCTTTTGCCGGAACCCGTCAATCCGCACATAACAAACAGCTTGGGTTTATAATTATCTGGCAGATATCCGAAAGCCAAATCAAAATATTGGTTTGCCTCTTGTCTGTTTTGTTGAAAGAAAGCTATTTTTCCTCTTACATATGCCCTGTATATTTTGTAAAAGTCAATAATATCGGTTATATCCTTATCGTTTGAAAAGTCTATGTAGTAGTTTAGAAACATCTTTGACAAATCGTATCTTTGGTAGTTTTCCAAATCCATCAATAAAAATGCAACATCACTTACAGCATCTGAATATCTGAACCGTTCGTTAAACTCAATACAGTCATAGATATAAATCTCGTTTTCTGCGGCTATACAGATGTTGCGCGAATACATATCGCCGTGACAGTCTCTTATTTTTTTATCGTTCATTCTTTTCTCAAACAGTGCTTTGTTGTTTGTGTAAAAGTCGTCGGTATATTTTTTTAGTGCATCATACTGATACTGTGTAATGTATTCACCAACCGCATTTCTTGTCTGTTCAAAATTTTCATCTGTGTTTTGTCTGTTTTGTTCAATTGAGCCAAAGCTTGTTATGTAGTCGTCTGTTTTTGCTTTTTTGTGAAAGTCTGCAGTAATTTTGGCTATTGCTTTTATTTGTTTTTCTTCTACCTTGTTTTGTTTTATTAAAACATCCATCATTTTTTCTTGCGGGATTTTTTTCATTTTGACGGCATAGTCCATTATTTCACCGTCTTTGTCTATATCTATACCGTTCTTTGTTTCTACTATCTTTGATAATCCAAGATACATATCTTGTGCAAGCCTTCTGTTTAGTTCAATCTCTTTTTGGCAGAATTCAAGCCTTTTTTGCAGACTTGAATAGTCCAAAAACCCAAAATCCACCGGTTTTTTAATTTTATAAACCGTATCTTTTCCTATCAAAACCCAAGATATATGTGTCTCTTCAAGTTTAAAGTTGTATTTGTCAATCAGTTGGTTTATATTCTCTTTTTCCATGCCCTACCTCCAAAGTATTGTGTTGTATATTTATATAATTATATCAGTATTTATCAATCAAAAAATAAAAAAAGGCAAAACTTGAACTCAAGTCTTGCCTTGAAGTCTTTTGTTTATTAAGAAAATTAAGCTGTTTCTATCTTTGCAACATCTTCCAAACCAAGCTCTTTTGTTGATATGTCTCTCATCTCTACTTTTCTTATTTTTCCTGTAACTGTCATTGGGAATGAATCGGTAAACTTGATGTAGCGGGGAATCTTATAGTGGGCAATTTTTCCTTTGCAGTATTCTTTTATCTCTTCTTCGTTTACAGTTTCGCCCTCTTTGAGTTTTATCCAAGCACAGACTTCTTCTCCGTATTTCTTGTCGGGTACGCCCACAACCTGAACATCGGCTATTTGTGGATGTGTATATAAGAATTCTTCAATTTCTCTCGGATATATGTTCTGGCCGCCTCTGATTATCATATCCTTAATTCTGCCTGTTATCTTGAAATATCCATCCTCTGTCATAACAGCCAAATCTCCTGTGTGCAGCCAGCGTGATTCATCTATTGCGTTTTGTGTGGCTTCGGGATTGTTGTAGTAGTATTTCATAACATTGTAACCTCTTGCACACAACTCTCCCTGTTCTCCAACCGGAACAATCTCGCCTGTTTCTGGATTTATTATTTTAACCTCAACAAATGGTAGTGGTTTGCCGACTGTCTCTGTTCTATGCTCGATAGTGTCATCTGTTAATGTCTGCGTTATAACGGGACTTGATTCGGTCTGTCCGTATGCTATTTCAACCTCTTTCATATTCATTTCGTTGTTGACGCGTTTCATTATCTCAACAGGACAGGGTGAACCTGCCATTATGCCTGTCCTTAAACTGCTTAAATCAAATTTTTCAAATTCCGGATGCTCAAGCTCTGCGATAAACATAGTAGGAACGCCGTGGACAGCTGTGCATTTTTCTTTTTCAATTACTGTAAGTGTTGTTAAAGGATTGAAGTATTCACTCGGTATAACCATTGTTGCACCAAGTGATGTGCATGTTAGGTTGCTCATAACCATACCGAAACAGTGATAGAATGGAACAGGTATACAAAGCCTGTCTTTATCTGTGAATTTCATGGCTTTTCCGACAAAATAGCCGTTGTTAAGTATATTGAAATGTGTTAGTGTTGCAGCCTTTGGAAAACCTGTTGTACCTGATGTATACTGTATGTTTATAGGGTCATCAAAATCCAGTGATGCTTGTCTTTTTTTAAGCTCGCCGTCTTCAACTTTTTTAGATAAATCGTAGAGCTCTTTCCATTTAAACATGCCTGTGTATTTTTCATCGCTGATACATACAACATTTTTAAGTTTTGGCAGTTTATTTGAATGAATTTCTCCAGGTTTTGCACCCCTTGCAAACGGTGCAACCTCATAGAACATATGTATATAGTCCGATGTTTTAAAGTTTTCTATCATTATTAGTGTGTTTATTTCAGATTGTTTAAGGGCATATTCAAGTTCGCTTGTTCTATATGCCGGGTTTATGGTGACAAGTATTGCTCCTATTTTTGCCGTTGCAAACTGAGTTAAAACCCATTCGGCGTTGTTTGTTGACCATATTGCAACCTTATCCCCCTTTTGTATACCCAAAGCCATTAAACCTTTTGCAATCTTATTCACCTCTTTATTAAATTCCGTGTATGTCATTCTTATATTTTGATGGACACTTATAAGACATTCGTTGTTTGCAAATTTCTTCGCATTATCATCGAGCATATCGCCTATTGTTTTTGCAAGAAATTTTTCATTTGAACCTTCAAAAGCATAACTTAACATATATTTCTCCTTATCTTATTTACATGTATGAACTGTTTTTCTTACCGGTTTTTTGCTCAAGTTCTCTTCTTCTTAGAACCGCTCTTTTGATTTTTCCACTTATTGTTTTTGGAAGTTCTTTAACAAATTCTATTTCTCTTGGATATTTGTATGGTGCCGTTTTGTTTTTTACAAAATCTTGAATGTCTTTTATTAAACTATCCGATGGATTATGATTTTCTGCAAGTATAATAAATGCTTTGACTATATTGCCCCTTATCGGGTCTGGTGATGCAACGACAGCGCTTTCAAGTACAGCAGGATGTTCTTGTAGTGCGCTTTCAACCTCAAAAGGTCCTATTCTGTAGCCTGATGATTTTATCACATCATCGGCTCTTCCGTAAAACCAGAAATATCCGTCATTATCTTTATATGCTCTATCTCCCGTATAATAAAAATCTCCGACAAAAGCCTCCTCTGTTGCAGCTTCGTCTTTATAGTAACCTTTTGCTATGCCGTATGGATGCTGTGGTTTTATTTTGACTGCAATATGCCCTGGTTCTCCTATTGGCATATCGTTTCCGTTGTCGTCAACAATTCTTACATCAAATCCCGGAACTGGTTTACCCATTGAGCCGTATTTAATTGGCATTGAAGGGTAATTTGCAACAAGCAAAACAGATTCTGTCTGACCGTATCCGTCATATATCAAGGTGCCTGTGGCATTTTTCCATGCCTTTATTACCTCCGGGTTTATGGGTTCGCCTGCCGATGTGCAGTGCCTTAGATTTGAAAAGTTGTATTGTGATAAATCTTCTTGAATAAGCATTCGATAAACGGTGGGAGGGGCGCAGAAACTTGTTATGCCTTGAGTTGTAAGTAGTTTAAGTGTGATTTTCGGATTAAGCGCCCCTTCCGCATTCTGCATAAAAACTGCAGAACCTATTATCCATTGGCCGTACAACTTCCCCCAGACGGCCTTCCCCCATCCTGTATCTGAGATAGTCCAGTGTAGATCAGTTGGTTTTAAATCGTGCCAATATTTGGCTGTAACTATATGTGCTAAAGCGTAAGATTGCTCATGCATAACCATTTTTGGATATTTTGTTGTTCCAGATGTAAAATATATCAAAAGAGGGTCTGTAGATTTTGTCGGTTCGATATTATCTTTAGATAGTTTTATTGAGGCTTTGTCCATTTGATTTTCGAAGGAAAGCCAACCTTCGGCATCTCCGTCTATCACCATTTTGTGTTTTAAGCCTTGACATCCTTCCATGCAAGCCTCATCAACTTTGTTAACATTGGATGCACTTGCAATTGCCATAACGGCATCACCTTTATTAATTCTGTATCTTATGTCTTCTGACATTAGTATATTTGGTGCGGGAAGTGCCACTGCTCCGATTTTGTTAAGCCCGAGCATTACAGCATACCATTCAACAATTCTCGGAACCATTATAAGAACATTATCACCTTTTGTAATACCCAAGGATAACAGCACGTTTGCAAATTTATTTGACATTATTGATAAATCCCAAAAGCTGTATTTTTTAACGATTTTTCCTGTTGTGTCAGCCCAAACAAGAGCCAATTTGGTTTTATCCTCTGCCCATTGGTCAACAACATCGAATGCGAAATTATAATATTCCGGTACCTCTAATTGAAAATCCTCTCTTTCTTTTGCGTAATCCAACATGTTATGTTGATGCATAAACCACCTCATAAATCAATTTTGCCACATTCTATACAAAATATTAAAAAAGTCAATATATTATACAATGAAAAATTTTTCACTCAGAGCTATGTTAAATGATAGGTTGCTAAGTTATTTTTTAATGAGCATAAATATGCCGACTACTATAAAACCGATTGCTGCTATATAGTTTAGATATTTTTTATCTATGTATTGAGAAATCAAATCCCCTGCCAAAACACCTATGGCACTTGTTGTCACAAGAGCAAAAGATGCGCCAAGAAACACTATCCATTTGTTTGCTTCTTTATCCGTTGCAAAAAGAAGTGTTGCAAGCTGTGTTTTATCTCCAAGCTCAGCAAGGAATATGGAAACAAAAACTATAAAAAATACCTTCATCTATCTTTGTGCCTCGTACTGCTCAAATAGTTTTGCAAATAGTTTGGGAACAAGCTTCATTTTATGCTCCGGAGCCACACAGGCTATTCTCATCTGAGTGTGTCCCGGATTTGTATTGTTTAACACATTGTAAAATCCCCACATTGGACTAACAAGCAGTGTCATTCTTTTTGAGTCTATCTCAACCTCTCCGTTTTGAGCACAAAACATTACAAAATCCTCAGCATCAAAACCGGGTTTAGCAATCTCTCTGACATCCAATACCGTATAAATAGATGCTTCAGGTTGTGACATTATGATACCCGGTATATGTTTTTTGAATTCTTCGTAGAGATTTTTAAGAATTTTTTTGTAGTATGTTTTTAAATCGTTAATCCAATTTAGTATATCCTCCTCAGATTCATCATATAGAGCCTCTGCTATATGTTGATCTATTATTGAAGGGCATAAATATGTGGTATTGGCATAGGATGCTTTATCCCTAAAATCTTTATTGTCTGTTACTAAGGCACCCATTCTTAATCCGCATGCATTGAATGTTTTTGAAAGGCTTTCAATACTTATTCTTATACCAGCTTCCTCTATTCCTTCAACATCTTTATTTGTAACCTTCCAAATTGTAGGTGGTTCCTCATCTACATAATATAGACCCCTGTATGCCTCGTCGCTTATAATGAATATATTGTTTTTCATGCATATTCTTGCGTATTCGTTTATTGTTTTTTGCCTCATTAGCTGACCTGATGGGTTATCGTAGGGTATTATCAATAAAGCCCCCGGTTTGTATTTTTTGATTGCATCTTCTATCTCTTTTACTGCAACATTGCTGAAATTGCCTTTTCTATCAAGTGCCCTTGGCACAGATACAATTTTTCTACCTATTTCATCAACCACAGCTTTGTAATTTGTGTATGTAGGGTTCATAACAAGTAGGGGCTTTTCATCGCTACCTGCGTCACCGCAAACTCCTAGAATTGCTGTTCTCATAACGGCAGAGCCGCCTTCTTGCACAACAGAGTATAGTTGAGGATTAATGTCTTTGGGCAGAAACGCTCTTATGATTTTGATAAATACATCATTTGCTTTTTGTGTCCCGGGTGTTTCTCCATATCTCCATGTTCCTTCAATTAGTTCTTGATTTGTTGGATTTAGATATCTTTCGAGCATTTTTGGGTGTGTTTTTAAAGATACGCTTCCAATTGCAACATTTATTGCCTCAATAGGAGCTTTATGGTTTTCTTTGTCGCTTGCCACTCTGTTTTCGAATACTGTTTGAGCCAATCTCAAGCCGGATGGTCTAACATTGTTAAAAAAATTTGAAAATTTTGAATCTTGTTTATAGTTCATGGCTATATCTCCTTTAAACTCCCCCCGAAATAGTGAAAAGCATTTTATTAAACTTTTTATATTTGTCAATTGTTTTTAGTTGTGTTATTATCACATAAGTCTTATGTATTTGTTGTCCGATTATGGTATCTAAAAGAAAAATTCTGTTTGTTGAATTTGTTTGGTAATTGAGGTAGTCTATGAAAATAGCCATTAAAGAGCTTGTTGGTAATGTGTCTGAGGGCGTATCTTTTCCGAGAATTGCTGTTAGGATACTTAGACTGTTTGAAGATGATAGCTTAAGTACATATCAGTTATCAAAAGCCATATCTTTGGACCCTATTCTTGCAGCCTATATATTAAAAATATCTAACTCCGCTTTTTACGGTTTTAAGACAAAAATAAAAAATCTATCGGATGCAATTGCCTTGATAGGTTTTGAAGAGGTTAAAAAGATAGTTGTGATGGTCAGTATGAAAAATGCATTTTCAGTAAGTGATGAGTTTGATAGGATTTTATGGGAGCATTCCTTGGCTGTCGCTGTTGCAGCATCCGAATTTAACGGCAGACTAAAAATCACAAACGACGGTTCGGCATATTTAATGGGTCTGTTGCATGATATAGGGAAGGTTGTCTTTAAAAAGACAAAAGAGTTGAATTATGCCGATGATGTTTTGAGGAAAGCGTATGAAAGCAATATTTCTGCTAAGACGATTGAAGAGGAAGAGTACGGCTACAATCATGCCGATGTTGGTGCATATCTCCTTGAAACTTGGAATTTTGACCAAGACATAGTAGATGCGGTAGGTTTTCATCATATTAATTTTATTGCTCTAAAAAAAGACTTTTTAAAGAATGCGGCACTTGTTTCATTGGCTGACTATTTTGTTAACATGATGGGCATAGGAAAAAAGGAGCCCGTAAAGGATTTGATTTTAATCAATGAGTCCTGCAGCGCCAAGTTTTTAGGATATTTTAATGAAAATCCCATAGATATTTTAAATTCTGTGCATATGAAATACAGTGAGCTCAAAAAGGCTTTTGAATCTTAGATTGGCGGTTTGTTCTATATGAATATATTTGTTACTGGTGCTACGGGTTTTGTCGGTGTTAATGCCGTAGAAAAACTATCCAAAATCCATAATGTGTTTGCTTTTGTAAGAAATTATTCCAAAGCAAAACCTATCTTGTCCATGAAAAATGTTCATATTGTTTTTGGAGATATATTAAACAAAGACAGCATTAAAAATGCTTTACTGCATCATGAAATTGACGCAGTGCTGCATATAGCCGGTTTAATAAAAAGCCACTATATAGACAATCTGTATCTTGTAAACAAAAAAGGTTCTCAAAATGTGGCAAATGCCGCAAAAAATGCCGGTATCGATAATATCGTTTATGTATCATCGCTTGCAGCAAGGGGACCGTCTGAAAAAAATACGCCTGTTTCCCATTACGGTTATTCAAAAAGGCACGGTGAGTATGAATTTGTAAAGTATTTTTCCGATAAAAATCTGAAAATTATCAGGCCGCCAATTATTTATGGACCAAATGAAAAGGAATTTTTTACACTTTTTAAAATGGCAAAAATAGGTGTTTTACCCATGCTTGAAGATAGATACTGCAGTTTTATATACATTGACGATTTGGTGGATGCAGTTGAGAAGCTTATTGAATTAAAAAATAACTCCGTTAAGGTTTACCATATTTCCGACGGTTATGAGTACTTGTGGGGTAAGGTTTGTGATTTTTTGTTTGAGTCTGTAGGAAAAAAAGGCGGCATAAAGATAAAGATGAATGAAAAAAAGGCAAAATTAATTGCTTATGCAACATATTTTCTAAAAGACAGTGCACCGTTTACATTTGATAAGGTAAACGAAATTAAGGCTTTAAAATGGTGCTGCAGTTATGAGAATCTAAAAAATGACATAGGTTTTACTCCTCAATATTCAATAAAAGAAGGTTTTAAAAAAACGTATGAGTGGTATGTAAAAAATGGATGGATATAGTCCTCTTATTGTAAAAGACAGTTCTGTTTTCATATTGGACCAAAAACAACTGCCCGGAAAGGTTAACTATTTTGAGGCAAATACTGTTGATGATGTCTGTTTTGCTATTAAAGAGATGTTGGTTAGGGGCGCTCCCTTAATAGGTATTACTGCGGCTTTCGGGCTGTTTTTGGCAGCTAAAGATGCAGATACCATAGAGAGCTTAAAAGAACAATTGAAATTGGCATCTGAGTGCCTTGCAAAGACAAGGCCTACGGCTGTAAATCTTTTTTTTGCCATAAATAGAATAAACGGTATTGTTAATTATAATATGAATGTAGTCGATATTGTGGGAAAAATAAAAAAAGAGGCTTTTTCTGTTTGGGATGAACAGAAAGAATCGGATTTGTTGATTGGCAAACATGGTGCGGAGTTTTTAAAAGGAAAAAGAAATGTTTTAACTCACTGCAATACAGGAACTTTGGCAACCGGTGGTATAGGTACTGCTTTGGGTATAGTAAAAACTATGCATAAACAGGGCAGCTTGGATACTGTTTTTGTTGATGAGACCAGGCCGTATCTTCAAGGTATGAGGCTTACTGCATTTGAACTGGAAAAAGAGGGTATAAATTACAAAATAGTTACAGATAATTCATGCGGCATTCTTATGAAAAAAGGACTTGTGGATGCTGTTGTTGTTGGTGCTGACAGGATAGCAAAAAACGGTGATACGGCAAACAAGATAGGTACATACTGTTTAGCATCCATGGCTAAGATACACAATCTACCATTTATTGTTGCAGCGCCTGAATCCACTATAGATAGAATGATAGAGTCAATGGATGATATTGTGGTGGAAGAAAGAGCAAAAGAGGAAGTTCTAAAGATTGGTGATTTTTATCTATCTCCTGAAAATGCTGATGCTTTACACCTCTCTTTTGATTTGACAGATGCCAATCTGATAAGCGCAATAATTACGGAAAAAAATGTTTATGAGAGGTTTGGGTTTTGAAGTATGTTAAATATAAAGAAATAGATTCAATAGGTATTTTGACACTCGATAGAGTAGATAAGCACAATGCCATAAACAGGGAATTTATGTATGAATTTGGGGAACTTTTATCTTACCTTGAGAAGGCTGATATTAAATCACTTATTATTACATCCTCAGGCAGAGATGTTTTTGCATCAGGTGGAGATATAGAGTATTTTGTTACACTGTCAACGAAAGAGGATGCCTATACAATGGCATTTAACATGCATACCATATTGAATAGATTTGAAGACCTCGAAATACCCACGGTATGCGCAATAAACGGTTCTTGTATAGGCGGTGGAGCGGAACTTATTTTGGCTTTTGATATAAGGTTTATGAGAAATGACAGTTTTATTCAGTTTAAGGAAAAAGAGCTTGGCGTTACAACCGGTTGGGGTGGAACATACCGTTTGGCAAAGACTATTGGCTATTCAAAAGCTTTGAATTATCTTTTGAGTGCAGAAAAGATTGATGCAAAGAAGGCGAAGGATGTAGGTCTTGTTGATGAAATTTATGATAAGGATATAGTCTTTGAAAAGGCTTTGGAGTTCTGTAGAGGCTTTGAAAAAGAGGAACTTGTGTTAATAAAATATATAAAAAAGCTTACCAAACAGTCTGTTTCCATATCAAGGGATGAGGCTATGGAACTTGAAAGAAGACTGTTTTCAAATAGTTGGATGCTGGGAAAAAGAGAATCTCAAATGAAAAAATTTCTAAACAGGGTGAAGTAATGGGGTTTTTGAAGAGTGTTTCCGATAAGATGTCAAAAATGAAGTCGGGTTTTACAGATAAAATTCATGAAGAATCAAAAAAGGATGAACCCGTTGATAATGATTATCTTGAATTTGTAGAAGAGCTGTTGATAGAGGCTGATTTTGGAGTTAGGGTTACGCAGAGAATTATGGAAGAGATAGATGCCGATATTGATGCTTCAAAAATCAAAACAAGAAGGGATGTTGAGCAGAAAATAAGAGAGATTGCACTTGATATTTTGGAGAAAGTAGAAAAACCGCTTGAAATTAGAAAAAAACCGTTTGTTATTTTAACTGTGGGCATTAACGGTTCGGGTAAAACCACGACAATAGGAAAACTTGCAAGTATAAACTCAGACAAGGGTAAAAGGGTGATGCTTGTTGCAGCCGATACATTTAGGGCTGCAGCCATAGAGCAGCTTGAGATTTGGGCAGAGAGAGCTGATGTTTCCATTGTCAAACAAAAAGAGAATGCAGACCCTGCAGCTGTGGCATTTGATGGAGTACAAAGCGCAGTAATCAAAGGGATGGATGTAGTTTTTGTTGATACTGCAGGCAGACTGCATACCCAAAAGAACCTGATGAATGAGATTGTTAAGGTTAAAAAATCCATAGAGAAAGCATATTCTAAAGAGCCTGATGAGGTTTTGCTTGTGCTTGATGCCACAATTGGTCAAAATGCTATAAACCAAGCAAGAGAATTTAATAAAATGCTGAATGTTACGGGCATTGCTTTGACAAAAATGGATGGAACGGCAAAAGGCGGAATTATTTTGGCAATAAGCGAAGAATTTGGTATACCTATTAGATACATTGGCATCGGTGAACAGATTGAAGATCTAAAGGTGTTTAATGCGAAAGATTTTGTAGAATCGGTCTTTGTGCCGTAATTTTTGGAGGTGGTTTAAGTGAGTGCAATTGTTGATATTTATGCATTTGAGATTTTGGATTCAAGGGGAAATCCTACCATAAGGTGCTCTGTCAAAACAGAGGATAATTTTGAGGGTGTTGCAGAGGTGCCCTCGGGTGCGTCAACAGGTGAAAACGAGGCTGTTGAGCTTAGAGATAATGATGAGGAAAGGTATAACGGTAAAGGTGTATTAACAGCAATTGACAACATAAATGAAAAGATAGCCGATGAACTTATAGGTATCGATGCTGCAAATCAAACAGAGATAGATAATGCCATGCTTGAACTGGACGGAACAGATAATAAAGCCGAACTTGGTGCAAATGCAATTTTGGCGGTTTCATTGGCAAGTGCGAGAGCTGCCAGTAAGGAGCTTGGTGTTGAGCTGTATAGATATATGGGTGGAATACATGGAAACCTTATTCCTATACCTATGTTGAATGTTTTAAATGGCGGAAGACATGCAGACAACAATGTGGATTTTCAGGAATTTATGATCATGCCTGTCGGGGCAGAGAGCTTTAGAGAGGCTATGCGTATAGCAAGTGAGGTTTTTCACTCTTTAAAATCCACACTATCCTCGAAAGGGCTTTTTACCGGTGTTGGTGATGAAGGTGGTTTTGCTCCCAACCTTGATTCAAACGAAGATGCTTTAAAGCTGCTTGTTGAGGCTATAGAAAAATCGGGGTACAAACCTATGGATGATGTGGCGATTGCACTGGATCCAGCAGCAAGTGAATTTTATAAAAACGGAAAATATCTTGTGGGCAAAGATGAGCTTACAAGCGATGATATGGTTGAACTCTATGGAAAATTGTGCCAGGAATATCCGATTGTATCCATAGAAGACGGTTTAGCTGAGGATGATTGGGATGGCTGGGAAAAACTAACCGATGCTTTGGGTGAACATATTCAGCTTGTGGGTGATGATATATTTGTAACAAATACAGAACTGCTGGAAAAGGGTATAGAAAATGCTATTGCTAATGCAGTGCTTATTAAGCCCAACCAAATTGGAACATTGACAGAAACGCTTGATGCAATCAGGCTTGCTCAGGATGCAGGTTACAACTTTGTTATTTCTCACAGGTCTGGTGAGACAACAGATACATTTATTGCCGATTTGGCAGTTGCAACAAATGCCGGTATGATTAAAACCGGTTCTGCATGCAGGGGTGAAAGGATTGCAAAGTATAACCGTCTGTTGGAGATAGAGGAGGATATGTTCCCTTATGGCGAATACCCGACATGGTAAATTTTTTCGCATAGTATTTGGCATATTCTTACTTATGTTTATATCGTTGATGGCAAAAAGCATATATTTGAAACAGGTAAAAATTAGGGAGCTTAACAAAGAAAGCTCCCTTCTGGATGATAAAATAACAAAGGTTAGCGATAAAATAGTCAGTATGAGGCGGGATATACAGATAGCTAAAAACGACCCGTATGTTATGGAACACAAAGCTAAAGACAATTTTATGATGGTTCGCAAAAACGAAACAATAATGATGTTCAAAGATAACTGATTGTTTTCTTTGGACTTTGACTTTTTATGCTTGAAATTAAGGGAATATATGCAGATGCTGTGGTTTTGTCAGATGAGATTGACAAGTTGGCAAAAGCGCAGATACAGCAGCTTGCAGACCATCCCATCTCAAAAAATGCCCACATACGAATAATGCCCGATGTTCATGCGGGTCTTGGATGTGTAATCGGGTATACGGCAAAACTGACGGATATTGTTATACCCAATCTTATAGGGGTTGATATAGGCTGCGGTGTTTTGGCTTTTGATTTTGATGGATTGGATTTAAAAGTCAAAGATTTTGAGACAATTGATAGGATTATAAGAAACAGTATACCAAGCGGAACAAGAATAAGGGGTTCTTTTTTGCACAATGTTGAGCGTATTGCAGATGAGTATCTCAAGCTTGATTTTTGGAAATTTGAAAAATTACTTGAGAAGACAGCAAAAAAGACAAATCAGGATATAAACTATATTTTAAATTCCATAGGAACACTCGGAGGAGGCAACCACTTTATAGAAATTGATAAATCAAAAAACGGTTTGTATTTTGTTGTTCATTCCGGTTCAAGGAATTTTGGCTTAAATGTTGCAAATTATCATCAAAAAAAGGCAAAGAGGATATGTAAAGACAGCACACCAAGAGGGATGGAGTATTTGAGTAAAGATGATGCAGAAGAGTATATGAAAGATATGAAAACAGCTCAGCAGTTTGCAAAACTAAACAGATACGCAATTTTATATACACTTTTAAAAGAATTTTTCGGAAATGTTATGTCTAATAAAATTGTAGAGAGTGTGCATAATTACATAAATTTTGAGGATAGTATTGTCAGAAAAGGTGCAATATCGGCAAAAAAAGGTGAGCTGCTTTTGATACCTTTGAATATGTCGGAGGGTATCATCGTAGGAAGGGGTAGGGGTAATAAGGAGTGGAATGAATCTGCGCCGCACGGTGCAGGTAGGGTTATGTCAAGAAAGCAGGCAAAAAAGAGTCTCTCTTTGCGAGAGTTTAAAAAGAGAATGGATGGAGTATTTTCGACATGTATAAACAAACATACAATAGACGAAAGCCCTATGGCTTATAAAAATTCAAACTACATACTGGGTTATCTTAAAGATACAGTTGATGTTATTGAAACTGCAAAACCTGTATACAACTTCAAGGCGGTGTAATTTATGAAAATAAATATTGTAGGCGGCGGATTGGCAGGTGTTGAGGCTGCTTGGGCTGCTGCAAAGTGCGGCATAGATGTCAATCTATTTGAAATGAAGCCGATAGAGTTTAGTGATGTCCATAAGGATAAAAATCTTGCGGAAATTGTCTGTTCAAACTCATTCGGCAACATGTCTTTAACCACAGCAAGCGGTGTTTTAAAAAAAGAGATGGAGATTTTGGGTTCTTTAACAGTTGAGGCTGCCTATCTATCAAGAGTTGAAGCAGGCGGTGCTTTGGCTGTAGACAGAAAATTGTTTTCAAAGATTGTAACAGAAAAGATTGAGGCAAACAGCCGTATTCATATAGTTAGAGAAAAAATCACAAAACTCAACAGAGAGGATTTATGGATTGTTGCATGCGGTCCTTTGTGTGATAAAAGTCTGACAGAATATCTAAAAGATTTAATTGGCGGTGATTTTTTGTACTTTTTTGATGCCATTGCGCCTATTGTTTATGCAGACAGCGTGGATTTTTCAAAGGGTTTTTGGGGTTCAAGATACTCAGAGGGTAAGGATTATTTCAACTGTATTTTGAAAGAAGAGGAGTATGAAAAATTTTATGAAGAGCTTTTGAACGGCAAAAAAGTTGAATTTGAAGATTTTGAAAAAAACTATTTTGAAGCCTGTCTGCCTGTTGAAGAGATAGCAAAACGAGGTAAGAAAACGCTGCTTTTTGGACCTTTAAAACCTGTAGGGCTTGAGCATGAGGGAAAAAGGCCTTTTGCGGTTATTCAGTTAAGAAAGGAAAATAAAGAAGGGACGCTGCTTGGGCTTGTGGGTTTTCAGACAAAACTGACGTACCCTGAGCAAAAGAGAATTTTCGGCATGATACCTGCACTAAAAAATGCCGAATTTGCAAAACTGGGCAGTCTTCACAGGAATACCTTTATAAATTCGCCTACTCTTTTAAATGATTTTTTGCAGATGGAAAAGTATGATAATATATTTTTTGCAGGTCAAATTACCGGTGTTGAGGGTTATATGGCGTCTGCTGCAAGCGGAATATATGTCGGCATGAATGCTGCTCTTTTAGCAAAGGGTAAACAGATGAAAGCTTTACCAAAAAATAGTATGCTCGGCGGATTGGTTCATCACATAACCACAAAAGAGGGTGAATTCCAGCCTATTAGTGAGAATTTCGGTTTTATAGATATCGGAAAGGTGAGAAATAAAAAGGAGAAACGCAAACAGCAGTCGGCTGTTGCAGTTGAGAATATAAAACAGTGGAGAGAAAAGTATGAATGTAGTTCTGATTAGGCATACATATGACCCTGACGATTTGGCAGCTTTGGCAGCAAGAGTCTGCTACAGCAGTCAATCTGTGAATGAGATAGATATGGACGGCGACCAAAAAGAAAAACTGATAAAAAGGGTTGTAAAATCTGGGCACCATTCCGTTTTGGAGCATGTGAGTTTTACCTATGCACTTGAAGGGTTAAGCAGGGTTGCAACACACCAGCTTGTGAGGCATAGATTGGCAAGTTACTCTCAACAGAGCCATAGATATACAACAATCAAAGAAAACAGCTTTGTTATTCCACCGTCAATTACAGAAAACAAAGAAGCGCTTGCCGTATACAAAGATGCTTTGAAAAAGAGCATGGAGCTTTACAGCAGACTGATTGATATGGGTATAAAAAAGGAGGATGCAAGGTTTGTTATACCTCAAGGTGTATCCTCAAATATTGTTGTTACAATGAACGCAAGAGAACTTCTGCACTTTTTTACACTCAGATGCTGCATTAGGGCTCAGTGGGAGATACGGGATGCGTCTGTAGAGATGTTGAGGCTTGCAAAAGATAAAGCGCCTGTTATTTTTGAAAATGCCGGACCAGCCTGTGTAAGGGGCAGATGCCCAGAAGAAAAGCCGTGCGACAACATACCACAAATCAGGGAATTTTTTAAAACATTATGAGCGGCAGACTGTTTGTTATTGCAACGCCGATGGGCAATCTTGAGGATATTACAATAAGGGCACTAAACACCCTAAAGAGTGTTGATGTAATATTCGCAGAAAGCCCAATGCATTCAAAAAGGCTTTTATCCCACTATGAAATAGAAAAAAGGGTTGTAAAATACAATGACCACAACGCTGTGAAGATGATAGATTATGCGCTTGAACTTGCAGATGAGGGTCAAGATATTGGGCTTATAACCGATGCCGGCACACCAACTATTCAAGACCCCGGATACAGACTTGTTTCAGCTTTTAGGCAAAAAGGGGTAGATGTTGTACCCATTCCAGGAACTTCAGCCTTTGTTGCTGCACTCTCTGCAAGCGGCCTGCCCACAGACCGATTTGTCTTTTTGGGATTTCTGCCAAAAGGACCTATAAAAAAACGCAACATTCTCAAATCCTTCGATATGGAAGCCACGATAATACTCTATGAATCACCAAACAGATTGATTAAAACACTTGAGGCTGTTGTGGATGCTTTTGGTGAGGATAGAGAGGTTGTTGTTGCAAGAGAGCTTACGAAGATATATGAGGAGTTTGTCGCAGGTTCATCCAAAGAGGTGCTTGAGGTATTTAAGGGTAGGGATTCTATTAAGGGTGAATTTGTCATACTTATAAGAAAGCCTTAAGGTCATGCTTAAAAACGCCAAAATTATTGCTTTTTTCACACTCATAAGTAGACTGCTTGGTTATATTCGCGACTTTTTTATAGCAAACTACTTCGGCACATCCGTTTATACCGATATGTTTTTTATTGTTTTTCGTATGCCCAATTCTCTTAGGCGTTTTTTTGGTGAAGGTGCGCTGAATTCTTCTGTTGTGCCGGTTTTATCCAAACTTGATGACAGCAAAAAACCCAAAGCCGTCTGGAATATTGTTTTTGTTTTTTTTGTAATTTTGATTTTTGTATCAATACTCGGTGTTGTTTTTTCAAAGGCTTTGATAGCTTTATTTGCTGCGGGATTTCTGCATTCAACCCAGCTTGCTCTTATGGATACTATGACAAAGATGACTTTTCCCTATATATTTTTTATTGGTTTGAGTGTGCTTTTTATGGGCATTTTGAACACCTACAACCGTTTTGCCGTGCCGGCTTTTGCACCTGCACTTTTAAATATCAGCATTATAACAAGCATTGTACTTTTATATTCAAAATTGGCACACCCTGTTTATGCTCTATGTATCGGTGTAATTATAGGCGGTATATTGCAGCTTGCAGTATCTTTTTTTGATTTTTTAAGGCTTAAGCTGCCGTTTTATTTTGATTTTAGGATTGAATCTACAACAAAAGAGATATTGAGGCTTATGGGTATGGCAGCTGTTGGCGGTGGTGTTTTTCAAATTGCATCTATGGTTGATGCATTCTTGGCATCTTTTATGCCGCACGGCAGTTTTTCGTATCTTTCATACGCAAACAGGCTGTTTCAACTGCCTTTTGCGGTTTTTTCCATAGCTTTGGCTCAAAGCTCTCTTGTTGATTTATCAAAGCTTCCTAAGGATGAGATTTTGCCAAAGAGTTCGAAACTTATAAAATTTGTCAGTATAATATCGATTGCTGTTACACTCTATTTTCTCTTTTTTGGTGAAGATGTAATAAGGCTCATATTTCAGCATGGAAAATTCAGCGATATTTCCGTCAAAAATACTTATTATGCACTCTCTTTCATGATTGTTGGCTTTTTCTTTTATTCTCAAACCAAAGTGCTCGGCAATGTGTTTTATGCCGTTAAGGATGTAAAAACGCCGCTAAAAGCCTCAACTATTGCTGCGGTTTTGTCGATTATCTCTTCTGTTGTATTCGGCATGCTGTTTGGTTTTTTAGGACTTGCTTCGGCTGCTGCAGTATCGGGTTTTGCAAACATGGCTGCACTTGTCTATTTTATCAACAAACGCATGGGTTCTTTGGGTTTTTTTGAGTTTGTTGATGCTCATATTGTTCTCTTTTTTGTTCTGCTTCTTTTTGTTTCTTTGGGGATAAGATATTTCAAATTCGGGATGTTGGTAAATATAGGCTTGTCTGTTTTACTGTATTTAACCCTTTTTTATCCGTTTTATAGGCGTTTTAGAAGTATCTAAAAGAAATAGTGAAATATCATATCAAGCCTTCCGTGCTTTATCATATATATTCCGCTGAACTTCATAACCTCTTTTATTTTCTGCCTCATTTTCGGAGAATAGCAGTGAATTTTGCAGTGTTTACACTGGGGTTTTGGGTCAAGCGGGCATTTTTCGTTTTTTCTTTTTGCATATTCCAAAAGCTCATAACATTCTTGGCATAATCCGTTTTTGAACTCTTTTTGTCCGTTTTTTATGTGATTTTGTTCGCAGTATACCTTTATGAATGTAGTTAATATTTTTTCGTCTTTTTTTATTCTTTTTGATTTTTTCATAACAAAGAAAAGGGGGACATTTTGCCCCCTTAAACTATTTTGCCTGGTAGTAGCACCTTTTTGGTGATTCTACAAAACCATCTTTTTTGAGTTTTGATATAATCTTTGATGCTTCTTTTGAATCTATGTCTGCAAGATGTGCAACCTCTGCTGTTTTTAGCGGTTTATCTGATTCTTTTAGAGTATTTAAAACCTTTTGTTCTTTGTCGTTCATCCTGTTATTCCTATGCTTTTGTGTTTTTCATAGATTTCTTCAGCCAGTTTATCCAATGCCTTATAGTCATCCTCTTTCGGTTCTCCCTTAACAAGGACAGGGTCAATTACATCAACCTTTAGATTGCCGAGCATGCCGAGAATGTGGTCTACAGCTTTACCGCCCCAGCCGTATGACGCAATAACCGATGCAAATTTTGCTTTTGGTCTTAAGGCGTTTGCAAGGTATGCCAGTGATGCAATTGAAGGATGAGCGCCTGCCAAAACAAACGGTGTTGCAAATACAACTGTTGCATCATTAACCAAAGCCATTGCAACCTCACCGAGTGGAACCTCTGAGATGTTAAACAGCTTAACATCTATTCCCTTTTCCATTAATGCATCACCGAGATATTCTACCATTTTTTTTGTGCTGCCGTGCATTGATATGTAGGGTATTAAAACCTCATTATCAAGCCTGTCAGAAACCCAATCTTTGTATGCATCAATAATAAATTGCGGATTTTTGTGAACAGAGCCGTGGCTTGGACATATCATATCAAAGCCAAGTTCCTCTATTTTGGCAATATGTTTTTTGATATGTGTTCTAAAGGGCATCATTATTTCAGCATAGTAGTGTTTTGCGCCTTCGTATATCAACATTTCATCTTTTGGTCCAAAAACCCTACTTGTTGCTATGTGTGAGCCAAAGAAGTCGCATGTAAAGAGCATTTTCTTTTCTTCCAAGTGGCTTATCATGGTTTCAGGCCAGTGCACCCACGGTGTAAAAATAAATCTAAGGTGCATATCTCCCAAATCAAGTACATCTCCGTCTTTTACGACTATGAATTTTTCCTCATCTATAGGCATTAAATCCATCAAAAAGCCTTTGCATTTGGCGTTTGTTACAACTTTGGCTTCGGGGAATCTCTCCAAAACTGCAGGAATTGAGCCTGAGTGGTCCTGTTCTGCATGGTGAGCAACTACATAGTCAAGTTTGTCAATTCCGAGTATATCGAGATTTCTCATAAGTTCATAGGTTTTTTCCGGATCTACCGTGTCAAGCAAAACGGTTTTTTCAGAAGCTTTTATCAAATATGAATTGTAGCTTGTGCCTTTCGGTAACTCTACAAGTTCGTCAAAAATGGGTCTATCCCAATGGATAGCCCCCACAAAATAGACATTGTCTTTTAGTTTTTGAACTGCCATTTTAGTGATTATCCTCCTATCCCTTCCATAAACCGTGAAGGTTGCAGTATTCTCTTGCTGATACCTCTTTGCCTTCAGGAACTTCAAATTCAGTCTCAGGTGCATCGCCCGGTTCTAAGAATTTTATATAGACAGCACCGTCTACATTGAGTTCAATCCATTCAATGTAGTGTTTTTCTTCCATTGGATGAGCGGTATTTTCACCGACTTTTACGATATATTTATTGCCTTCTCTTTTGATGAAAGGTACATGTTTTTCTGTCGATGTATCGGCTGTCTTTGCATCTAATTTGTCCATAGGTTGTCCGCAGCAGATAAGTTCACCTACACCACCGTGTAAAACCTCTACTATATTCCCGCATATCTCACATCTGTAAACCTCAAGTCTTTCAGCCATAATCTATACCTCCTTAAATTTTAATTATTCGCTGTATTCATCAAAAGCGTCTTTGTCTGCACCGCAAATTGGGCATGTCCACTCATCAGGTATATCCTCAAAAGCAGTTCCTGGTGCAATATTATTATCAGGGTCACCGGTTTGCGGGTCGTAAATGTATCCGCATATTTCACACCTGTACTTTTTCATACTATGAACCTCCTAAAAAATTACAAACATTTTTTGCAAATTCCATATGCAGTAGTATTAAGCTTTTCTATTTTGTGCCCATGCATCTTATTTTTAATGCAATTTTCATCAAACTCTATTTTATATATGCCGTTACACTTCTTACATCTGAAATACATGTATCCGTTTCCGTCATTTAAACAGTATCTAACATCATCCTTACTAAAAACAATTTTATTGATTATTCCGTTATTTTCAAGTAAAGAAAGGTTGTTGTAGAGTGTGGCTTTTGATATTGTGGGTGTTATCTTGTATGTTTGATTGTATAATGTTTCGATTTTTAAACAATTTTGACTTCTTATTATCTGTTCAAGTATGATTATCCTGTAATAGGATGCATTAATTTTATGGTTAGCAAGAATTTCCTTTGCCAATTTTTGGTTTTTGTTCATTTGAATACTTCCTTTGTCTGTTTATACCATAGCAGAAAATCAAGATGATGCATAGGAATGTCAATTTTCTTTGAAAAACCCTGCATTTTCTTTTCAATTTCCTTGTATTTTTTTTCATTCAATGATTTTGGTATTTCATCTATTATATTAAATAAAACAAGATTTTTTAGAATATGTCTGTCAAGTATAGCAAGTTCGTATCCGAAACCTGTATTTCTCAAAAAATGGCTTGCTTCTTTATAACCCAACCCTTTGAAGTTACCGACCAACCAGTCTCTTGCTTTATAAATATCTGAAAAACTTTCTATTTTTTCTTTGAGATTTATGCTTTCTAACTTTTGAAGAGCTTCTTTTATGTATTTTGATTTGTTGTTTTTGAATCTTACATTATTTATGGCATGGGCAAGTTCTTCTTGAGATGATGTAAATATAAAACCATTTTTAAAAATTTCATTAAGCACTCTGTCGCATGTTTTTGCTTTGGATTGGGGTGTTAAAAGGCAGAAAACAAGTTCTCTTAAAAAAAATTCGCTTTTATTGGAATGCCTGATTTTATCAAACTCATATATTCTTGATGCTATCTGAGGTTTAATTTTTGAGTAAGTTTCTCTCAGCTGTTTCATAGTATTCCAACCTTTTTAGAAAAATTTTGCGTTAACAAGTTTTTCATACCGTTAACATTTTTCATTATGCATAAATTATAATATTTGTCAAATAAAAAAATTTTATAAAATATAAATAATATAGTTTTGAATATTTTGTTTATCAGAATAAAATCAATATTCATTTCTTGACAAGCTGGTATATTTAATATATTTTTTGTTTATGGATAAGAAGCTGATTGATAAATTAATTGAGTTAAAAGATAGTCTTGATTTAACTGTTTTATATGTTGAAGACAATGAAGATATAAAACAAGAAACGCTTGAGATTCTTAAGCAGTTTTTTAACAGCCTAGAAACAGCAAGTGATGGTGAGGAAGGCCTCGAAAAATTTAAAAAAACAAAATTCGATATAGTTATAACAGATGTTAGTATGCCTAAAATGAACGGCGTTAAAATGGTTAAACAAATTAAGAATATTGATAAAAAAATACCTGTTATAGTTATAACTGCATTTAATGATTTTGAATATTTATCGGAATTTATAAAGATTGGAGCTTATGGTTATATATTGAAACCCATAGATATGAATCAACTGCTTGAAGCTATTTATAGAGTTTCTGAAAAGGTAAGGTTGAGGCGAGAAAGGGACGATGCTCTTGCTTTGCTTGAGCAATATAAACATATTATAGATAAAAGTTCAACAGTAACAAAAACTGATTTAGATGGCATAATAACATACGCAAACGATAAGTTCTGTCAAACAACAGGATACACAAAAAAGGAGCTTATAGGAAAGCCTCACAATATAATAAGACATCCAGATATGCCAGAATCTATATTTAAAGAATTGTGGGATACTATTCAAAATAAAAATATATGGCAAAATATTTTAAAAAACAGAACCAAAGATGGTAAAACGGTTTATATGAAAGTTACTATTGCACCTATCTTAAATCAAAAAAAAGAGATAATTGAATATATTGCCGTAAGGCAGGATATAACCGAACTTATGAACCCTAAGAAATTACTTCATGACAAGGTAGCAGAGCTTGAAAAACCTGTCTTGTTGTTGTGTAGAATAGAGGATTATGAGGATTTAGAAAATTTCTATGATAGTAATACCTTAAATATGATAGAAGATAATTTTTTTGAAGAATCGAAGAAGTTTTTTCCCGATGGATGCAGTTTTGAATACAGCTATAATCTCGGAGGAGGGGAATTTGCTTTTTTGAGGGAGTATGACTCGCAAAAAAGCTTAAATGAATTTTTAAGTGATATAAAACAGTTTCAGGATAATGTTGCAAACAGCGTAATTGATGTTGAAGGATATGAATATGATATGGATGTTATATTGAGCTTTGCATTTGAAAAGCAAAATATTTTGGAAAATGTCAGGCTTGGTATCAAAAAAGCCGAGCAAGAAAAAATAAATATTGTTTTTGCCGATAAGCTTGTTGCTGAAATGCACGAAAAATCAAAAAAGAATATAGAAACACTAAAAATGATTAAAAATGCCATAAATGACAACAGAATTGTATCCTATTATCAACCTATCTACAACAATTTTACAAAAGAAATCGAAAAATACGAATCCCTTGTTAGGCTGATTAGAGAAGACGGAGAGGTTTTGTCACCATTTTTCTTTCTTGATGTTGCAAAAATCGGTAAATACTACAAACAGATAACATTAATAGTGTTCGATAATGTTATCAATGCCATAAAAAAAACCAAAAAAGAGATATCAATAAACCTATCTTCAATAGACATAGAAGATAAAACAATCAGAAATAGTATATTAAACAGGCTTAATGATGATAGAGAGTTGTCTTCACATCTTGTTGTAGAACTGCTTGAGGATGAGGGTATTAATCAATTTGATGTTATGAAAAATTTTATTAAAGATATGAAACAGCTTGGTGCAAAGATAGCTATAGACGATTTTGGAAGTGGGTATTCAAATTTTTCAAGACTGCTTGAGTATGAGCCTGATTACCTAAAAATTGATGCAAGCTTGATGAAAAATATTGCAAATGATGAGTTTAGTTTGAACATAGTCGAAACAATCAAAAGTTTTGCTGATAAGCAGGGCTATCAGGTTGTGGCAGAATATGTTGCCGATAAGGCGATATTCGATATTATAAACAAGCTTGGCATAGAGTATTCGCAGGGATATTATATCGGAAAACCCGAACCTTTGAATTTTTAAATGAATATTAAACAAACAGCTGTTACCGTTTTTTTTGCGGTTTTTTTGTTTTCTTTTTCCTCATACGCCAAAGACAGCGTTACGCTCCAGCTGAATTGGAAATACCAGTTTGAGTTTGCCGGATATATAGCAGCAAAAGAAAAGGGTTTTTATAAACAAGCCGGCTTGGATGTAAAGATGAAGGAGTATAACGGCGGAAGCGTTGTAGATACGGTATTGAACGGTAAAGCTAATTTCGGTGTTACAGACAGCGAACTGTTTGCCTTTATTGCTATGAATAAGCCTGTTGTTCTGCTTGCAAATTTTTTCAAACGCTCACCTTTGGTTTTGGCGACAAAACCAAACATACTAACACCCCTTGATTTAAAAAACAAAATAATTATGGCAGGAGAAAATGAGTTTAAATTTACAAGCCTAGGCCTTATGCTTAATAAATTTCATATAAACACAAAAGATTTGGTTTTAAAAAAAGGAACATACTCTATTGAACCGTTTGCTAACGGAAAAGTTGATGCTATGGCAATTTATCTGACAAATCAGCCTTATGAATTAAACAATAAAAAGATAAAATATAACATTATAGATCCTGCAAACTATGGCATATTTACATATTCGGGTAATCTGTTTACATCGAAGACTATGTTTAAAGAACACCCAAAGATTGTTGAAAGATTTGTTGATGCAACAATCAGAGGCTGGAGATATGCTCTAAATCATCAAAAAGAGATTGTCAATATAATATATAAAAAATATTCAACAAGAAAAAGCATCTCAGCCTTGATGTTTGAGGCAAATGCAATCGATAGAATAATGATGCGTAATGTTTTTAGAATCGGTTATGTTGACAAAGATGTTGTGCAAAGTATAATAGATGGCTTTGAAGCTATTGTCAAAAAGCATGATCGTGTCAATCTTGACGATTTTCTTTATCAAAGCACTGCTTCAAAAGTTTTTCTTAATAGACAGCTCAAATTCATAAAAAAACACAAGGTGATTAGAATATGTATAAAACCCGATTGGATTCCAATTGAGTATATTCAAGACGATAAGCCTCACGGTATATCTATCGGCGTATTGAAGAAAATATCCAAGATTTCAGGATTGAAATTTGAGTTGGTTAAAACAGACAGCTGGCTTCAGTCTAAAAAATATCTTTATAATAAAAAATGCGATTTACTGCCTGCTGTAATAACAACAAACAAAAAACCCAAATATGCGCTGCTTACAAAACCCTATATAAATTTTGAACTTTTTATGTTTGCAAAAAAGGATAAAGGTTTTGCGATAAATTTTAAGTCGCTTGTGTCAAAGCCCATGGCAAGAAAAAAGGGCTCAGGTATTATAAAGGTATTAAAAGAAAAATATCCCAATATAAATATCTTAGAGACAAATTCGTGTAAGGAATCTTTTGATTTTGTTGATAATGGAAAAGCATATTACACAATCAGCACACTGCCTGTTGCGCAGTACTACATAAAAAAATACGGTTATAACGATATTGTAATCATAGGCAATGCCGGACTAAGATACAAACTGTCTATGGCTGTTAGGGACGATATGCCGCAGTTGGTAGATATAATAAACAGCTGTTTACCTTCAATATCAAGTAGTGATATCGATTCCATTTATACGCATCAAATAAACGATATTAAGCTTAAACAGTATAATCAATATATCATAAATATACTTATAATTGTAGCGATTGTGGTTTTAATTTTGTTTGCAGTTATCTATGTAATAAACAAAAAAAATGCCGAATTAAAGAGTGTCAAATACTCTCTTGAAGAATCGCTAAATAGTCTTGAAAAAATGAAGGATGTTTTGTTGCAGGGCATTATCATATACCAAAACGGAGTTTGTGTAAATGCTAATAGAGTTGCCCTTAAAACTTTGGGTTATACAAAAGACGAGATTGTTGGTAAGGGTTATTTTGATTTGATAAGCAACAAGTATAGAGATATTGTGGAAGAAGCATTAAATAAAGACTTAACAGATGCTTACGAAATAGAAATGATAAAAAAAGATAGAACCACTATATACACACTTGCAAAAGGCGGTTGGATAGATATAAAAGGCAAAAGATCAAGAGTTGGTTCTTTTGTGGATATTACACATATAAAGAAGTTGGAAGAAGAGCTAAAAAACATAAATGACACCTTGGGAAAAAGAGTAAAAGAAGAGGTGAATAAAAACAGACAGAAGGATAATATGATGATGCAGCAGTCAAAAATGGCATCTATGGGTGAGCTTTTGAGCATGATTGCCCATCAATGGAGACAGCCGTTAAATGCAATATCTGTTACGATTAATTCGTTGCTTTTGAAGGTGGAGCTTGGAAATTACGATGAAAAATTAATCAAAGAGAAAATTGAAAGCATGTCGGAATATATAAAACATCTTAGCGAGACCATAGATGATTTTAGGAATTTTTTCAAACCGGATAAGCAAAAAGAGAGTGTTTGTATTGACGATATTATAAAAAGTGTTTTAAAGATTATTAAGGAAAGCATTATATCTAAGGGTATAAATATTGAATTGGAATTGAATTGCAAGACATATATAAATACATACCCCAATGAACTTAAGCATGTTGTTATGAATTTGATAAACAACGCACAAGATGCTTTAGAAGAAAGAGAGATTCAAAATCCTTCTATAAAGATTTCAACCTTAAATCACAACGGTTATGTTGTAATTACAATAGAAGACAATGCAGGCGGTATAGATAAATCCATTATGGATAGAATATTTGAGCCATATTTTTCCACAAAGAGCAAGAAAGAGGGAACGGGTCTTGGGCTTTATATGTCAAAGATAATGGTTGAAGAACATCTTAGTGGAAAACTCAATGTGGAGAATACAAAATACGGCGCCAAATTTACCGTAACCATATAGTAATTTATATATAGATACAATGAAAGAACGATTGGATGTCTTTCTATGTGAGAATGGGTATGCTGAAACAAGAAGTAAAGCGCAGCAGCTTATAAAAGGCGGATTTGTTGTTGTTGACGGCAGTGTTTGTAAAAAAAACTCGTTTTTGGTTGACTATAGCTTTGATATTGAGATTAAGAAATCGCCTTTTGTCTATGTTGGCAGGGCAGGGGTTAAGCTAAAACATGCATTAGATGAGTTTTTAATAAAATTACAGGGTAAGGTTTGTCTTGATATAGGAGCATCGACAGGCGGTTTTGCAGACTGTATGCTGAAAGAGGGTGCAGAAAAGGTTTATGCGGTGGATGTTGGAGAAAATCAGCTGCATGAATCATTAAAAAATAGTGAAAAGGTTGTTTCATTTGAAAAAACCGATATTAGAACATTTGATGCAGATATAAAATTTGATTTTGCTGCGGCTGATGTGAGTTTTATTTCCCTTGAACACATACTTCCTCATATAAAGAAATTTCTAAAAAATGGTTCAGATGCGGTTATTTTAATCAAACCCCAATTTGAAGTTGGACCTAAAGCTACAAAAAAGGGTATAGTAAAAAGTAAAAAAGCGATTAAAAAGGTTATAGAAAAAGTTCAGCAACAGTGTATAGATGTTGGGTTAAAGCCTATAGGTATAACAAGATCGCCCATACTCGGAAAAAACGGCAACAGTGAATTTTTAATGCATGTTGTTTTTAGATAAGGCGTGATGCATGATTAGGGTTTATACAGCTCTGTTTGTAGGTATTGTGTGTGTCTCTTTGGCATCCATACTGATTAAGCTTACAAGCGATGTGCCGAGCGTTATTATGACAGCATACAGATTGGTTATATCCTCACTACTGCTTCTTGGTTATGCATATTTTAAGAAAAAAAGCCTTCCCAAGCTCAACAAAAAAGATATCCTTACAGCGGCTTTGGGCGGATTTTTTTTGAGTGCTCATTTTATTTTTTGGATAGCATCAATAAAATACACCTCAATTCCCAGCTCTGTTACGCTTGTTGCAACAAGCCCTATTTTTGTCGGCATGTTTTCTTTTTTTATCCTAAAAGAAAAGCAGAATTTTGTTGTTGTTTTGAGTATTTTTATGTCAATAGCAGGCAGCGTTATTCTAACATCTTCTGACGGCGGTCTTTTTTATGATAAGTTGGATAAGATTTCACTTTTGGGTGACATTCTGGCAGTACTCGGTGCGGTTTCTGTATCTGGTTATTTTCTTGTCGGCTCATATTTGAGAAGAAATATGGACATAATAGACTACATTACGGTTGTTTACAGTTTTGCTGCTGTTTTTTCTCTTATTTTTGCTTTGATATCGGGTTATGGTTTTGTGGGCTACAGAGAAAGTTCGTATGTTTATATGTTTCTGCTTGCTGTTGTGCCTCAGCTTTTGGGTCATACATCGTTCAACTGGGCGCTTAAATATGCAAAAACAACCGCAGTTGCCATAGCCACGCTTGGAGAGCCTGTGGGTGCAACCATTTTAGCATATATACTATTCAAAGAGAGTGTGAGCTTTATTCAAGGTGTGGGTATTGTAGTTATTCTTTCATCCATATTTATTTCCTCATTCAATGCACAAAGAGATTAGGATTTTAAATATTTTAGAATACTGCTCATAACTTTCTCTGATTCTTGAAGGATAGTTATGTCTGAATATATAGAGATGCCTGAATATTCTACATTTATATCAATAACAAATGCTCTGCTGTCGTGTGCAATCTTTGGTATGCCTGCTGCCGGTTGAACAACGCCGCTTGTTCCGACAGCTATGAACACACCGCAGTTTGCAGCTTTTTTTGATGCTTCTTTTAGTATATCTCTATCAAGGCTTTCTCCAAAAAGAACAACATTGGGTCTTATGCTTCCCTCTTTGCAGAATTTGCATTTTGGAACCAGTTCTTCATCTTTGTAGATGGTGTAATCTTCATAAACTTTTCCACATCTCATACACCTTGATTCAAATATACTGCCGTGCAGGTTGAGTATATTCTTATTCCCAGCCTGCTTATGCAGAGAGTCAATATTTTGTGTAATCAAAGTAAATCTGTCTTGAAACATATCTTCAAGCTCTGCCGCAGATAAGTGGGCAATGTTGGGTTTTGATTCTTTTATCTGTTTTTTTCTTTGATTGTACCACTGCCACACAAGTTTCGGGTTTTTAACAAATGAATCAAATGTCGAAAGTTCTCTTTGTGAATTGTTGTGCCATAAGCCGTCTTTACCTCTAAATGTGGATATGCCGCTTGCTTTTGATATGCCCGCACCTGTAAAAACAACGATGCTTTTTGCTTCTTTTATTTTTTTGGCTGCCTGTTTTATTAAGCTATCCATTTAATTTTACAAGGGTTATGATTTTTGCTGAATTTTCAAGTGCACTGATTATTTGAGCAGCACCAAAAAGTGTTTCTGAATAGGCAAAAGCTCCGTGACCCTTTGCAATAACAATATTCTTTTTTGGATTATCTTTAAAGTATAAAGGTATCTCTTCTTGTGCTATCTGCCAGTTATTGTATGGTATATCTATCACATCAACCTCTTTCAAAAAAAGAGCCCCTTCATAATCAATAGGTTTTATTCTGTTTTGCTTTAATGATAGCGCAGCGGCATATGGGCAGTGTGCATGCACTACTGCTTTTGCACATTCAATATTTTTGTATATGTTTATATGTATATCCACTTCGCTTGAGGCTGCATTCCATCTGATATCCCTTTCAAGTCCTATTTTTACTATGTCTTTGCCTTTCAAACCGTATAGGCTTCTGCCTGTTTTTGTTATCCATACACCGTCTTTTGTTTTTGCGCTCATATTTCCGCTTGATGCATCCACAAGATGTGATAAAAAGAGTATGTCACCCGTTTTTCTAAATTCTCCTATCATTTTTTTTCCTCCGATAGACATATAAAACTATTATAACAGCAGAAAAAACAGCTATATAGATATAACTTCTGTGCAGCATATGCTTAACAAGTTCGGGGTGGTTGCCGACAGAATATCCAATAAATGCCAAAATTGACACCCAGATACCAGCACCCAATATCGTAAAAATAGAAAAAGCCGCAATATTCATTTTTGCAAGTCCAGCAGGCAGAGATATATACTGTCTGATGCCCGGAAGAAGCCGTCCTATGAATGTGCTTATCGCTCCATGTTCTTGAAAGAACAGACACACTTTTTTGAGTGTTTTGCTGCTCAAACCGACATATTTTCCATATTTTTCCAAAAAAGCATAACCCATTTTGTAGGATATGTAGTAGTTGAATAAACCTCCAAAAAGGCTGCCCAAAATTCCAAAAAGCACAACAAAAAAGATGTTCATATCGCCTTTTGCAGCCAAATATGCTGCAGGTGGTACTACTATTTCGCTTGGAAAAGGAAAAAATGAGCTCTCCAAAAACATTAGAAAAAAAATACCGCCGTATCCGCCGTATCCTATTGATGTAACTATAAATTGAATAACAGATTCCATTTTATGAAACAATTTCCTTGAGTTTTAAAAACAGCTGATTGTATTCGTTTAACAAATCATCGCTTGGGTTTTTTATGAGTTTTTCTTTTATCCCTTTTAGCTGTTTTTCTATCTTTTCTTTTTCGAATTGTCTGATTATACCGAGAAAGATCTTTCTTTTTTCGTAGTTGCTTTCAATATCTGTATATTCCAAAGACAAAAGCTTGTATGCAAGCTCTTTGAGCTCTTTTTTATCAAATGTGTCAATAAATTTATCCGTTTTTAGTTCTTCACCTGTTAGATATATGCTTAATACGGCTTTATAAAGCTCAAGATAGTATGAGTTTAGAAGTTCTTTAAATTCCTCCAAATCCTCTATCCACCCCATAAGCTCTATATCTTTTAAAATCAGGCTTAAAAAAATATCCTCTTTTTTTGTGTTTTTGAAGTGAACTGTTTCTGTACGGGGCTGTTTTTTTGTAAATATATCCTCAGATATGCCGAGTAGTTTTGCAGCTTTTGAGATATAGCTTGTGCGTATTGAGTGGTTTGAGATATTAATCAAAGCCGGCTTTAGCTCATCTGCAATCTTTAATTTGTTCTGCGGTTTTGTTGTGTCGTATTTGTTTTGAAGGTACTCCATAAGATAATCAAAATAATCCTTTGCCTCTTTGATTTTCTCCGTGTAGGCTTTTTTGCCGTATTTTATGATAAAACTATCGGGGTCTTCCTTGTTTTCAAGTGTTATAACATATGCAAACATTCCGCTTGATAGAATATCTTTTGCACTTCTTGTCATAGCCCTAAAACCTGCCTCATCGGCATCGTAATTAAAAAACATATTTTCTGAATATCTTTTGATTGTCGTGATATGGTATTTTGACAATGCTGTTCCAAGCGTTGCAACCGCATTCTTTATTCCTACACTATGAAGTCTTATGCAGTCCATATAGCCCTCTGTTATTATCAGTTTGTTGTTTTGTCTTATTGAATCTTTTGCCTCAAATAAACCGTAGAGGATTTTATGCTTTGAAAAAAGAGCGGTTTCAGGAGAATTTATGTATTTTGCCTTTGATTTGTCATTGGTCAATATCCTTCCGCCAAATGCTACAACAGCACCCTTGGCATTTTTTATCGGAAAAATAATTCTGCCTGCAAATCTGTTGTATACCCCGTTTTGTGTTTTTACAAATATGCCGCTTTGGATTATATCGTCTTCTTTGAACTCTTTTTTTAACAGCATATAAAGCTCGCTGCTTGGGGGTGCATACCCGAGACTAAAGGCTTCTATTGTCTGTTTGTCTATCTGTCTTGACTGCAGATATTTTAATGCGCTGTTGTTTTGCCGTAGTTTTGAAAAAAAATATTCCGATGCCTTTTTGTGTATTTCTATTAAGGGATTTTTTGTTGATGTATCTTTATTGAAGGCTTGTATGTCTATATTGTAGCGCTCCGCAAGCTCTTTTAATGCATCTTTAAATTCAAGATTCTCTATTTTCATAAAAAAGGTTATAACATCGCCGCTTTCCCCACATCCGAAGCAGTGAAAGAATTGTCCTTTCGGGTTTACTGTAAATGACGGTGTTTTTTCCGAATGGAATGGGCATAGTCCGACATAATTCGAACCCCGCTTTTTCAGCTGAACATACTGCGATATAAATTCCACTATATCGATGTTTTCTTTTATCTTTTCTACTGCCGAATTCATTTTAATTCCACTATTGTTGCACCGTCTCCGCCTTCATTTGGATGTGCCGAATGAAATGATTTTACAAAAGGGCTTGATTTTAAAACCTCATGCACCATAGACCTCAGTATGCCGCTTCCTATGCCGTGTATAATTCTTGCTGTTTTAATAGAATCACCCAAAAGAGAGCTTAGAAAACGCATAAGCTCAAGCTCGGCCTCATCTCTGCGTTTTCCTATGATGTTGAGCTCAAGTGATTCGAATTTGTTTTGTGTTTTTATGTGTATATCCTTTTTCTTTTCTTTTTCTTTTTTTATTTTTATTTTCTCTATAGAGGAGATGCCGACCTCAATAATTTTTCCATCAATCTCCAAAGCTGCCTTTTTTCCTTTTATGTTGACTATTTTTCCTATCATATTATTGAACGATACAGTATCATTTATATGTAGTGTTTCACTGTTTTGCTCTTTTGGGCTTTGAGTAAATAGATTGTCTGCATTCTGCTTGATTTTGCTGAGTTTTTTGTGTGTTTTTGGGATGTTTTTATCCTTTAAAAGGTTGTTTATCTCCTCTTTCAGTTCGTTTATTAAGTTTTCATACAGCTCTTTTTTTCTTTTTTCTTCATTCGTTATTCGTTCTAAGATTTCATCTTGTGTTTTTTGTTTTTTGCTCATTATTTCTTTGTATGACTGTTTCAGTTTTTCAAGCTCTTTTTCTTTTTGTGTTAGTCTTTGAATCTCTTTTTCCAATTCATTTTCTAACTTTGAGAAGTTTGTTTCATTGTTTTTGAAGTATTCATTGGCAGTTTCTATGATGCTGTTTGGCATATTAAGTGTTTTTAAAATCTCTTTTGCGTAGCTTTTTCCTATATGTGAATACATTAGCCTGTATGTCGGTTTTAATGTTTTTTCGTCAAATTCAAAAGCTGCTGTGGGATAGTGTTTTGATGATAATATATATGCAAGTTTTTTGTAGTGGGTTGTAACGATAAACGAACAGTTGTCTGTTAAGTTTTTAATAATTGAATATGCAACAGCCTCACCCTCATCGGGCGATGTACCGCTTCCTATTTCATCAAGCAGCACAAGTGAGCGTTTTGTTATATTTTCATATATTTCCTTTACAGCCATCATTTTTGCCGAAAATGAGCTGAGGGATTCCATTATGTTCTGTTCATCTCCGATTACCGCATAGACAGCATCAAAATTTCCTATCTCAATATGTGAAGCAGTTATGGGTATGTTTGAGAATACACACAAGACATATAGGCCTGCTGTTTTTAGAAAAACAGTTTTTCCACCTGTATTTGGTCCTGTGATAATGAGTTTTCTGTCTTTTTTCAAATCGATATCGACGCTTTTTGTGTTGTTGTTTATATGTGCAAGAATCGGATGTTTTATATTTTTTGCAAACAGTATACATTTGTCTGAAAACTTTATTTCTGGTTGTTCAAAATCCTTTGCATATTGAAATTTGGCTGTCTGTAAATCAAAATAGCCTATACGCTTTTCGTTATACATAAGTTTTTGTGAATTTTTTCTGACCAGATTTGTCAGATTTGTCAGAATTCTTCTTCTTTCTGCCTCTTCTTTTAGTATCAGCTCCTCAAGTGCGTTGTTTTTTTCGTATATGCTGTCGGGCTCAACAAAAAATCCGCCGGATTTTGATATATCTATAATTCTTCCGCTTATATATTCTTTGAAGTTGGATTTCATAAGAATTGTGTATCTTGAGCGTTTCATAAAAATAGCAGTATCTGCAATGATTTCCCTTATTCTTGAATGCATAAGGTTTTTCAGGTTTCTTGATATGTCGTCTTTTAGCTGTTTTATCTGACTTCTAACCTCAAATAGATAGCTTGTTGCACTGTCTTTTAAGAATCCGTGGTCGTCTACTGCTTTTTTTATTTTATCATACAGCTCAACCGGAAAATCGAATGATATATAATTTGTACAAATATCGGATTCATGCTCGCTGAAGTTGTTTTCAATTTCTCTAATCATGCTTAGGAAATTTCCTATTAAGAAAAGCTCTTTTTCTATCAATATACCTGAAAATGCTTCTTTGATTATATCTGATATGTATATATCATCAAGCGGATAAGCCCCCCATTTGTAGAAAAATGTAAAAAATTCGTTTAGTATTTCAAAGTCCGATTTTGCTTTTTGTGTATCAAAAACAGGCTTTAAATCTTCGAGTGCTTTTTTTCCGTATTTTGTCTGTATGAATGAACCTATAATCTCTTTTAGTTTGTCAAACTCAAGAGTTTTTAAAACATCTCTCATAGCTGTATCAATATAATGGTTTTTATTAAGAATAACAAGTGGCTATTTTTGCATAAAACACAAAACAAAGGCTTTGTAGAAATCTGTACTGCCCCCGCTTGTCAAGACAATTTTCTCTAATTTCTTATTCCCTCCTTTCTTGTTAAATAAAATTCAGTATTCTTCATTATGCAGCATCCGTTTTATTTAATTCCTGGGTGTATATTTTCATAGGGGGTTTATACCCTATGGATGAATGCAATCTCTTCCAATTATATGTCTTCATATAATTGGAAATCCCAGCTCTTGCATCTTTTAGGGTTTCATACCTGCTTGGATAAACATTTTCCTGCTTTAGGCTTCTGAAGAATCTCTCCATATAGATATTATCAAAGCATCTGCCCTTTGCATCCATTGAGATTGAGATATTGTGCTTTTTTAGAATCTCTGTTGTTCTATTTGACGTATATTGGCTACCCTGGTCTTAAATTGAATATCTTGGGTGATTTGTATTTTTCCAAAGCTTCTTTAATTGTATCTGCAACAAGACTATCATCCATTGATGAGGATAGTTTATGTGATAAAACAGCCCTTGTTTTTAAATCCATAACAACACACAGATATGAAAAACCCCTGTTTAATCTAATGTATGTGATATCAGATACCCATACCTGATTGGGTTTTTCTATATCTATGTTTTTCAATAGATATGGATATGTTCTGTTGTTTTCATCCGGTAGGGTTTTAATATTAAGAAGTTTCATAAATCTTGTTATTTTTCTTTTACCGACATTAAAACCTTTCTGTTTTAATTCGTGATACATACGTCTGTATCCGTAATAGGACTGGTCTGTATAGATTTTATCTATGGTATTCATTATCTCTATGTCTAATGCAGAAAGAGGACGTCCCTTTTTTATGTAATAAAGCGTAGAACGGTCTATATCAAGAAGCTCGCACTCACCTGGTGATTGAAAGCCTGCCGCAGTTTGGGCAGGATAAGGATTTATTGAGATTGGACTCCACCAGGCTTTTTCTCTTACTCCAGTCCAAGCTCCTTAATTTTTTTAATACCCAATCCCTCTCTATTGTGGTTTGTCCCAATGCTTTAGATAAAGCATCAATCTGGGATTCTTTTTCTTTTATCTCTTCTTTGTATTTCTTTATGCTAACAGCATTTTCAAATGCCAATGAGGCATTCTCCAAAAATTGTTTTTTCCACTGCTGGACTGATTTTGGCAGTATATCATACTTGGATGCAAGCTCATTTATTGTTGTATTACCCTCTAAGAGCTCTAAGATTGCTTTTGTTTTAAACTCGGGTGAGAAAATTCTTAAGCTTCTGACTCATAAAATTTCCCAATTAAACTTAAATATAAATTCAAGAACAGATAAGACAAGATGTAAAAACAATGAAGATTTCTCAAATCTTAACAGATTTGAGAACGAGATTGTTCAAAAATCTGTCTTAATTTGCGGGGGCATTATACATAAACGGAAATAGTGCAATAATCTCCCAAATATAACACATCTAAATATTACAGAGAAAAGTTAGTCGTAATTCCCTTCATAAACGGAAATAGTGCAATGTTGAAAAAGCAGTGGATGGGAAAGGTTATGTTAATGGTCGTAATTCCCTTCATAAACGGAAATAGTGCAATTGCCGAAGACCACCCTGCAGAATGCAGTTTTGTATATGAGTCGTAATTCCCTTCATAAACGGAAATAGTGCAATTAGAAACAAGGGAAGGCAACTATTACATTGCCCTCCGCCTATACGTCGTAATTCCCTTCATAAACGGAAATAGTGCAATTAGCTCGGCGGCTTTTTTTGTATGTGCAGGATGTCTTGCAGTCGTAATTCCCTTCATAAACGGAAATAGTGCAATTATAGGTTTTTCTATTGGTATTCTTGTAAAAATTATAAGCCGGTCGTAATTCCCTTCATAAACGGAAATAGTGCAATGAAGCCGTCGGGCTTTTAGAGTAGTGAAATACTCTATTAGTCGTAATTCCCTTCATAAACGGAAATAGTGCAATGGAATAGTTGGTCTCAAACTTATGAGACCAAAATTGGTCGTAATTCCCTTCATAAACGGAAATAGTGCAATCACAACCGATGATGGTTATGTATGTGAATATTGTTATGAGAATAGTCGTAATTCCCTTCATAAACGGAAATAGTGCAATCGTTTACCAAAAACGGTATAGAAGCTAGCGGGGCATTCGTCGTAATTCCCTTCATAAACGGAAATAGTGCAATATGGTTATTGAAGAGCAATTAAAGAAATCGGAAGAGAAGTCGTAATTCCCTTCATAAACGGAAATAGTGCAATTTTCCAAAATACCAAATATAAATTATTTGTTACTATAAACGAGTCGTAATTCCCTTCATAAACGGAAATAGTGCAATTGATTGGTTGTATAACAATTACGATATTGCAACCTTTGTGTCGTAATTCCCTTCATAAACGGAAATAGTGCAATTCTGAGCCTGAGAATACAGTGTATATAAACGGAGTAAGAGAGTCGTAATTCCCTTCATAAACGGAAATAGTGCAATTTTATAGAGAAGCAAATATTTATAAACACGGACTGCATATTGTCGTAATTCCCTTCATAAACGGAAATAGTGCAATGGGTTTCCGTCACCCTCAAAGAAAAGCATTTGTGCTATACCGTCGTAATTCCCTTCATAAACGGAAATAGTGCAATTCTGAGCCTGAGAATACAGTGTATATAAACGGAGTAAGAGAGTCGTAATTCCCTTCATAAACGGAAATAGTGCAATGGGTTTCCGTCACCCTCAAAGAAAAGCATTTGTGCTATACCGTCGTAATTCCCTTCATAAACGGAAATAGTGCAATTAGACTATCAGCCCTTGCTTTAAAAATAGTTACTGTCTTAATCGGTCGTAATTCCCTTCATAAACGGAAATAGTGCAATGATAAAGATTCAGAAAATATCTTATGTCGGTAAGATAAAGTCGTAATTCCCTTCATAAACGGAAATAGTGCAATATCAGACCTAAATCAAGGTCTGATTGAAAAAAGGTTTTGTCGTAATTCCCTTCATAAACGGAAATAGTGCAATTGTAAAAGCAGTTGAGAAAGAGTTTGGTTTACGACCTGACGCAGTCGTAATTCCCTTCATAAACGGAAATAGTGCAATAATCAAAAGATTTTATTAGAAAAGAGAGAGGGCGATTATTATATGTCGTAATTCCCTTCATAAACGGAAATAGTGCAATGGTATTAATGTTACGGGACATAGTAACAATTCTAATTTAAGTCGTAATTCCCTTCATAAACGGAAATAGTGCAATACAGTTTATAGGTGTCCGACACTCTACCTTGTGGAGATGGAGTCGTAATTCCCTTCATAAACGGAAATAGTGCAATAATGGTATACAATAAACTATGAAATGCTTGACAATATGGTCGTAATTCCCTTCATAAACGGAAATAGTGCAATTATCCAACTTGTAATTACAATATAAGATGGACAGGATCTCCTGTCGTAATTCCCTTCATAAACGGAAATAGTGCAATTATGCTACGTATAGACTTTAAATTAAGCCAGGAAAAGAGGTCGTAATTCCCTTCATAAACGGAAATAGTGCAATCTTAATCCACTTAAAGCCTTGTAGAATGCAACACTTCTAGTCGTAATTCCCTTCATAAACGGAAATAGTGCAATAGTGCTTGCAAGTTTGCGGCTTGTAGCAAGCACTCAACCTACCAAGTCGTAATTCCCTTCATAAACGGAAATAGTGCAATAGAAAGGTATTGATTTGATTAAGGAAGCTTTGAGAAAAGCAGTCGTAATTCCCTTCATAAACGGAAATAGTGCAATAAAAGCAGGGTGATAAAATAGAACCCTGCACCGACGACGAAGTCGTAATTCCCTTCATAAACGGAAATAGTGCAATGAAATGGATCATGCCCCAATAGGATATACTTGTCCACAAGTCGTAATTCCCTTCATAAACGGAAATAGTGCAATAAGAAGGGGAATGTCCATTGACTTCAATGGACACAATATGGTCGTAATTCCCTTCATAAACGGAAATAGTGCAATGAAACTCTTGCCGCCTCAAAAACATTAAAAAGCATTAGTGATGTCGTAATTCCCTTCATAAACGGAAATAGTGCAATTGTCAAGAGTGTTGGAGTCATTACAGACTTCAACGAATTTAGTCGTAATTCCCTTCATAAACGGAAATAGTGCAATCATTAAAAAGCATTAGTGATAACCACAGAATTGAAGCAATTAAAGTCGTAATTCCCTTCATAAACGGAAATAGTGCAATTATTCCCTGTGCAGGAAAAGATAGAACCTTGCCCCGGTCGTAATTCCCTTCATAAACGGAAATAGTGCAATTTGAAAAGTATCCGAAAGTGTTCTTTGAAAAAATTAAACCTAGTCGTAATTCCCTTCATAAACGGAAATAGTGCAATTTTAATATAACCCTTCAAGGGTTTAAAAAATTGGGGAAAGTCGTAATTCCCTTCATAAACGGAAATAGTGCAATAGAAAGAGTAGATAGGTTTGTGGTTATTGAATTTATAGATAATGTCGTAATTCCCTTCATAAACGGAAATAGTGCAATGGTTTAGTTATGTTAAGTTTTGTTAGATTAGAAAGAGTCGTAATTCCCTTCATAAACGGAAATAGTGCAATCTAATTTGATAGGTTATGTAGAAATTACAACTAACTCCGTCGTAATTCCCTTCATAAACGGAAATAGTGCAATAAGCAAAGGCAAAAGGGTATACCGTTACAAAGGTATACGGTATAAGTCGTAATTCCCTTCATAAACGGAAATAGTGCAATATCTTGCATTTGCTCTATATGAGCAAAAGGATAGATTTGTCGTAATTCCCTTCATAAACGGAAATAGTGCAATGTTCTCAAAGGAAGCAAAAATAAATGATATTATCATATCCTGTCGTAATTCCCTTCATAAACGGAAATAGTGCAATCGAAGGTATTCGGAGCAGTGAGCACATTTCAGAAATTGAAGGGTCGTAATTCCCTTCATAAACGGAAATAGTGCAATTTGCATTTGCTCTTTATGAGCAAAAGGATAATTTGTCGTAATTCCCTTCATAAACGGAAATAGTGCAATCGACATAACCTACCCACAATCACCTATTCAAATTATACGTCGTAATTCCCTTCATAAACGGAAATAGTGCAATTTGCTAAACAAATCTATAATATTCCAAAACACAAGATACAGTCGTAATTCCCTTCATAAACGGAAATAGTGCAATATTTACTTTTATCTAAAAACACAAGCAAAAAGCAGGGGATATGTGTCGTAATTCCCTTCATAAACGGAAATAGTGCAATTGTAAAAGCAGTTGAGAAAGAGTTTGGTTTACGACCTGACGCAGTCGTAATTCCCTTCATAAACGGAAATAGTGCAATAAAGAAACTTTATCAAGTAGTAGAAGATGCCTTGTTTAAGGCATGTCGTAATTCCCTTCATAAACGGAAATAGTGCAATAAGGGAATATTTGTAACAAGAGAAGGCAGATACACGTCGTAATTCCCTTCATAAACGGAAATAGTGCAATTCTTGCCTTGTAGCTTCAAAGGCATTGCGAGTTTTGCTGTCGTAATTCCCTTCATAAACGGAAATAGTGCAATAGAAAACTGATTTAAGT
>JALWEJ010000045.1 GCA_027014115.1 Desulfurellales bacterium
AAACTGGGCTGAAATTATCTCCCAGTTTTCCATTGTTTTCAAAGACAGACTTAGTGGATATATCAGGTGAGATTGTGTATAATACTTTCATAGAAAAGGATGCTTACACAAAATCGGGGACGGTCTCACTGCATTAGATAGTATTGTCGGTTAATTCTATCTGATTAAAACATTAGGTAGTGCAAGCTATATTTATGGTTCAACGGCTAACATTATAAATTTTTCATGCCTTACAATAATCATTACCAATCACATCCTCACTTCCTCATCAACTCATTTACTCTTCTACCCATCCACTCCTTCACCCTTTTTACCATCAAAATTCTATAGACTAAAGAAAAAATATGTGTATCATTGCATTTATGGAAAAGGCAGTTGATGTTTTTAAAGCTTCTATAAAATACCTATTTTACGGCTGGATTTTGAGTGTTGCGTTTTTGTCTTTGTATAACTTCGGGCAGATTGATGCACCGCAGAATTCAGACAAGCTTGTTCACTTTGCAATGTACTTCATTATGACAGCGCTCGGCTATCCATATTTTTTAAAATTTATAAGCTCAAAAAAACTTATATCGGTTATATCTGTGCTTTTTGCCTGTTCTTTTGGTGTTTTAATGGAATTTATCCAATATTTTCTGCCGTACCGCAGCTTTTCTACAGAGGATATAACAGCAAACTGCCTTGGTGCTTTGATATGCGGCATCATAATCATTCCGAAAAACAGGCTTACAATAAACGGACAAAAAATATAAGGGGGTTGAAATGGAACTTGGCGTTAATATAGACCATGTGGCAACAATCAGACAGGCAAGAATGACAAATGAGCCTGAGCCTGTTTATGCAGCTCTTCTCGTGCAGGAGGCTATGGCTGATGGAATAACAATACATTTAAGAGAAGATAGAAGGCATATTCAGGATAGGGATGTTTATCAGATAAAAGAAATCATAAAAATAAAGCTCAACCTTGAGATGAGTTTAAACGAAGAAATTGTCAATATAGCCTTGGATGTAAAACCCAATCAGGCAACATTAGTTCCCGAAAAACGGCAGGAGATAACAACAGAGGGCGGGCTTGATATTGTTAAGGAATTTGACAGAGTAAGCAATGTAACAGAAAGACTAAAATCAAAGGGTATATTTGTCAGCCTGTTTATAGACCCGGACAAAGAGCAGATAGATGCAAGCAAAAAATCAAATACACAGGCAGTAGAGCTGCATACCGGAGCATACGCAAATGCAAAAAATGAAAAAGAGAGAATGTTTGAACTAAACAGGCTTATAGATGCTGCAAAATATGCAAAATCCATAGGATTGACAGTTCATGCAGGACACGGTTTAACCTACGAGAATGTAAAGCCTGTTGCTGCAGTAAAAGAGATAACAGAACTCAATATCGGACACAGCATAATTGCCAAAAGCGTGTTTGTAGGTATAAAAGACGCCGTTATAATGATGAGAAACCTCATAAAAGAAGCAAGATGGAAATAGGCATAGATATTGAAGAAATTGACAGAATCAAAAAAGTGCATAAAAAATGGGGTGATAAATTCTTAGACAGGGTCTTCAACAAAGAAGAGATTGACTACTGTTTCAAAAAAAACAACCCTTACCCTTCGCTATGCGGAAGATTCTGCGCAAAAGAGGCAGTAATAAAGGTTTTGGATGTTCCTGTTGATTTCAAGGATATAAAAATAACAAATTTGAAAAACGGAAAACCCGTTGTTTCAATAAAAAACAAGCCCTCAGATATAAAAATATCCATAAGCCACTCAAGAGCATACGCAGCAGTAGTAGCAGTCAAGCAATGAACGAAATAGATGCATACAAACAGTTCTCAAACATACTAAACAGCCTACAGCCTTACTCTATCGACTTATCACTTGATAGAATTAAAGAATGTTTAAACAAAATCGGCAATCCTCAGAACAGTTTTAAATCCATAATAGTGGGCGGAACAAACGGAAAAGGCAGTGTATGTCAATTTTTAACAGACACATTGATGTATGCAGGATACATTGTCGGCACATACACATCTCCACACCTTATTCAAATAAACGAACGATTTAGGATAATCAACAAAACCATACCTTACAATCAACTGCTTAAATATGCTAAACAGATACAGTTTAAACAAAATGTCACAAATCTCACATACTTCGAATTTTTAACCACTTTGGCTTTTTTGGCTTTTCGGGATTTAAAGATTGACATAGCTGTTCTTGAGGTTGGAATGGGCGGTGAGTATGATGCTGTCAATACGGTAAATCCTATTCTGAGTATAATAACAAGGATTTCTCTTGACCATGAGGAATATCTTGGCAAAACACACAAAGATATAGCAAAAACAAAGTCTAAAATAATAAAAAATATCGGCGTTGTAGGAAAAAACTCAAAAACGGTTATTGAGACAATCAAAAAAAACACACAGGCAGAACTGTTTTTTGTTGATGATTCTTACTTAAAAAAAGCCGACAGCATGGAAACATATATGAACAGCAAATCGGCAAAAGAAAATCTTGCTTCAGCACTGCTTGCCATAGATATTCTAAAAAAAGAATATAAAATGAATTTGAGTTATAAGCCTCTTAAAAAAACACTCTGGCCCGGGCGGTTTGAAATTATAAAATCGAATAACAAAACATTTATACTTGACGGTGCGCATAACAAAAGCGCAGTATTTAAGCTTGTTTTATCCCTGCAGCAATACAAAACAGACAAGATACTAATTTTTTCAGCTTTAAAACAAAAAGATTGGAAAAACAACTTAAAAATCCTAATACCGCATTTCACAAAAATTATATTAACACCTATTTCTCAGCACAAGTTATCGGAAAGCTTATTGAATATTCAAAAATTTATAGGAAAAGATAAGAAAACAGTATTAAGCAAAAACACAAATGAAGCCGTAATAACAGCAATGAAAGAAGAAGAAAAGGTTGTCGTAATAACCGGCTCTTTGTATTTGATAGGCGAAGCAAAAGCCTCACCTATCAATACAAATTTTTTACCTTAATATCCTATACCTGCTTCTTCTCTTTTTAAGAGCCACTCCCAGTGTCTATCGACCTGCTTTTGATATTCTTCAATGAGGTGCTCATTTCCTTTTTTAAACAGATGAGCAAATCTCTTTTGTGGTTTTAGGTAATCCTCAACTGGAAGTTTGTTTTTTGGTTTGTAGTTGATAATAACCTTGCCTTCAACAACCTCATAAATAGGCCATACGCATGTATCAACAGCCAGTTGTGCTATCTTTATGGCATCCTGAGCGGGGAATCCCCAACCGGTTGTACAAGGCTCAATTACATTGATGTATGTAGGACCGTTAACATCCAAAGCCTTTTTAACCTTATCCATCAGGTCTCTCCAATTTGACGGAGAAGCTTGGGCAATATACTGCATATGGTGACCCTCAAGAACGCTCATTATATCTTTTTTGGGCTGCTCTTTTCCGTGCTTTATTGTTCCATTCGGACTTGTTGTTGTATTTGCACCAAACGGTGTTGCACTTGAACGCTGGTTACCGGTATTTTGATAAGCATTATTATCGTTACATACATAGAGAAATTGATGTCCTCTCTCTATTGCACCGGAAAGTGCCTGAAGTCCGATATCGTATGTTCCACCGTCACTTGCTACAGCTATAAATCTTATGTCTTTATTCGTTTTTCCCTTTTTTTTCCATACCTTATACATAGCCTCAACGCCTGAAATCGTGCTTGCAGCATTTTCAAATGCGTTGTGAATCCATGACATATTCCAACTTGTATAAGGATAAAGTCCTGTTGACACCTCAAAACATCCCGTAGCAGCTGCAGCTACAATTTCGTATTTATCCGTATCGGCTGCAGCCAAAACCTGTCTCATAATAACGGAATGGGTGCAACCGGGACACAATCTATGGCCATTAACAAGACCTTCTTTTTTCTTTGCCAATTCATTTAAAAGAGCCATATCTTACCCCCATGCTCCTCTTAGATTTAAGCAGTCAAACTGTTTCTCAATCTTTCCTGTTTCAACTATTCTCTTTAGAGAATCATAAACGGAATTTATATGGACAGGCTGAGTATCCCTTCCACCAAGTCCGTATGAATAATTTATAACCGGAGGTCTGTTGCTCATATCGTATAAAGCGCTTCTTATTTCAGTAAAAAGAGGTCCACCCTGTGCACCGGCAGGAGAAACTCTGTCCAAAACTGCAACGGCCTTTGCAGCGGATAGTACATCCGACAACTCTTGATACGGGAACGGCCTGAACAGTCTTACCTTTAAAAGACCTGCCTTTACACCGTTTTCTCTCAACGAGTCAACAACATCCTTTGTTGTTCCGCAAACAGAGCCCATTGCAACTATTACATATTCCGCATCATCCATCTTGTATGCTTCATATAAGCCGTAATCTCTGCCAAATGCCTTGCCAAAGTCTTTTCCGACACTTGCAACAATATCTTTTGCATTTAATAAGCCGTGAAGCTGATTCATTCTGTGTTCAAAATACCAATCAGGCGGAGCCCAAGCGCCGTGTGTTACAGGCTCGTCTGTATTAAGAAGAGGAAGAAGCGGCTCATATTCTCCGACAAACTCTTTAACCTTATCATCCTCTTCCAGCTCCCATATTTCTATGGAGTGTGATATATTGAAACCATCAAATGCAGCCAAAGCCGGTGTCATAACATCCTTGTTTTCTGCAATTTTTACTGCTTGAATAAGATTGTCGTATGCCTCTTGCGAATTCTCGGAAACAAGCTGAATCCAGCCAGTATCTCTTCCGCCCATAATGTCTGAATGGTCACCGTGAATATTTAAAGGTCCGGACAATGCCCTTGCCGCAACAGCCATAACAATCGGCAATCTGGCACCTGATGCAATATAAAGTATCTCCCACATCAAAGCATAACCGTTTGCACTTGTTGCAGTCATAACCCTTCCGCCTGCTGCAGAAGCTCCAACACATGCACTCATAGCTGAGTGTTCGGATTCGACGGTAACAAGCTCGGTATCCATCTTGCCGTCAGCTATAAACTGAGCAACATTCTGAGGAATAGGCGTAGATGGAGTTATTGGAAAAGCTGCTACCACATCAGGGTTAATCTGCCTAATTGCGTGAGCAGCAGCCTCATTTCCTGTCAACGCTACTTTTCTACCCATTATATCCTCCTATTTATTTAGAAAACACTTCTTTTCTTATTTCTTCTTCACTCTTACCTTTAACCTCAGACTCAAGCAACATAGTCAGAGATTTTGGTTTGGAAGGACACTGCTCAACACAGATACCGCATCCTTTGCAGTGGTCATAATCTATTCCGCTCATCTTCCCATCTTTATCAACCAATATTGAGCTATCCGGGCAGTAAACCCAGCAGAACATACACTGTATACATGTATCAGGATTCCAAACAGGTCTCTCCACTCTCCAAGAACCTGTTTCATAGCTTTTACTATTACCAGGGTCTTTTATGGCAGCCCCAATCAAAACCTCATTCCAATCAAGCAATTTTTCCGACATTATTTTACCTCCTCATAAGCCTTTTCAATGGCCTGCTTGTTCCCATCTATAATCTTCTGTGGGAATTTTCCTTCATGTTCAAGTAAATCAACAACACCTTTTGAGATCTCGTTCTTAGAAAAAAGCCCTGTAACTTTTGCCAAAGCTCCAATCATAGGAGTGTTTGGAATTGCCCTACCCAAGGCTTCCATACTTATCTTGTTTGCATCAACAACATAAACATCATAACCCTGCAGTCCAAGCTCGTCAATAACACTTTGTTTATCAAATGCAGTATTGACTATAACCTTTCCGTCTTTTTTTAATCCCTCTTTAACATCTACAAGTCCCAGTAGTGTAGGATCAAGCAAAAGGACAATATCCGGCTCCATATATTCCGAATGATCTCTAATAATCTTATCATCTATTCTTGTGAAAGCTATAACCGGAGCTCCCCTTTTTTCCGCACCATATACAGCAAAACCTTGGGCATAAACGCCCTCTTCTTGAGAAATTAACTCAGCCAAGGTTTTAGCAGCGGTAACAGCACCTTGGCCGGCTCTACCGTGCCATCTAATATCCATCTTCTTAGACATCTTAAAAACCCCCGTTCAAATTAGTTTATACGGCATGTCTACCTTTAAACGCCTCTATCAATGTACTCTTATCAACAAAATTAATACTTGTTCCCAAAGGAACACCAGATGCTATTTTTGTGATTTTTACCTTTGAATTTTTTAAACTCTCTTTTATGTACTGTGTTGTCAAATCCCCCTCCAATGTTGAACTGACTACCAAAATAACTTCATTGATGCTTTCTTCAATTACTCTTTTAACTAAGTAGTCTAATCCCAGTCTATATAAATCTATACCGTATAGTGGTGAAACAAGCCCCCCAAGAATGTAGTAAGTGCCATTATACACAGAACTTGATTCAATTGCAAGAAAATTTTCAAAGCTTTCAACAACACATATAACGGAATTGTCCCTTGTTGTGTCTTTGCATAACTCACATACACCGTCAGCATTTCTTGTTAGATTTCTGCACAGTTTGCAAAGCTTTATTTCATCTGCAGCACTCTTTAAAGCATTTGACAACAACAACGCATCCTCTTTATGTTCAACCATCCATAAAGCATACCTTGTTGCAGTCTTTTCACCAATACCCGGCAGCTTCGATAAATGGCGAACAACATCGTCCAATACGGAAAAACCGTCAAGCATTTAGAACATTCCGGGTATATTCATACCACCTGTTAAAGCAGCCAACTTTTCTTCCACTGCAGATTTCGATTTCCTTATAGCCTCATTTACACCCGATAGAATTAAATCTTCCAATGTTTCTATATCTTCAGGGTCAACAATATCTTTAGAAAGTTTTATATCTACGATTTCGCCGGCTCCGTTTGATTTTACATTAACCATACCACCGCCAACACTAACCTCTGTTATCTCCTTTGCAGCCTCTTCTTGTGCCTTGGCTATCTCTTTCTGCATCTTTTTAGCCTGAGACATAAGAGAATTCAAATCCATTCCTCCAAAACCCTTAGCCATACCACCTCCAAAGAATTAAACTAAATTTAATTATAAACTAATTATTTATTTTTTCAACGGAAACAATCTTACCGCCAAATTCATTCAAAATCTTTTCAACATATTTGCTTGTTATTTGAGTTTCGTTATTTTCTTTGCTCACTTGGTCGTTTTTTGCAATTTCTTCATTCACCGGATTTATATTATCATTTGCTTGTTGTTTGTATTTTATTTCAATACTTTCTTCTTTGCTTTCAATAATCGGCGACAAAGATGCATTCAACAGTTTTTCAACCACATCACCGATTTTATCAAGGTTTGAAATAGCTACGGATTTGTAAGAAGCTATTGAAAAAACGCTCAAAGAATCAATACCCTGTTTTATATCCAAAAGTGCTTTATAGTAAATATTAAGAAGACCCGCTTTATATTCATCCTGCAGTTCAGCATTTAGAAGATATTCTATGCACTGTTTTGCCAAAACCTCAAAATTTACATCCTTATTGTATAATTCCTTTATTAAATCAAGCGCACTCTCTGCGTCTTTATTAAATAGAAATCCAAAATATTTTTCAACTGTCTGAACATCCGTTATGCCTACAACTATCGAAACATCTTCTGTTGTCAATGTATCATTTGAATATGATATACATCTGTCGAGATATCCTTCGGCTACTCTTAATGAGCCGAAACTTGCGAAAGCTACGATATCCAAGGCATCATCCTCAATTGATATCTGCTCTTTGCTGACAATATCTTTCAGCTTAAGCTTTATGATATCTTTCGGTATCTTTTTAAGATTTAAAATTTGACATCTTGATAGTATCGTATCGGGAAGTTTATCCATAGCCGTTGTTGCAAAAATAAATTTTACATAATCAGGTGGTTCTTCAATTGTTTTCAAAAGAGCATTAAACGCCTCTTGGGTAAACATATGAACTTCATCAATAATATAAATCTTATACCTGCTTTTCAAAGGAGGATATTTTACACTTTCTATGATGGAACGGGCATCTTCAACCTTTCTATTGGATGCACCGTCTATTTCATAGACATCAACATTTTTGCCTTCGGATATAGATACACAGGATTCACACTTATTGCATGGTTCAATAGTGGGGCCTTCTGAACAGTTAAGAGACTTTGCTATTATTCTTGCTGTGGATGTTTTTCCAACCCCCATGGGTCCTGCAAGCAAAATAGCATGATGAAGCCTATTGGATGAAATAGCATTTTTTAATATTCTAACTGCAACATCCTGTCCTACTACTTCATCTAACTTGGTCGGTCTGTATTTTCTTGCTAATACCTTATACACCTCATCTCCCTTAGCGATGCCCACCTCAAGCAGAATTCCACACGCTCACACAACCTTGCCTACCGTTGCTTCCTTCCGGACCTGGCGGGGTTCGGCAAGGAGTGCGTCATGCGGGTCCGCAAGAGATAGACATCGCCAAAAGAAACTGGCGCGCCCAAGAGGATTTGAACCTCTGACCTCAAGAACCGCAATCTTGCGCTCTATCCAACTGAGCTATGGGCGCAAATTTAGTTCGTTAATGGCGGAGAGGGAGGGATTCGAACCCTCGGTAGAGCTTGTGGCCCTACACACGATTTCCAATCGTGCTCCTTCAGCCGCTCGGACACCTCTCCTTATTCAGCCAGAGGAATGATAACACAAAACCCTTTTTCTGTCAAAATCAATCAAATCGCAATACAAATAAATGCTATTTTAATAAGCTTTTCCATATCTCTTCGCCATCATGCCCAAGATCGCCTACAGCTCTTTCTGGGTGAGGCATAAGACCAAATACATTGCCTTTTTCATTACAGATACCTGCAATATTTCCAAGTGAGCCGTTTAGGTTAAATTCATCTTCTACACTTCCATCTTTTGATGAATACCTCAAGACAATCATGTTGTTATCTTCCAAATACTTAAGTTGATCAACTGAGCAGAAATAGTTACCCTCTCCGTGTGCTATAGGCATTTTCAAAACTTTTTTTTCTATATCTTGTGCAAAACCGCAAACGCTATTTTCAACTTTTAAATATACATCTTTATGGATAAATTTAAGGTTTGTGTTTTTCAGAAGTGTGCCGGTCAGAAGCCCTGATTCTGTTAAAATCTGAAATCCGTTGCAAATTCCAAGAACATAACCGCCGTATTTGGCAAAACTTTTAACTGCATTCATAATCGAAGAAAATTTTGCCAAAGCACCCGAGCGCAAATAATCACCATACGAAAAACCGCCGGGCAGTATAACGCAGTCAAAGTTTTTTAATTCACCTTCATCATGCCATACAAACTCAGACTCAATACCCATACAGTCACAAGCATACTTGCAGTCAAAATCACAATTTGTCCCAAGAAATTGTATTATTGCCACCCTCAAGGCTTAATCACCTCATAATCCTCAATAACATCGTTTGATAAAATCTTTTTTGCCAAATCCTCAACAATTTCTTGTGATTCTTGGGTTTCTATCTCAAAATATTTACCGACACGAATATCACCTATATCTTTTTTAAAATAGTTTTGAGCAACCTTTTTTATTGCTTGACCCTGAGGGTCAAGTATGGCTTTTTTTGGTTTTACTATTACTATATATTTCATTGTTAGATTCTTGAAATTTTCATCATTATTTTTTCATAGCCCTCTATCAAATCGCCTAAATCTTTTCTAAATCTGTCTTTATCTAAAATTTCACCCGTTTCTTTATCCCAAAGTCTTGAACCATCAGGCGTAAATTCATCTCCGACAAGCAGATTACCGTCATTATCAAATCCGAACTCTATCTTGAAATCTACAAGTGTAATTCCTGCTTTATCAAACCTTGTTTTTAAACACTCGTTTACTCTAAAAGCTATCTCCTTCATTTTATCAAGCGTAGCCTCGTCAGCCCACTTAAAAACCTTTATATGGTTTTCATTAATCATAGGGTCATCAAGCTCGTCGCTTTTATAGAAAAATTCCAAAATAGGCTCAGGCAGAGGCTCGCCCATCTTTAAACCAAGACGCTTTGCCAATGAACCAGCCACAACATTTCTTACAACAACCTCAACAGGAATCATTTTTAGTTTTTTTACAACTATCTCTCTTCCGGAGTTTTCCTCAACAAAGTGGTTTGGTATACCGCACTCGTTCATCCACCCAAATATTTTAACGGTAATAGCCTTATTCATGGCTCCCTTTTCGTCTATTACGGCATGTTTTTTACCATTAAAAGCAGTTGCATCGTCTTTAAAGTATTCTATCAGAAGATTAGGGTCACTTGTCTCGTACATTTTTTTGGCTTTACCTTCATATAAGAGCTTTGTTTCTTCAACCATTTTACAACTCCTTCATCAATTTTTTGCAATAGCCCTCAAATAACGAGAACCACAACAAAAAAGAGAGGGCTAATGTTATGAAAAGCCCTCTCAACTCCAATCAAAAAAAATCTAAAAACTTGTTAGAACTATCAAAATAGCAATAATGTTGATGATTTTAATCATAGGGTTGATAGCAGGACCTGCTGTATCCTTGAGCGGATCTCCAACAGTATCTCCTGTTACCGCAGCCTTATGAGCCTCGCTGCCTTTCCCCCCGAAGTTTCCATCTTCTATATATTTTTTGGAGTTATCCCATGCACCGCCACCGCTTGTCATTGCAACCGCTAAAAAAAATCCTGTAATGATAGAGCCCATAGAAAGAGCACCGAGAGCAATTTTACCGAAGAAAACATATATCAGAATAGGTCCCAAAACAGGAATCAAACCGGGGATTATCATTTTTTTCAACGATTCCCTTGTGACAATATCAACACAGGCCGCATAATCGGGCTTTGCTTTACCTTCCAATATACCCTTTATTGTTTTAAACTGTCTTCTAACCTCTTCAACCATCATACCACCTGCCACACCGACAGCTTCCATACTCATGGCTCCAAAATAGAACGGTAAAAGCCCTCCAAGTAGCAATCCGACCAAAACAAGCGGATTGCTCAAGTCAAATGAGTGAATACCTGCTCCGATTGCCCTTGTATATTCAGCAAACAAAACAAGTGCGGCCAATGCGGCAGAACCTATTGCAAAACCTTTTGTAACAGCCTTTGTTGTGTTGCCAACAGCATCAAGAGGATCTGTAACGGCTCTAACAGACTCATCGAGTTCAGCCATCTCTGCAATACCACCTGCATTATCTGTAATAGGGCCGTATGAGTCGATGGATATAACTATACCGGTTAATGAAAGCATCGATGCTGCAGCTATACCAATTCCATAGATTCCTGCCAATTTGTATGCAAAAAATATGCCAAGAGCAATAACAATTGCCGGAAAAGCGGGTGCTTTAAGCATCACAGCCATACCCTGAATAATATTTGTTGCATGTCCGGTAACAGAAGCCTTAGCAATAGATTTTACAGGCTCATACTCATAGGATGTATAATATTCCGTAATAAACATCAAAAGCCCCGTGATACCCATACCTATAACAGCTGCCATAAATATATTTATATTAGTTATACGCAAATCGCCAATCGTTAAACCTGCTGAAAAATATTTATTTGTTGCAAACCATATTATACCGAGTGCTATAATAGCCGTAGCGAACATACCTTTATAAAAAGCACCCATAATATTTTCCGATTTTCCAAGCTTAACAAAAAAGACTCCTATGATTGCAGCCACAGATGCAATTGCACCAATTAACAAAGGAAACATTGCAGCTATGCCTATACTACCCGGCTGGTCAAACAGTGTGTGCCCCAAAACCATTGAAGCAACCGTTGTAACTGTAAATGTTTCAAAAACATCAGCAGCCATTCCTGCACAGTCACCGACATTGTCACCAACATTGTCTGCAATAACTGCAGGGTTTCTGGGATCATCCTCGGGAATTCCGGCTTCAACCTTACCAACAAGATCAGCACCGACATCGGCGGCTTTTGTATATATTCCTCCACCGAGACGCGCAAAGACACTTATTAAGCTTGTTCCGAAAGCCAAGCCAATCAAAGCCTTTATAGTATGCTCTACAGGCTGTTTGAAAATATAAACAGCAACATAATAAAAACCTGAAATTGCCAAAAGACCAAAACCCGTTACCAAAAAACCTGTAACCGAGCCACCCCTAAAAGCCAAACTCAATGCTTTGGCAAGTCCGTTCTTAGCCTCCTGAGCTGTTTTAACATTTGTTTTAACAGCTATAACCATACCAATATAACCTGCCAAACCCGAAAGTATGGCTCCTGTCAAATATCCCAAAGCTGTCAAAAGACCAAAATGTTCGCTTTTGGCTCCCAATGCCCACAATATAACGAATACAACCACAGCTACAACTGCTATGGCTCTGTACTCCCTTGATAGAAAAGCATAAGCACCTTCCTGAATGGCTTTTGCAATCTCTTGCATTCTCTCATTGCCGCTGTCTTTAGACAAAACGCTAAATGCGGTAATAACGGCATAGCCAATGGACAAGAAAGATGCAGCAAACGTCAGATAGAGCATCATAGTTGTGTTGTCCATAAAAACCCTCCTCCAATTGTTAAGAATTTACAGCTTTTTTAATTTCACCAATAACAGATTCAACACTTTTATCATATAAATTACATATCCATTTAAGCATCTTTACATCGTTTTCTGTTGTTTTGTTTTTTGATAGGAAATCCGTATTATAGATTATACCGCCAGCCAACAACATAGCAGTAGATTTCGTTGGTTTTACACCGTTCTTTGCAAACTCATCAACAACAATGGACGATGTTGCACCCCAAGGTTCTATTCTATATCTTGTCACTAAACCTGTCTGTATGTCTCCAAGTCTGTGGTGGTCAATAATTTCCAATATATCACATCTCAAAATACCTTTGGGGGCATTTGTACTGCTTGAATGGTCTATCAATATGACTTTTCTTTTGTTGTATTTTATAATATCTGTTCTTGTAAGAATACCCAAAACATTTTTATCGTTATCTATAACAACAGCCGCCCTATGATTTGAACCATATACAGCTTCTTTAATATCATCTATTAAATCATCATGCATAACAAAGCTTGTTGCTTTATCAATAAGCGTTTCGACAGGTGCACTCCACTCAATCAAACCAGCTGTTGCAAAAGCATCATATTCAGACAAAATAATTGCAACATCCTTTCTTTTTGCCTCTTCAAGAAGTCTCTCGCTTATATTATAGCCATTTGAAACTATGAGACATCTAACTCCCAACTCTATAGCTCTTTTTTGCAAATCTTCCCTATTTGCCAGAATCATAACTATATTTTCAGGATCAAACCGCTCAACAACTTTCATTAAGCCTTCCGGATCTATAACACCCATTATGACATTTGCTATAAATACATCATCTTTTGAGGAGGAATACAAAACATCTCCACTTACTGCCTTTGAAATCATATCTATGCTCGTTTTTATCTTTCTGAATATATCCGGCATAACGGATGATATGCTTTTTCTTGCAATATCAACCATACCAAAGTAACCAAAAAATCGTTTATTTTCTTCAACAACAGGAACAACCAAGATATCGTTTTTTAACATGATTTTAAAGACTTCCGTAACAGGGGAATCCTTGCTGACCTGTATAACATTCTTTGTCATTACATCTTCAACTCTCAATCTCAAATCCAAAATGTATTTCGGCAGTAAAGAACCAAACAGACTAAGTATCTTTTGTGTGCTTAAATCCATATTTCCGCTAACAGTAGCTATGTAATTGTTTTCTCTATCCAACGCATTCTTAAGCTCTGCATAACCTATGGTAGATGTAACACTGTCAACATCAGGGTTTTGCCTTCCTACCACATATATATTTTTTACCTCTCTCATTTTAAAACCCCCGACATCCTACAAGAGTGTGCACCTTATATAAAATTTTTAATTTTTTTTCAACAAATATCACACATATCAGGCATTTTTTCTTGTTATGATTGTAGTGATAGGTGATTTTTTTATAACCTTCTCTGTCACGCTTCCGTAGATAAAATCATTCAAATCGCTTAAACCTTTGGCACCTATAACCAAAACATCAGCCTTTGAATCCTTCACCTCTTTTAATATCTCGCTGTATGCAACACCCTCTCTAATTTTAAATTCATGCTCTATATATTTCAGTTCGGGTATTTCTCTTTTCATATTATCCATCATTTCAAAAGCCCTTTTCTTGGCTTTCTCTTTTACCGCATCGGCATTTTTGTCTTTTGAGCAGAATGCAGCAAGCTGCTCATCCATTGATATAACATGCAGTACAACAAGCTTGTATTTAAATGTTTTTGCCAAATCAACGGCATTCTGCAAATTCTTAAAAGAACATTTGGAAAAATCAATAGGAACCAAAACAATCTTCGAATTTATCATAAAAAACCTCCGTAAACTAATTCTTGACAAATAACTCTCTTTTATGAGAATATTATTTTCCGTTTAAAAGCCAGCGTAGCTCAGGGGTAGAGCAGCTGATTCGTAATCAGCAGGTCGCAGGTTCAAATCCTGTCGCTGGCTCCATTCAAGCTTTAATTTATCATTAATTAATAAACATAAAGCTCAACAATTAATAACCGTATTGTTTTTTAAAAGAACTGTTTAAAACCAGCATCCTATGTAAGCGTTTGGATTATACAAAAATAGACAAATAAATAAAAACAGATATTTAATTAAGAGTCGAAATGCTCCTTTATATACTGCTTTATTCTGTCTGCATGATTTTTATCCTCTTTGGCAAGCTGTTGAAATATCTGCTCCAATTTGGTATCCGGAGACTTTGTGACAAATTTCTGAAAATGAAGCTCGGTTGCAGAATTTTCAAGCTTTTGAGCAATTCGGAAAGCATCTTGTCTTGAAAGTGTCTTACTCTTACACTCTTTCACAAATTTTTTTAATTCTTTTACCTCTTTTTTAAGCACATCGTGTAGTTGAGACAAAGAATCTGTAAAGTAATTTTTTTCTTTTAATAATAACTCCTCAGCACCTTTTATCAGTGCCGCATGCTGCTCTTCTTCTGTAGCTATTCTATACCAAAAATCAAAATCCTCTTCGAATTTTGTGGAAAAAAATTCATACAGCTCACCAACTATCAACTCTACATCTACAGCAAGTTGAATAACCTCTTTCATTTTATTCATAATCTCCCCACCCCCCACGCTTTCTTTCTTATTTTACTCTATAGGTATCGAAATTTCAAAAACTGCACCGCAATCTTCATTGAACGCCTTGATAGAGCCATTGAAGTTTTTCTCTATGCTCATTTTTGCCATATACAAACCAATACCTGTACCCTTTGAGTTTTCTTTTGTTGTAAAATACAACTCGAATACTTTATCAAGTATGCTTTCGTCTATTCCACCTGCATTGTCTTTTACAGAAATAATACAAAAATTGTCCTTTTGTTTTGCTTTTATGGTTATCTTTCCTTTTTCAATATCGTTTTCCCTAATTGCGTCTTTGGCATTGTTTATAAGATTTATCATAATATGCACAAGCTCCTGCGGATATCCTACAATTACAATACCGTCTCCAATATCCAATAAAAGTTCAATATTATTTAGACTAAAAACATAATCAAGCATCTTTACAGACTTTTCAACAGCTTCTTTGACATTAAATCTCAAAGGCGTATCACTCTTTCTAAAAAACGTCATAAAATCATTTATTGTGTTTGAAAGGTCTCTATTCCTATTCTGCACAAAAGATGCACATTTCTCAATCTCTTCTGTGCCGACATTCTCGCCCAACATGGCCTTCATCTGTATATTAACAACAGCAGAGCTTACAGCATTGAGCGGCTGTCTCCACTGGTGTGCAATCATCGACATCATCTCCCCCATTTGAGCATATTTGCTTCTTTCAAAGATAACCGCATCCTTTTCTCTCAATTTCTTTGTTGCCTCATCAATCCTTTTTTGCAGTGTCTTGTTAAATTCGTTTAACTTTTCCTCCTGAGTTTTCACAAGGTCTATTATGCTGTTTCCATACTCTATCACATCTGACATCTCTTTTATACATATAGAATCTTTATCTATCATGGTTTTGTTATGGACGGAATGTTTGAATTTATTAGCATAACCCTCAAGTATCCGCTTTGTAAATACATAGAGTGTAAACACGACTAATACGACAAATATAGATACTGCCAATACATAACGCCCTGCCTTGTACTTAAGTTTTTGCGCAATCATATCCACACTCTCTAATGTTTTTTGCATCGCAAACTCAGCATCCTTGACATAAAATCCGCTACCCACAATCCAATTCCACGGCTTGTATAGTTTTATATAGGCAATCTTTTTTCCGTATTTATTGGAATCCGGAATCTTATAGTAATACTTTACCAAAGCCCAACCCTTCTTTCTAAGTTGCCTTAATGCATCCCTTCTAAAATACTTACCTTTAATATCTTTTACATTTGATGATATGCATTTTCCCTCATACTCTTTTGTTACATTAGGACTTAAGATGCCAAGAGCATAACAGTCTCCGCCATTTATATTTATAAGACGAGATATAAAGATATAATTATGCATACTGTCACCATATCTGTAATTTCTCAAAATATCTCTAATATCATTTTTTATTGTCTGACTAAACTTATCAACATAATACCCCGAACCCACAACCCATCCGTAAGGTTTAAACAATTTTACATAAGAAAGCCTTTCAGTAGAAAAACTTCTTTTTGGCGAATACCATCTGCAGTTAACGAACCCGCCGCCGTTTTTAGCTTTTTCTATTTCCTCTTTTACAACATATTTGCCGTATCTATCCTGAATATAAATAATATTGTTATCTTCAAGTGCAGGCAGGGTTGTACATAAAACACACCTGCCTTTAGTATTAACAATAAATGCATAGCTATCCCTATTTCTCTTCACAAACTCTTTTATTTTTTTTCTTACAATATTTTTAATTTTTTCATGCGGTAGTTTACCGTTGTATTTTTTGTATACAGAATCAATAATATAATATACTCTTAAACTCCTGTCTTTCGTAAACCGTTTTAGTATGTTAAGTCTTTGTTTTCTTTCTTTATCTATAAAGTTTATAACGGTCTCAACATGATTTTTTGTAGAGTCTATATATTTTGCCATAACCTGTTTTTTTATCATATTTTGATGCCTGATAAACTCCTCATTAAAAGACTTAATCCAAAGAAAATACAAAACAATAAACATCAAAATTATAGGAACAAACAGCAGAACAATTAAGATTTCCAGTATGGAGAATTTGGTATTTTTTAAAAACTTTTTAAGCATTGCTCTATATCTTTAACCGGTTTTGAGATAACATAGCCCTGCGCATAATCAACGCCTATCTCTTTCACGGTTTTTAAAACTCTATCAGAACATACAAATTCAGCAATGGTTTTTTTATTTGTCTTTTTGGCATAAAAAACAACGGTTTGAGCTATTGTTCTTTTGTCTGTTTCTGTATCTATATCTTTTATAAACATGCCGTCTATTTTTATGTAGTCAATATCAAGCGACAAGAGACGGCTGAAATTGGAGCTTTCTGCACCAAAATCATCAACAGACAGCTGAAATCCTTCTGTTTTCAAAACTCTAAGCTGCTGTAAAAAAAGATTATAATCTTTATCTGGAATATTCTCCAAAATCTCTATACAGACCCTTGATGGTTCAAGCGAAAACTCTTTGGCTTTTTGCATAATATATTCAACAATGTCTGCATTCTTCAAATCTTCGTTTGTTACATTTATAGAAAAATCAAATTTTTTATCTTTAAAATAATCAAAAGACTTATCAATCATAATCTTGGTTATCCGCGTTAACATACCTGCCTGTTTGGCGGCATTTAGAAATTTGGCAGGCGGTATTATATCGGGTTCATCTTTCATTCTTGCAAGACATTCAAACTTCTCAATCTTATTGGAATTTAGATTGTATATAGGCTGAAAAAACGGAACAATCAAATCATTATCTATGGCATGTTTTGTTTTGTTGACCCAATTTATCAGCTCTTTTTGGGATTCTTCAAATTTTAATGCATCTTTATAAAGATAAATGCCTAATAAATTCTTATCCGCCATTTTCAATGCAGTATACGCTTTTCTTATTGATACTGACGAGTCTATTTCGCCATCTGCAATACCTACTGAAAATATCGGCTGTATCGGATAGTGAATACCAACATTGAATCTTTCCGATTTTGATTTGTTTAAAATATCTTTTGAAAATTCCAAAGCCTCTTCTGAATTTTTATTCCACAAAACTATGAGAAACTTGTTGGACTCAGGCCTGTATACATCTTCACTAAACTGTCTTAAAAAATCTGCTGTCGATTTCAAAAGCTCATCTCCAACATCAAACCCAAAAGCCATATTTATTGAAGAAAAATTTTTTAGACTAACCATTATCAATACATAATTTTCTTTTGAATCGGTATCTATGCTGAATTTTGCCCTTGAGTACACCTTTGTTAAATCATCATAAACTGTTTTTTCCAAAAGAAGCATATTTTTTTCTTTTATTTGATTTCCTTGAAGCTTGACAACATTTTCCAACTGCTTTTTGTATCTTTCTTTCTCTTTTTCAATCTTTATGAAACTGCATGTATTCATCAACACATTTACCAATTGATTGAGATTGACAGGCTTGTAAATGTAACCGTTTATATCTTCATTTATGGATTTAAACAGATATTCCTCTTGAGAATGAGCCGATACAATAATGCATCTTGTGGAGGGCTTTATAGCATGTATCTCATGTATTAACTCAATGCCATTCATTTTTGGCATGGTAATATCCGTGATGACAAGATCTATGCCGTCTGTTTCTTGAAACAGACGGAAAGCCTCTTCTCCATCATGCGCCGAAACAACAAAATCAAACAGATTGTTTAAAACAACAAGAAACTGTTCATGAGCATCATTGTCGTCTTCGGCATACAAAACCCTTATATCCCTAAAGTGTTCTTTTATGGAAGCAAGATTCAACCAACACCCCTTTTACTTACAGTGTATAAATTATACTTTTATTTATGAAATAAATCAAGAATAATTAAATAATAATTCCTAACTGCAAGAACTTTTTCAAGCACAATATTTAAAATCTTTCAAGTTTCATAACACTACTCCCAGCAACCTAAACATCTAATATCCTAATCATATTTGTTGTTCCTTGCTGTCCTATTATGCTGCCCATCGTTAGTATAATCTTATCGGACTTTTCAGCTGTTTTTTGTTTATTTAGAGTTTTCTTTATTATATTAATCATATCCTCATGGTTAATACTTTTCTCAACAACAAAAAATGGTTCAACGCCCCAAACAAGAGAGAGTTTTCTTAAAATATCTTCTGTATGGCTAACTGCCAAAATAGGTGTTTTAGGTCTGTATTTTGCGATGTTTTTTGCTGTTTCTCCACTCGATGTCACACTAACAACAGCTTTTGGATTTATACCATTGCATAAATCGGCAACACTTGCAGCTATTGCATCATTGTTGCATGATTCGTATTTTTTGTAGTAAAGGTAAATATTTTGCGTCTCTAAGATAATATTCACAAGGGTTTCAACAGCCTTTTTCGGATAGCGCCCGACTGTTGTCTCATCGCTAAGCATAACAGCATCAGCACCATCCAATAAGGCATTCGCAACATCACTAACCTCAGCTCTTGTAGGAAACGGAGAATTTACCATATTGAGCAGCATCTGTGTTGCAACAACAACAGGCTTTCCCAAAGCATTGGCTTTTTTTATTATCTTTTTCTGGATAACAGGCACCTTCTCAAGACCAACCTCTATCCCCAAATCACCGCGCGCAACCATAACGCCGTCTGATGCTTTTATAATTTCATTAATGTTTTCAACAGCCTTTTTTGTTTCAATCTTTGCAATAATCCAACTGTTTGAGCCGTTTTTATTTAAAATTTCTCTTGCTTTTTCAATATCATCCTTTGAATTAACAAAAGAAACGGCAACTATATCCACACCTTCTTCTGCACCGAATATCAAATCACCTACATCTTTATTCGTAATTGCAGATATTTTAAGATTGGTATGAGGAAAATTTACACCCTTTCTTGAAGATAAAACACCGCTGTTTTTTACAAAAAGCTCTGCATAATCCTTGTGTTTTTTCTTAACCATTGTCCTTATACTGCCGTCTGCAAAGAACACATATTCGCCCTCTTTAAGTCTGTCTATAATTTCCGGATGACTTATTGTAAGTGTATATATATCGTTCTTGCGGTCTTTTTTTGCAAGCTTTAAGATATCGCCCCTTTTGAGTTCAAGCACACCGTCAATCTCTCCTATTCTTATTTTGGGTCCGCCAATATCCTGCAGGACTGCAGTGTGGGTATTGAGTTTTTGTGAAACATCTCTTATGGTGCTTATTGTTTTTTTATGAGTTTCATGGTCTGCATGGGAAAAATTGAGCCTAAATACATCCACTCCCATCAAAATCAATTCCTCAATCATCTCTCTATAACTCGTAGATGGTCCTATGGTTGCAACTATCTTTACCTTTTTCATATAGAAACTCCTTGCTTTAATATTCCTAAAATAATACTATGTTATCTTAAAATCATTTGCAAATTCAAAATTTTAGTAAGTTGATTTTTGATTTTTTTTGAATATCATTAAATTTGATTATTTTTTGTGAGGTTGGTATGGATTTTATCTATTATGCTCCGTTAAGGATTGTTTTTGCAGAGGGTGTTATATCAAAAATAGCATCATACACATCAAGAAACGGCAGTAGAGTTTTGCTTGTTACAGGCAAAAGCCACCTTAGAAAAACCGGGGTTCTTGATAAGATACTAACCTCTTTTTCTAAAAGTCAAAAAATAGAAGAGGTTGTTGTTTTTGATAAAGCAGAAGAAAATCCCGATACGCAGCTGATAAATGAAGCTGCAAAAACAATAACGGATAAAAATCTAAATGTCGTTGTTGCAGTTGGCGGTGGCAGTGCAATGGATTTGGCAAAAGCGGCTTCTCTGTCGGCAAAACAGAAAAAACCCATAGAAGAGCTGATGGAAAATGGTGATTTAAACATATTGGAAGCATATCCTATTATATGTTCACCCACAACATCCGGCTCAGGCAGTGAGGTTACAAAATATGCAGTAATAAACAATCTAAGCAAAAACACAAAAACAGCCATAGGCAGCGAGACAATATACCCCAAAGTTTCACTAATTGACCCAAGTCTAACATATACAATAAGCAAAACAACAATCGCAAATACCGGATTTGATGCTCTCTCACACGCCATTGAGGCATACATTTCACAATCATCTTCTGCCATAACTGATGCATACTGCAGAGAGGCAATATCTTTAATCAAGGAAAATCTAAAAAAAGTCTACGACACAAAGGACAAAACGGCTATGAATAATATGAGCCTTGCCTCGATGCTTGCAGGAATGGCTTTGAATGTAGGACGAGCAGCTCTGCCTCATGCAATGGAGCACTCTTTAAGTGCATACAACAGACAACTGCCTCATGGTTTGGGCTTGTCTATGGTGATGATTCCTTTTATAAAAAGAACATATAAGCACTCACAGAAAAAATTTGCAGATATTGCATATCTGATGGGTAAGGATATATCCAACATGACTTTGGAGGATGCTGCCAAAAAAGCAGTTGATGCTGTCGAAAAAATAAAAGCCTCTATAGGTCTTACACACAAACTCTCAGATTTCGGATTTGACAAAAGCACAGTCAACGATATGGTAAAAAACACATTCCATACAATGAAACACGGCATAGAAAATTCACCTAAAAAATTTCAAGAAAAAGAAATTCTCGATATGTATTTGGAAATACTCTAAATCATTTGAAGGAGATTTTATGAAAACAACCGTTTTTTTTGTTATTGCAAGCTTTACTGTCTATATGCTTTCATCCTGCACACCTCTGCTTGTGGGAGGAGCTGCAGCAGGTGGAGCATACGCCGGTTACAAACTGCACGAAGACGGATATAGGATTGATATAACAAAAGAGGTCAAAGGAAAAAAAGAAACAAAAACAGATAAAGAATCAACAAAATAATGAAACAGTGCCTTGTGGGTATCAGCGGGGGCATAGACAGCCTTTTTGCTGCAGTTGAATTAAAAAAAATAGGCTATGATGTTCTATGTGTAAATATGCATCTTCACTCGAAAAAAAAGCTCCCAAAGTATACATCAGAAGTTTTAAAAAAAGCTGGTATAGATTTCTACTATACAGATTATACAAAAGAGTTTAAAACTCATGTAATTGATTACTTTATCGATGAGTATTCAAAGGGGTATACTCCAAATCCGTGTGCTATATGCAATCAACATATAAAAATGAAAATGCTCTACAAAGAGGCTCAAAAAAACAATATAAGCCTTATAGCAACAGGTCATTATGCAGATTTTAAAGATGGATTTTTAACAAAGCATAAAAGCTTCAAAGACCAATCATACTTTCTATCCTGCGTGGACAGTGAAATACTAAAACATACGCTTTTTCCATTAAATAAATACTCAAAAGAAGAAGTAAAAAAAGCATTCGATATAAACATAAAAGAAAGCATCGATTTATGCTTCATAAAAAATGACTACAGAGAACTCATTAAATCAAAAATAAAGCCCAAAAAAGGTGTAATGGTGAAAAACGGCAAAGTGGTCGGCTATCATAACGGATTTTTCAACTACACAATCGGTCAAAGAAAAGGTGTTAAGGTGGGCAATACACCCCACTATGTAACGGCCACAAATCCTTTAAAAAATATTGTTTATGTTTCTGAGGAAAAAAAACTCTATTCGGATTCGTTCTATCTTGAAAATATAACTATACACAGCGGTGCAAATATGATAGATACAGACAGCGTGGAATGTTGCGTAAGGTATAACGCAAAACCCAAAAGGTGTAGGGTAGAAACAGATAAATTATTCGTTCAGTTAGAGGAAAAAGAAAGGGCTATAACACCCGGACAAATTGCCGTATTTTATTCTAAAAACAGGGTAATAGCCTGTGGAAAGGTTGCAAAAAATGGGGTTTACAGACTGGATTATTAAACTCTCAAATGCTAAATTTTCAAGGAAATTTCAATATGAGCCGTATATAATAAAATCCACAGAATATATAGATATAAAAGAAAGCGAAACAGTGCTTACAATATACAAAGAAACCGATTATATGCAGTCCATTATAACAACGCACTATGTAAAAAATGAAAACTACTACTCTTTTGAAACAAATCAAACAATAAACATAGATAAAAAAATCAACAAAGTTATTCTGTTTTTTTCCTTATTTGATATTAATAAAACACATATAGAAACAATAAAACAAGTTCTGAAAAAAGACGGAAAAATTTACTGCATAACATACCTAAACGACAGCAAATTTTTTGAACTTACACTAAAACTCATCGACAAAGACGAAGCAAAAAAACTTGATAAAACGGAAAATATACTTGACGAAACAGGTTTTATATTGGAAGATACAGCTAACTTCACAAAACAACATGTAAGTGTAAAAAAGTATAAGGTAGGAAAGTAGTATGGGTAACGCGGGTGGTTTGAAATTAGATAAGGATATTCACAAAGTTGTGATATTTATGGACGATTTGAAAATTGAAGGAAATATGTATTTTACACACAAATCCAGATTTACAGATGTTTTAAATTCCACACAGATAAAGGATTTTATACCCATAACTAACGCAACGGTTGAAAAACTATCAACAAAGGAAATATTCGTAGTTGAATTGGTTGAAGTAAACAAGCATCAAATAAAAGCTTTATATCTAAAAAATAGCGAATTATAAAGAATTATTGAAAAAAAAATTTGCTTCTGATATAGTTGCGTGATTAAATTTATTGGGAGGATGTATGTTTGAGGTAAAAGTTGAGGATGTAAAGCCTTCAAGAAAAAAACTTCACATAGAGGTACCTTTTGAAAAAATAAAAGAGAAAAAGGATGCCCTCATTGAACATTTGAAGAAAACAGTCAACATTAAAGGTTTCAGAAAAGGAAAAGTGCCGAAAGATGTTATCTTAAGGACATATAAAAAAGACATCGAAGAGGATACAAAAAGAGATGTTATGAGTGAAGCCTACGAATATGCCGTTGAGGAATACAAAATAGAGGCAGTTTCAGAGCCTGTATTTACAGGTGTGGTGTTTGAGGAAAACAAGCCTCTATCATTTGATGTTGAGGTTGATATTAAACCTACAATAGAGCTAAAAGAGTATATGGGCATAGAAATAACCAAAAAACAACCTGTAATTGGTGATAAGGATATGGAAAACACTCTAAAACAGCTCCAGGAAGCCTTTGCTGCTTTAGAGGATATTGACGGAGAGGCAAAAGAGGGCGACATAGCTGTATTGGAGGTAAAAACATTCCTCAAAGAAACAAACTACCCTGTCAAGGATTTTGCCGGGGACAACCTCTATGTTGAGCTTGGCAAAAAACAGATGATAGAAGAAATCGAAAAAGAAGTTTACGGAATGAAGGCAAACGAAACCAAAAAAGTTGAGGCATCGTTTGACAAAGACTATCCGCTTAGGTCTTTAAAAGGCAAAGATGTTATATTTGAAATAACACTAAAATCCCTAAAGGGTAAAAAGCTACCGGAATTAGACGATGAATTTGCAAAAAAAGTCAACAAAGAATTTAAAACCTTTGATGATTTGAAAAAAGATATAGAAAAAAGATTGATGGAAAACAAAGAAGCCGAAGAAAAAGAAAGGCAGAAAGAAGAGATTTTAAATAAACTGCTTGACGAGTACGATTTTGATTTGCCAGAAAGTCTTGTAAACCAAGAAACAAATCAGATGATGATGGAGTATGTCCAGAATGCATACTATATGGGCGCAGACATAAATTCAGATGAGTTTAAACCTCAGAATCTAAGAAAGAGATTTGAAAATGATGCATACAGAAGAGTCAAGGCAACATTCCTGCTTCTTGCTATTGCAGAAAAAGAAAACCTTGATGTAACAGGTGAAGAGATAAAAAATGTTATAGCTCAGGATGCAAATGCAAGAAATACGACATTTGAAGAGCTATACAAAGAATACCAATCAAAAAATATGATTCCCATTGTTAAAATGGATATTTTGGGCGACAAAGCACTTGAACTGCTACATAAAAACGCTAAGATAGTTGAAGAAAAAATCGAAAAAGAAGAACCAAAAGGAGAATAAATAATATATGAGCCTTGTCCCTATTGTTATAGAAAAAACGCCTCAGGGTGAAAGAGCATACGATATATATTCAAGACTGCTTAAAGACAGAATAATAATGTTAAACGGAGAAATAGACGACTACGCATCAAATGTCATAGTCAGCCAGCTTCTGTTTCTTGAATCGGAAGATCCTGAAAAAGACATTTTTATATACATAAATTCTCCCGGCGGCATCATAACAGCCGGTTTGGCAATATACGATACAATGCAGTATATAAAATGCGACATCTCCACAATATGCTTGGGGACAGCAGCATCAATGGCAGCTATTCTTCTTGCGGCAGGCTCAAAAGGCAAAAGATATTCTCTGCCGAACTCAAGAATTATGATTCATCAACCCTTGGGTGGATTTCAGGGTCAGGCAACAGAAATTGAGATACATGCCAAAGAAATCTTGAGGTTGAAAAAGATAGTCAATGAGATAATGGCAAAACATACAGGGAAAAGGCTTAAAACAATAGAGAGGGATACGGAAAGAGATTATTTTATGGATGCCAACGAGGCACAAAAATACGGCATAATAGATAAGGTTATTTATTCAAGAGATGAGGAGTTTGACAATGATAACGACGGATGACAAAGGGCCTCTTAGATGTTCGTTTTGCGGAAGAAGTCAAGATGAGGTAAAAAAACTAATAGCCGGACCCGGTGTTTATATTTGTGATGAGTGTGTTGCTCTATGTGAAGACATCTTGGCAGAAGATATGGAGCTTGAGAAAAAGAAAGATACGGATTTTAAATCCCTGACTCCTCAACAGATAAAAAAGCATCTTGATGAATACATTATATCACAGGATTCGGCAAAAAAGATTCTATCGGTAGCCGTATACAACCACTACAAGAGAATTTCTACAACGGTCGGTAAAACTAAAAAGAAAAACGACATAGAACTTGAAAAAAGCAATATTTTATTGATTGGACCGACAGGAACAGGTAAAACACTGCTTGCAAAAACACTTGCGAGAATATTAAATGTGCCGTTTGCTGTTGCTGATGCAACAAGTTTGACAGAAGCCGGTTATGTTGGAGAGGATGTTGAAAACATACTCGTCAGATTACTGCAGGCTGCTGATTATAATGTTGCTTTAGCTCAAAAGGGTATTGTTTATATAGACGAGTTGGATAAAATTACAAGAAAAAGCGAAAATCTGTCAATAACAAGGGATGTTTCAGGTGAGGGTGTTCAACAGGCTCTTTTGAAGCTCATCGAGGGAAGTATCGTAAATGTTCCTCCATACGGTGGAAGAAAACATCCTCAACAGGAATTTATACAGATAGACACAAAGAATATTCTTTTTATATGTGGCGGTGCTTTTGAGGGTTTAAACAACATTATTGCAAAAAGACTCAACAAAAAGAGCATAGGCTTTACAAATCCTGTAACGCTCAACAAAAAAGAGGATATAAATATAATCGAACATGTAACACCAGAAGACTTAATGAGATACGGCTTGATTCCGGAACTTATAGGAAGACTGCATGTTACTGCAACCTTGGAAGATTTGAAGGAAGAAGAGCTTGTTAGAATATTGACAGAGCCAAAAAATGCTTTGGTCAAACAGTATACCGAAATGATGAAAATGGACAATGTTAAATTAACAATAACGGATGGCGCCTTAAGCGCCATAGCAAAAAAGGCTGTAGAAAGAAAGGTTGGAGCAAGGGGTTTAAGAAGCATCATGGAGGATATCATGCTTGATATAATGTATGATGTGCCTTCTTTGAACAATATTTCTGAGTGTATAATAAACAAAAATGTTGTTGAGGGAAAAGAGGAACCAATCCTTGTAACAAAGAAAAAAGGGAAGACAGCTTAATGATTGAAATGAAGGGTACAACCATTGTTTCTGTCAGAAAAAACAAAACCGTAGCAATTGGCGGAGACGGACAGGTTACAATGGGTAATACGGTTGCAAAATCAAATGCAAAAAAGATTAGAAGGCTTTATAATGATAAAGTGCTTGTAGGATTTGCAGGCTCAACAGCTGATGCCTTTACGCTGTTTGAAAAACTTGAAGACAAACTTTCGGAATATTCAGGAAACCTAACAAGAGCATGTGTAGAACTTGCAAAGGACTGGAGAACGGATAGAATCCTAAGAAGGCTTGAAGCGCTTCTGATTGCTGCGGATAAGAATAATACCTATATAATCTCAGGAAGCGGTGATGTGTTAGAACCGGACGATTATGTATGTGCTATAGGTTCAGGCGGAAACTACGCACTATCAGCCGCAAAGGCAATGCTGAATTTTTCAAACCTTGATACAAAAACCATAGTTAAAGAATCCTTAAAAATAGCTGCATCTATCTGTATATACACAAACGACAATATAACCATAGATTCATTGGGAGATGATTGATGGAAAATCAACTGACGCCAAAAAAAATAGTTGAACTTCTCGATAGATATATCGTTGGACAAAAGGATGCAAAAAAGGCAATAGCCATAGCATTAAGAACAAGATACAGAAGAAGCAAAGTTGACAACGACATAAAGGAAGAAATAGTTCCAAAAAACATACTGATGATTGGACCAACAGGTGTCGGAAAAACAGAAATAGCAAGAAGAATAGCAAAAATAACAAATGCTCCTTTTGTAAAGGTTGAGGCAAGCAAATTTACAGAGGTTGGCTATGTAGGGCGCGATGTTGAATCGATGATTAGGGATTTGGCAAGAATAAGCTACGAAATGGTTAAAAAAGAAGAGCTGAAAAAAGTCGAAGACAAAGCAAAAAAGGCTGCAGAAGACAGGATTTTGGAAATTCTTGTGCCGTCAATTAAAAAACCTAAAACAATATACGACACACCCGAAGAAGAGGAAAGATTAAGCAGAACAAAAGAAAAATTCAGAGAAAAACTCATAAACGGTGAGCTTGATGACAAAATAATAGAAATAACCGTAAATCCTCAGAAAAACGCTCAATTTATGCCGTTTATAGAGGTTGCAGCAGCCCCTATGGATGAGCTTGACAACAATTTGAAGGATATGCTTGATAATATAATTCCATCAAAAAAGAAAACAAGAAAGGTTTCTGTCAAAGAAGCAAAAAACATATTAAAAGAAGAAGAGGCTCAAAAGCTCATAGATAAAGAAAAGGTAAAAGAAAAAGGAATAGAAAGAGCCTCAAATTACGGCATAATTTTTATTGATGAAATAGACAAGGTTATGGGCAAAAATTCCGGCTCAGGTCCAGATGTTTCAAGAGAAGGTGTCCAAAGAGACCTACTACCAATAGTCGAAGGCTCAAGTGTTACAACAAGATATGGAACAATCAAAACAGACCATATACTATTTATCGCAGCAGGTGCATTTCACCAAACAAAGCCGAGCGATATGATTCCGGAACTTCAGGGCAGATTCCCAATAAGGGTTGAGCTTCAGGCACTCAAAAAAGATGAATTTGTAAGAATACTAAGAGAGCCGAAAAACGCACTCATAAAACAGTATAAAGCACTGCTTGAGATTGATGGTGTTGATTTGAAATTCGAAGACAGCGGAATAGAAAAACTTGCAGAACTTGCTGAAAAAATAAATAGAGAAACAGAAAATATAGGCGCAAGGAGACTTCATACCCTACTTGAAAGACTGCTTGAGGATGTATCTTTTGAAGCCCCCGATATAGATGAAAATCAAATCATAATAGACAGCGATTATGTAGACAAAAAGATATCAGGTATAGTTGAAAATAAGGATTTAAGCAGATATATTCTGTAGATAATCAACAATAAATCCGCAAAGTTTGCTTATACCCTTCTTTTTTGAAGCGGATGTCAAAAAATAGTTAAATTCGCCAAACTCTTTTTTGATATATTTTATATTTTCGGATATATCTTTCTGTTTTGATTTATCAATTTTTGTAAAAACAACACTAAAGCTTTTATTGTAAAACTTCAGCCATCGTATAAATTCCATATCGCTGTCCATCGGTTTATGCCTTGAATCGACTAAAACAAAGATATGAAACAGCATATTGGAATTTGATAAATACTCCTCTATCGACTTTTTCCACCTATTTCTCATGGATTTGGAGCGTTTAGCATAGCCGTATCCCGGCAAATCAACAACATAAAAATTATCATTAACCAAGAATGTATTAATCAATATGGTTTTGCCCGGATTTTTGCCAACAAATGCTATCTTTTTAGAAAATACAGCATTAATTAGAGACGATTTACCGACATTGCTTCTTCCGCAAAATGCAATTTGGGGAAGAGGAAGCCTTGTTGGAGCTTCCTCAAAGCTTTTGTCAAAAATAATTTTCTTAAAGTTTAAACAGTTATTAATTCCGTTTCGTTTTTCGTTGTATCCAGTATCACCAGTGTTTTTTTCTTTGTCAGATATCCGCATAACTCTCCTGGGTTAATTATGTGTCCTCTTTCTGTCTTTCTTATATCCACTATGTGCAGATGACCGTAGAGACAGTAATCATACTCTTTTGCAAGCTTTTCTATACCGAAAGGTTCATGCATTAAAACAAAGCTTTTTCCGTCCAACTCAATCTCATAGGGCGGTTTATGAAGTCTATTTCTTGCTTTTTCTTCCAGATACAGCCACTCACCATCGTTATTTCCAAAAACTCCCACAAATTCCATATTCAGCTTATCCAAAGCATCAAAACAAAAAGGTGCGACAATATCGCCAAGATGGATAACAAAATCAACACACCGTTCATTAAAAATATTAACAGAACTTTCTATTGCAGGTATATTGTCGTGAGAATCGGAAATAATACCTATTTTCATGCAACATCACCTACTGCTTTTGCTATCAAATCACCCATTTGGGTCGTATTTACCTTTTTTGTACCGTCACTCATAATATCCGGTGTTCTATAGCCCATCTTTAAAACCAAGTCAACGGCTTTTTCTATTGTCTCAGCCTCTTTATCCAACTTTAAACCGTATTTCAGCATCATTGCTGCAGATTCAATCTGGGCTATCGGATTGGCTATACCAAGCCCAACAATATCTGGAGCTGAACCGTGAATAGGCTCAAACATTCCTACTTTACCACCAACAGAAGAACTTGCCAGCATCCCTATAGAGCCTGTAAGCATACTTGCCTCATCCGAGAGAATATCACCAAAGATGTTGCCTGTTACTATAACATCAAACTTTTTCGGGTCCCTAACAAGCTGCATGGCCGCATTATCAACAAGCAGATGATTATATTCAACATCGGGATAATCCTGCGCTACATCGTTTACAATATCCCTCCAAAATTGAGAAACATCAAGAACATTCGCTTTATCCACACTTGTCAATTTTTTTCTTCTCTGCATAGCAAGTTCAAATGCCAGCTTCACAATCCTTCTTATTTCATCCTCGTAGTAAACCATTGTGTTTAAGCCTTTTTTCTTTCCGTTTTCTTCAAAAACGCCCTTAGGTTGCCCAAAATAGATACCGCCTGTAAGCTCTCTCACAACAAGAATATCTATGCCTTTTACAACTTCAGGTTTGAGGGTACTTGCATTAACAAGCTCATCAAACACCTTTGCAGGTCTTAAGTTTGCAAAAGCTCCAAGAGCTTTTCTTATACCCAAAAGCCCTGTTTCCGGTTTCTTTTCCTGTGGAAGATTATCCCATTTAGGGCCGCCAACAGAACCGAAAAAGAGTGCATCACATTTTAATATTGTATCAACCTGAGACTGCGGAAGCGGTTCGTCAAACATATCAATAGCACACCCTCCAACATAAACCTTCTCATAATTGAATGTATGGTTAAACTTTGCTGCAATCTCAGCTAAAACCTTTAAACCTTCTGCAACTATTTCTGGACCTATCCCATCACCCTCCATAACAGCTATCTTAAACTCAGCCATCTGAACATCCTCCAAAATTACTATTTATCCAACAACTTTTTGGCATAACCAAAAAGACCGTTTGAGGCTATAAGCTCCTGCATAAACTCCGGTATGGGTGTTGATTTATACTCTTTGTTTGTCGTCAAATTTTTTATTATCCCGCTATCTGCATCAATCTCTATCTCGTCTGTATCTTTTATATCCTCTGCCGCTTCAACACTTTCAAAGATAGGCAGACCCATATTAAACGAGTTTCTGTAGAATATCCTTGCAAAACTCTTTGCTATAACACAAGATATGCCACTTGCCTTTATGGCAATTGGCGCATGTTCTCTGCTTGAACCGCTGCCAAAATTATATCCTGCAACAATCATGTCACCTGGCTTTATCTTTTTTATAAAGTTTTCATCTATATCTTCCATGCAGTGCTTGGCAAGTTCCGCTTCATCTGAGGTATTTAAATACCTTGCCGGTATAATTACATCGGTATCAACATTATCGCCATAAACCCATGCTTTTCCTTTAAATTTCATTTTACCACCTCATCTGGAGAAATTATCTTGCCGGCAACGGCACTTGCTGCAGCAACAGCGGGGGATGACAGATACAAAGCCGAGCTTTTTGAACCCATTCTGCCGACAAAATTCCTGTTTGATGTCGATATGCCAACCTCGCCGTCTGCCAATATTCCCATATACCCGCCAAGACAAGGACCACAGGTCGGTGTTGATATAACAGCTCCTGCCTCCATAAATATATCAAACAAACCTTCTTTCAAAGCCTGTTTATACACATCAACCGTTGCGGGTATTATGATGAGTCTCACATATTTTGCAACCTTGTTGTTTTTTAATACACTCGCAGCTATTCTCAAATCGCCGATTCTCCCGTTTGTGCATGAGCCTATAAATGCCTGGTCTATTTTTATATCTTCCTTTATTTCACTCAAGCCTTTTGCATTTTCAGGCAGATGAGGAAATGCAACCTGAGGTTCTATATCCTCAACATCAATTTCTATTATTTTGCTGTAGTAAGCATCAGGGTCACTCTTATATGCAGTATAGTCGCCCTCGCCCACTCCTCTTTCTTTTAAATACTCAAACGTTATTTCATCCGGTTCAATAATGCCGTTTTTTCCACCTGCCTCTATCGCCATATTGCACATTGTGAGTCTGTCTTCCATTGGAAGTTCTTTAATTGTGTCACCTGCAAATTCCATTGACTTATACAAAGCACCGGCTACACCTATTTTTCCTATTGTGTAAAGAATTAAATCCTTTCCACCTACCCACTTGTTTCTTCTGCCTGTATATACAAACTTTATTGATTCTGGCACCTTAAACCAGGATTTTCCCGTTGCGAAGGCAAAACCCACATCGGTAGAGCCCATACCCGTTGCAAATGCGCCAAGCGCTCCGTGTGTACATGTATGGGAATCAGCCCCAACAATCAGCATACCGGGTTTAATATAACCCTGCTCTGGTAAAAGCGCATGTTCTATTCCAACCTCTCCGCTTTCCCAGTAGTTTGGCAAATCTCCATCACGCACAAAATCACGCATAATCTTGCACTGATTTGCCGAGCTTATGTCTTTGTTGGGTGTGAAATGGTCAGGAATTAAGGCAACCTTGCCTTTATCAAATACATCAACACCTAATTTTTTTACAAAATCTATGGATATCGGCGCTGTAATGTCGTTTGCAAACGCCAAGTCCACATCAGCCAAAACAATATCGCCAGGCGATACACTATCCTGCCTGCTCTTTGCAGACAGAATTTTTTGAGAAATACTCATCCCCATAAAACAACTCCCCCGTTAATCTATTTTACTACAAATATTTTTTCCTTTATCAGATTTCCTTTATCATCAAGAACCTCCATCTTCCAGACGCCTTTGTGATAAACCGTTTTATAAGACCATGTCCTAAATCTGAAAGACGGCTTTGTATTTAGCTTTATATCATACTTTATCTCATCAGAAATCCATCTGTTTATAATAAATTTCTCATTTTTTACATTTTTTAAAACACTCATGCAGTACACCTTATCGCCCACCTTAAACTCATCGCTTTTTTTGATTACTGCCCTGTTTTTTACACCAAGACCGCATACTATTGATTCCACATCCAGGGCAAATGAGGATGTTGAAAAAAAGACGAATAAGAAAAAAATTATTAAGCTTCTCATTCTATCATACCTCCTCTTTATTACTAAAATTATACTACTAAAAAAGCGATTAAGTGTCTATAATTTTTAAACAAAATCGATAAAAATTTATTGAGTGTTAATTTACTCCTTGAATTATGTAGCTTCAAAACATATACTAATAAACAAATGACTACAATTAATGATAAAATAGAAACCAAAGAGCATTATTCTATCATAGAAAAAGAGGCAAAAAGAAAAAACTACAAAAAACCAAGAAAAAACAGGCCGGTTGTAATAGTAGACAAACAAAACGACAACTACAAAATTATATTTTTAACAACATCTGATACTTCCATGAGACAAAAATTTGATTTAAGCCAATGCCAATACTACAACTGCAAAAAACAGTTTGCCTGGAGAAAGGATTCAGCTGTAATGCTCAGCCAAAAAAAACACATAAGATTTTTTTTGTTTAACGAACAAGACATTGAGTATTTAATGCATTTCTGCGGAAACTGTGCAGAATATTACATAAACAACATAATACACACAAAGGATACAAAACGGTGTTTAATGACATTCTAAAATCGTTTCTTGAGCTTAAAAAACTGCAGGAAACAGATGAAATAATACTCATCAAAGAGATTAAAAAAACCGTCTATTTTGCCGTACAACCGCTTAAAGGCTCTCGATTATTTGAACTTTATTCAAAAGAACACCTTGAAAACGAGATACTAAATGATATTTTTATCAAGCTTATCAAAAAAAGAAATGTTATCCTTCCGAAAATCAACAATACAAACAACATAAAATCATATATAAAATTCTTGGCAGTAAACCACATAAAAGACAAATTAAAAACACATTTTTTAGACCAAAAAGAGATGAACTACACAACATATTCAACCACACAACCCACACTAAAAACAGAAGCAGAAGAATTTATAGATTTTACAAAAAAACAGCTCTCTAAAAAAGAAAAAGAGGCTTTATGTTTAGAACTTCTCAATACAAAACCAAATAAAAACATAAAAACAGCCTACGAAAAAGCAAAATCAAGGGCAAAACAGAGACTAAAAAACATAGCCGTAACATATAAATTTTCAAAAGATTGTGTTGAATATGCAGTTGAAAATCTTTTTTTGTCAGAAATCTGCAAAGATTTCGTTAATAATATAGAGGTGAAAAATGAAAATACTTGATGCTGTATACAAATTATACAAACACAGTCTTGAAAATAAAAATAGCACTACAGAGATTGAAATCAACATTAATAAAGACAACATCAATTCTTTGAGAAATGCCCAAAAATCCGCAGCAAACGACACATCATTCAATGGATACAGCAGTACAGATATACAGGTTGGCTCTCTGTTTATGATTGATAATCTGTTTTTTGTTGTATCCAATACGGACAATTATCCTTATGAGGTATTTGTAGCATCCCCCTTTTTTGAACTTGCAGCAGACAAAGACATTATCGTTGAAGATAACGACAAAGAAAAATGGGTTATTGAAAGTATAGTCAGGTATGTCACAACCTCAATACTGGAAGCATCCATAAAAATAAGCTCTATAGATGAAGAATATATAAATATAATGAAAAGCTACATCAAAGACGCCAAAAAACTGCCGAAAGATATGGTTGGCACTCCATATAACGATTTTGAGGATTCAGAGCAAAAACAGTTTAGAGAAAACGAAATAAGAAGAAGTCTTTTTTTGACATTAGAAAATATTGAAGAAGGTGAAGATATTACAGACCACAAAGTCATCTCCATCAAAAACAGTCAAGCAGAAACCAATATAATAAACAGATACAAAACAAAAATGGCAGCTGCATCATTCGACAGCTTTATAAATACCAGATTTGGTGAAATGATACAAAAAGACGAACTTGTTACAATAAACTTTAAAAATGAATTTGTCGGAGAAACAGCAAGGATATTCATAGACAAAATGGTTTTATATGAAGGGGTACTGCCAAGAAAATTGGACATTAAAACAAAAATAGACAAGCTTGAAATTCTTAAAAACAATTTATCTTTAGAGGTTTTATGATTCAAGCAAGAATTCGTGAATTAAACATACTATTTGAATCCTATTCGGCAAACCCAACATACGAAATACAAAAAGACATTGCCGATTTGATAAGAAATCAACAAACGCCCATATCGTTTAAAACAAAAGCGCTTCTGTTTTTAAGAAAACATAAAAATCAGATTGATATACAGCTGTTTGCAAATTCAATAAACAAAACAAAACAGACAGCAAAAGAACTACTGCATAACAAATTGGTAAAAACCTATTTTCCTGTGGTCGGGGAAAACGAATCAAGACTTGCAGTGCTCTATTTAATAAAAATAGACACAGAAGAATCCTTTTCATTTAAAAACGGCATAGAAAACATACTACTGCTATCAAAACAGATAACAGAGCAGTCTTTTTTTGTAACATTTGATTGCGACTTTGTCGGCAGTTCATTTATGCTGTCTTTGGCTGCAGCCATATTGACAAAAAATTCTCAAGCATCCAAAAACTTCTCATTCAGTGGAATATTTGACGCCTCAGGAAACATTCTCACAAGTGACTATAAAAAAAAGAAAGAACAAATCAGCAAAGAACACTCAAAACTGTTCATAGATGAAACGGTGGTTAAAAATTTAGATGAGCTTGACTATATAATAAACAGCGAAAAAATAGATATACCGTTCAGTGTGGCAATAAAATCAAAAACAGCAGCTCAAACACCAAAACTCGATGCCCAAAAAAATCTTGAACTAATTAAAAACGAAATAGAATCAAACTACAACATAAGATTTAAAACAATAAAAAAATTGTATAATCTGCAAGATGAAGATTTTTTATTTTATACGAAACAAAGTTATCTACCAGATGATGATTGGAAAATATACCTCACAAAAGCCTATGAAAAAATTCAAAACTTAAAATCGAAAATAGACAATAAAATATGCGTTTTTCATTTTTCTCTTTTTGCGTCAGCCACATTTTCATTTGGTCTTGGTGCACTGTTTGGATGCAAAGAACCGTTTGTTGTATATCACTACAATGCCGGAAAATATCACTGCGTGTTGAATTTTAGAGATAAAGACCCAAGAATTCTAAAACAGATACCAAAAAATACAAAACATATAAAATGCATCCACGATATACAAACAAGTGATGTATTGGCTTTGGTATTTTATGTAGCATCACACAATCCTAAAGGTGATATAGAAAAATACCTTGAAGATACATACAAGGATTTTGATATTGTCCACTGCGTATCAAAAGACAGGCAGGGCAAAATACCCCTAAAAGACTGGAGTATCTATGTTAGGGAAATGTATAAACACTACAACTACACAAAGGATAAAAAAATAAAAAAACGGCTCTTTTTCTTCAGCTGTCCCGTCCCTCTTGCCTTCGGTTTTGGGGTAGATGTCGAAACCTTTGAAAATGCCGATGTATTTAATCTAAAACAGACCCAAAACAGCTACACAAAAGTCTTTAATTTAAGAAAGCTTAAAATCTAAAAAAACCTCTCCAAAACCCATCGATGCATTTGTGCCTATATTCAGCAGACTTGATAAATACAGATACGGATAGAGAGCTTGAATTTCACCCTCAACGGAAAATCTGCATGTTATAGACGGTATATTCATTGTTCTCTTTTTTCTGTTTGAATAACGCTTTATATTCTCATATCTGCACTCAATTATAGAAGTTTTGATTGCTGCATCAGGTAAAAAAACCTTATAATTTTTATTTCCATAAAACTTATTGACAAGATATATTCTTTTTTCTACCGCCTTCAATATATCATAGAATGTCAAATTATCACATGAAATCATTTTTGAGTTCTGTTTTATGCGAACAAAACGAACTTCAATATTCAGTTTATCGGCCTCAAGATTTTTTTCTTCAATATCATTGGAATTTGTTAATACCTTTTTATTAAACACACCTTTTGAGAATGGATTAACAAAGCCAGCCTTCTCGATATCAAGCTGCCTTTTAAAGGCATCAAGATACACTTCAGCAAATTCAGCAAAACTCCCGACAAACACAATTCTTAAGTAATCCCTCTCTGCCCTATTTATAACATACGGAGGAAATAAAACATCTTTGTAGCGCTCAAAAGAGAGCATATACAAGCATTTATCATTCAGTGGGCAGCTGTCACACTGCATATTCTTTAAAACACAAAATCTTCTTTTTAAATATCTACCAAGCATACCGCGGTAGTATGAGCCGTAAAACCTGTAGTTTTTCTCAACAGGCTTAAACTTTAAGCTTATAATGGAAAAATTGAAATTACCTATCTGCATTGAAACCTTTCAAAAAATCCTTTTATTCCTTTATTTTCCACATCATCTCTAAAGACAAAATCTATACCGAGAAGGTTACTTCTTGCTAATAGTGACTTCTTTGTCTCTTTATTAAGAATTTTTTTACTCAAACTTGCAAAATATGATTTTGCAGCAAGACCAAAATCCCTATTGAGCTGAGCAACCTTATACAAAGCGTTTGTTGTTTCATATCCCTCCATATTTCCCGTTTTGCACTCCACAACAAAAAGGTTATTGTCTTTAATGAAGACAACATCAAATTCATTCGGGACATCTTTTATATCTGTCTGCCTTTTAATCTTTACATTTAATTTAATATCATCGATACATAATTCCTTGATTTCTGAGTAAACATATTCCTCAAACCATCCGCCGCTAAAAAAATCAACCCACCTTCTCTGTCTTAAGTTATATTTATCTATATCAATATTGATTTTGTTTAAAAGACGCTTTATTTCTCCATATTCCAAACTTTTGTTAATTTTTTTGAGTTCTTTGCCGTCTTTTCTGTATTTTCTTAAAATTTGTGTAACCTTATTGATAACACTATTATCTTTAATATAGGTTTCAAAAATAAATCTGCTTAAATCAATATCTAAAGCTTTTGAATCTTCATATTCCACATCAAGTGATTTTAAATATTCACCAACATCCATTTTGTAATTTATTTCTACATCAACAGCTTTCCCATTACCTCCAAGAGGATAAATCTGTTTGTATGATGTGCTGCCTATCGGAAGATAAACAATGTTTGCGGTAAAAGATTTATCTTTAAAAAAGTTATAGGCTGCCAAAGACATAATTTTTGTTCCGCCTGTAATATTTACAAAAACCTTATCAAAATCGTTATTTTCAAAATATTCTTCGAGTTTTTTATTAACATCAAAAAGCATATTTTCATCAGTAAGCAGCTTGTCGTATTTCTTGTTGTCAAAAAAATCAAAACCTATCGCTTTGATTATTGTATCGCTTTTGCCCTGTTTCTCCATTTTCTCTGTCGTGATAAGCAAAACCTTGTCAAACCCTTCACCATATTTTAGCGAGTTTTTCAAATAAACAACATTGGGTATAGTTTGAGCGCTGACCAGAACAACCGTCAAATTCATATTAAATCCTTTCGTATTTTCTAAATCTCACATGTTCAAATTGAGAAACCTTTATCAACTTGCCGTTTTCCATTCTTTCAATTGTATTTCTCTTTGTTGTTGCATATATAGGAACAAGCGAGTGTTTAAAACAAAAATCCACAACAAGGCAAACAGCACCAAAATCACCCTGAACCAAAACCCAATCATTTGATTTAGCTTTGCTTTTTATCCACTCAAAAATCGGATTCAAATAACCATTCAAACTTTCCTTATTAGGCGGAACGCCGCTCCAGAGATTTTGTAAATTTCTTGGCAGATATTCAAAATTCGATATGCCCGTCCCTTTCAGCTCATCAATTTGAGCATCCGTAAGCTTATGAGAAAAGATGAGGAATATGGAATCAGTTGACTGTTTCAATTTTCCCCTTCAACCAGCCCATAGGATAGCCGCCGGCAAGCCACAATGTGCTTTGGTTTTTTCCAATTTTGGATTCTCCTGTGTTGCCTATTTTTATTTTAATTTGCCTGCAGCCCTCTATCGTTTTTGAAACAGCACCGCCATGTTTTCCCAGCTTAACATAAAACATATTCTCTTCTATTTTAACAAGCTTGAAATTTTTCAATTTATCCAAATATGAATTGTGATACCTTTCTCCACCACTCATTTTAGTATTGGCATCAAAACCAAAATAATTATCTTCCCATTTATAAACCCAGTTTACATACATCCATCTCATCCAAGTTGATAATGTCTTTTCTGATATATTATTTAACGGTTTAAGCTGAAGGCTTTTTAATATTTTATTTAAATTGTCTAAAAATTGAGGATAAACTGCAATCTCTCCCTCAAATCTACTTTTTTTATCCACACATTCCAAAATATCGGGTATGTTTTTTATATCCCTAATGCCGTTTTTTGGTTTACCTATCGAAAATACCCTATAAACTTTTTGTTTTGTATCGCCAACAGGCAAAAAATCTGACACCTTAACAAATTTCATTATATCCTTTTGAGCGAAATTTCCCTGTCCGTCTATAATCAAAAAATCATTAAGCTTAGAACAATCTTTTTTAACCCTGCTTAACAAGGTTTTTCTGTCAATCTTTTCTTTGCTGTCTTTATCTTTAAACCGCTTCTCCAATCTTCTCATAAAAAAATCTATAACTGCATTTCTTAAAGCGCCTTTGATTGTTGAGCCGGGAATATAAACGTTATCATCATAACGATTTCTTATAAATCTTGAAATTCCAGCCCTAAATGCCGCCGTTTGTTTTGTTATATAGCCAAATGCGCTGTGTTCAATATCAACACTGTATCTGTAATTATCATCAGCCAAACTCTTTATAAAGCCAAGAAGTGAATCGTTTGTCTTTGTGTAGCTTGATGCAAGTTTCGTGAATTCATCCAGTCTTCCGTCGCTCTCAACTCTATTCAATAACTTATTCTCATCTACAACGAAAAGTTTTTTCTCTTTATCATCGACAAAATATTCAAATGGGTAGTATTCCTCTCCGCAACCAATATGGATGGGCGTAAAGGTTTCTAAGCTAACTTTAAATCTAAACATCTACTCCTCCACATCAATAAAAACAGGAATCATATATGAATTTTGATAATGCCCATCATAATTAGAGACTCTCAATGCACTGCCGTAAACATCTTTTGTTTTATCAATCTTAAATATTGAGCCGCTTTTAAATAAAACAGCAGGGTTTTTAAACGGATTACCAAAAATTAAATCACCACCATGCTTTCCAAATTTCGTAAATGTCTTACCAAACAGAATTTCACAGTCTGTGCAGGGAATACCGCTTGATAGGCTGACAAAGGCTGTTTTACCGTTTTTTTCTAAAATTTTTGGGGAATCCTCATATTTAACAACCCTAAATCTGCCCTTCCCCACCGACTTATCTTTTCCAAATCCGAATTTTCCTATACTTTCAAAAATCTGCTCAATATCTTTTCTTTTAATTTTTTTATCGTCGTATTTTGCATATATATCAACATTAACCATAAAAAATTTTTCCTGAGTGGTATATAATCCCGCATCGGTTGTATTACTTATGCGGTTTACGCTATTTTTCATACCGACAGAATTTTTAAAAGCAGACTTTTCAACAATAAACTTTTCAAGACTAAACAAATCAACTTTCTCGTGCAACCAATTATCATCAAGCCTCACATAACGCGCCTTTTTGATGTTTTTCATCCTTATATAATATTCATCACCAAATCTTTTTTTTATCTTGTCGTATTTTTGAGGCTTTACAAACGGCACTGCAATAGAACCTTCGGGAAATCCGTCGGAAAATACAACAAAGGGACTGGTTTCAAAATCTTCTAAGACCTCTTTTAGTTTATCCTCACCGAAAATATACCTAAGCTCCCACGCAAACTGACCAAAAATAGTATCACTCTGCAGCTCAGAGCCAACAGGAGACTCAAATCCAACTGTTATTTTTAAACTCTGCATAACAAAATCCTACTGTCTAACAAATTCATTAAGCTTATCTTTGTCCACACTAATCTCTTCAAAATTTATATTTTCCCCATTAACGGAAACATCTTCAAATTT
>JALWEJ010000046.1 GCA_027014115.1 Desulfurellales bacterium
CCTCAAGTGCACCTAATGTTTTTGGACCTATGATGCCGTCTATCTTTAACCCTTTTTTGCAGATTAGGTTTAAACTAAGCTGAAGCCACATGCTCGCTTTAAAGACACCGCAGTTTACAGCCGTATCTAAAAGCGCAAAAGCCACGATTTTAGGCAAATCATCGCCTTTTATCTTGTCCCAGTAATCTCTTCTGTATATGGCTTTTGCCTGCTCTTCGGTTAGCTCTTTTATGTTTAGGTTGGGATACGCCTTCTTCGATATGCCGAAATTCGTTTCACCGCCCGGATCGTGCGGGTCAAACACATACCCGCCCTCATGTTTCAATACAAACTCAATGGCCTTTTCAAAAATATCCATGTTAGCATACTAACCCAATCCAAAAAGACCTATGCAAAATGTGATAAAATTCCCGCTTTACAGAATGGATTAAATATGATAAAGGAGAATTAGTTAGAATTTGGAGGAATAGATGAAAATCATTCATTATAATTATGCTTTGCAAAACAAAAAAAGTGGGGATAAATATAAAATAGATATAAGGACTTTTCTGGACAACTTTTCATCTTCAAGCAATGTAAAGTTAAAGAACAGCATAAAATATATGGGAGATAACTTATACTTTTTTAAGGAAGACAAAGACTTTTATCTATTTTTGAGAACAAGAAACGATGAAATAATAAAAACAATCAAAGCTGGGAAAATGGAAGTTCAAGACATTTATTCAAGGTTATCAAAAGATGAAAGATTGGGCTTTGCTTCATATATCTACTTTTCAAAAAATTTTTGCTCTTTTGCGACAACGCAATCTGGACCGAAGACCACGGCACTTTCTGAATTAGTAGAAAGCCTCTTGCAAATTGTTAAATTAAAAAATTACAGGTTTTTATTGATACCTATGCCAACAGAGATAACACAGAATGAGGCTTTTCAATTCAACATAATAGGCAGAACCATTATAGAGCTTTCTCCTGAGCACTCGTTTTTTAAAGAGCTATTAAAAACATTAGGGATAGCAGGACACTATATTGAAGGACTCGAAGTAGTAATAAAACCCAAAATTAAAAGAAACATAAAAGATGATTTCGAAAAATTGATAAAGAAACTATCCAATGAAAATCTAACAGGCATTAAGAAGATTATGTTTAAAGCAAAAAATGACATTGAAGAATCGTTGAGGGAGTTTTATTTGATTGGAAATAATTATGTTTACGACTATATTAACTACCCGAAGGAAAAACCAAGCTTAGAAGTTTTTGAAAACAAAATAAAAAGCAATGCTGCATTGAGGAGTAAGACTGAAAATTTTGAAGAGGATGAAAATTATGAACAAAATGAGGATTTACAGGGTCTTATTGATAATATTTCTATCGATTTTTGGAATAATTTTGACCCTGATATTAAAACATCCCATAGCAAAAATTCTAAGTAAAATAAACAACTTTGACACTTTAGCTATAACTACGGCAACTTTTAGCTTCACTATTCTCGGCTTTCTTGCCACAGTTATAATGTTCATTTTCACTCAGAAGGACAGCCCGTTTATCAAACAATACCTCATAAACCAAAAAAATAATTTCATTGCCATTTACTTTACAGCTCTCTTTTCGTTGTTGCTTACTTTTTGCTTATCTATGTCATTGATTTTATACAACAACTCACATATAGCTCTTCTTGTTATAGCTAACACTATCTCTAACATAGTTCAATTAGCAATCATTCTCATTATCTTCATAAATCTCATATCAAAAGATAAAAACGGGGTTTTGGTGTAGTTTTTAACCTACACTTCCACCACCTTCCCAAACTTCTCCTTCCTTAACAAAGCACTAAATTCCCGCTTTACAGAACAACAAACCTCAAATATAATGACTTCAATGAAAGCTGAGGCTGCAAAAGTCGATACTTGGGAGGAAATATCCGACATAAAGGTAATACACGGCGATTTTTTAAAAACAGACTTAGAGAAAAATATCGTTGATTTAATCGTAACCTCACCACCTTACAATGTCGGCATATCCTACAACAGCCACGATGACGGGATATCTTACGATGATTACCTCAATTGGACAGAAGCGTGGTTAAAGAAGGCTTTTGAAGTCTTAAAAACCGATGGGAGAATGTGTTTAAACATTCCCCTTGACAAAAACAAGGGCGGACAGCAAAGCGTCTGTGCAGATATAACACACATAGCAAAGCAAATCGGGTTTAAATACCATTCCACAATAATCTGGAACGAGGGCAACATATCACGGCGAACCGCATGGGGAAGCTGGCTTTCTGCATCTGCTCCCTATGTCATAGCCCCGGTTGAAACAATCGTAGTGCTCTATAAAGAAAGCTGGAAAAAGGAGCAGAAAGGCGTATCAGACATTACAAGGGATGAGTTTATAGAGTGGACAAACGGCTTGTGGACATTTTCAGGCGAAAGCAAGAAGAGGATCGGACATCCTGCGCCTTTTCCTCTTGAACTACCAAAAAGATGCATAAAACTTTTTAGCTATGTGGGAGATACGGTTTTAGACCCCTTTTTAGGTAGCGGAACAACGGTTATAGCAGCCTGTAAATTGGGCAGGCGCTCGATAGGCGTTGAAATTGATGAGAAATACTACAAAATGGCAATAGAAAGAATATCGAAGGAGTGCACGACTCTAAAGGGGCTGTCATGGAAATAGACGACATATCCAAGAAGCTTGAAGATGAGAAGGAGAAATATATAAAAAACAAGATTGACGAATACATAAAAAAGGGAGAGACAAGGCAATCTGCAGCCAACAAGGCAAGCCAGTCGTGGAGAACATATATAGGTTCAAAAATTCAGGGATCAATAAGAGAAGTTATTGAAAACCTGTTGAAGGATTTGGATGTAAAGATAACATCAGATAAAGAGCTGATTGCCGATAAGCTGCCGTTGGAGCTTGAAAAGGTTAAAAGAAAACTCGCCGTTAATTACGGTGAATACCTGTTTTTGCCAGATGCGGATATTGTGATTTATAGGGACTGTAACGATGATGTGAAAATACTGGCTATAATCTCTGTAAAAAACTCCTTCAGGGAACGGGGATTTGAGACCACATACTGGAAGCTCAAACTCAAAGAGTCCCCCATCACATCACAGATAAATGTCTTTCTTGCAACGCCCGATAAAGACAATGAAATATCCCAGATAGCGCCAAATAAAAGGCCCAAAAAGATGAGGGTTATCTTGGAGTATGAGCTTGACGGCTTGTATTTTTTAAGGGATGATTTTGAGAAAACAGTTAAGGCTAAGCACCTTGAGGATTTAGCTAAAGACATCGCAGAGCTGCTCAAAGAGGGTTGTTAGCCCTTTATAATCTTGGTGATTTTGTGATCGTCAGAAAGATAGGGAACTCTTTTATTTTTGCTCATCTTTGGAGATGAGCTTTTAACCTTCACTATTTTAATTATTTTTGCGTTTTCAGGAATCATAAAAGGCTTATTAGTTTTTATTATTTCTATTGTTGACTCGATCTGTTCTTCAGGTTTTCTATTTTTAATCTTACCCTTCAGCTCAAGGATAACCACCTTTAAATTTGAACCCTCTTTTTTGTAATAAATTAAAAAGTCGGCTATTTTGCCAGTTTGGTGCTTGAATAATCCATTATCCAATCTGATCGGCAAAAACATCTCATCTTCTCTTTTGTCGAAAACAAAACCTGCTCCACCACTACCTCTATCTTTCAGAGATGTTTTAACTGCCAAATTGAAAAACAAAGCAAGTGCATCCCTATCGTTGAAAATTCGTGCTAAATCAACGCTCATTTTCTTCTGTTAATGCCTCGTTTAGCCCGTAGCCGATTTCAGATAGCTTATCCGAATACTCTCCAAATGTTTCCCAATCAATAAACCCTTCATCCTTATTGAAAACATCTA
>JALWEJ010000047.1 GCA_027014115.1 Desulfurellales bacterium
AGGATATAACATTAAACAGAGAATATGCACAGATATGCGGATACACACACGAAGACCTGCAAACGGTATTTAAAGACAGAATAGAAAATGCAAATCTGGAACTTGTAAAGAAATGGTATAACGGATACAACTACTTCGGCAAACCTCTGTATAATCCCTTTGACATACTTCTTTTTATTTCAAGCGGTTATGACTTTAGAAACTACTGGTGGCAGACAGGCAACCCCTCTTTTCTCATAGAAAAGCTGAAAGAAGAAAACTACTACATACCGGAGCTTGAGAATGCTTTAATATCAGAAGAGGCTTTGGAAACCTTTGATGTGGATTATATAGATATAAGAGCACTGCTTTGGCAAACAGGGTATCTGTCTATAAAAGAGAAGTTTGCAGACGAAAGAGGGAGATTGAAATATAGGCTTAAGATACCAAACCTTGAGATTCAATACTCTCTAAATGAACTGTTTATTCTCTATTTTACAAACCAAAGACAAGAAATGTACAGATATGAAGATAATCTCTCGAAGGCTGTAGCCGATGCAGATATAGACTCATTTGTCAACCACCTAAAAACCATCTTTGCAACAATCCCCTACAACAACTATGCAAACAATATAATCTCACAGTATGAGGGATACTACAGCAGTGTGGTCTTTGTCTATCTTATGGCATTGGGCTATGATATAGTAGCAGAGGATGTAACAAACAAAGGCAGGATTGATTTAACAATCAAAACAAATGACAAAATTATAATTATTGAATTCAAGGTTGATGCAGAAAAAGAAGAACCCATAAAACAGATAAAAGAGAGAAGATACTTTGAAAAGTACTTAAATGAGAATAAAGACATCTATCTTATTGGAATAAGTTTTGATTCGAAAGAGAAAAATATAAATGAATACGAGATTGAGAAGATGAGATAACCAGGGTGATTACATAAAATTGGGGACGGTCACTACTATCTCAATTTCTCTTTCCTTTTTTCACACCTACGAAGTGTGAAAAGGGGATGGTTCATTGAATTTTAGGTTAGTTTTGTTTTTTTAGGCGGTTTTGCATCTTTTTCATTTCTTTGAAAAGGTTTTCTGAGTCTTTTTTTGAGGGCAGGAAATCAACAACGGGTTTGCCTGTTTTTAGAGAGGCATATCTGACGTTAATATAGTGCAAAAGATTCCACACATACGGAGGATTTGGGTTCATTGCTATTGCCCTTTCTGCACATACTTTTGCATCTTTTAAATCGTCGTTAAACAGATATGCTAATCCTAGATAGTATTCGCTCAACCAGATTTTGTGGAGTGCTTCCAGCCTTTTTGCCTCTTGCAGAATGTCTATCTTTAATTTGTTAGCCTCTTTCTGCTCTTTTTTTGTCATTTTTTTATTTTTGATATCTTCTTTTAACAGAGGAATGTGGTTTATTCCCGTTGTAATTTTCAAATAATAAGGAACGGCTTTATAGATAAAACGAGATGATGCTATCCAGAAAAGATAATCATCCTGCGAGGCTTTGTATAGTAAATCCAATTTTTTGTCTATTTGTTTTGTTTTCTGTATTTTAAACGTATAATAAACATCATTTTTCATATGCGGAAACAGATAAATTGTCGATAAGGCATAAATTATGAACAGTATTATAACTAAAACATTTTTTAAATGACCTTTAAGCATAAAAAATCTGCTTTTATCCGCCATTGCCAGAATAACAAAAAACAGGGCAAGCAGGGCAGGATGACGCAGCGGCCAGGATAAGCCGGCTTGAAATATAAAGACTAAAATGAGGGATGGAATTAGCAGATTTTTTATATTTTTTTCATCTTTTAACACTTTAATATAGTAAAAAGCAGTTATAAAAACTATACTTAAAAAGGCAAAAATACCAAGCTCCTCCAGTATTTGAACGGGTTCATTATGAGCAAATATGAAATTGCTAATTATATCTGAAGGAAATTTTAATATTTTACAGGATATTATTTGATAGGGATTATTCAAAAATTTGAATGTTTCAAGGCCTGTTCCGAAAAACGGATGTTTTGACCAGAGCAGTATTGCTGCAAGCCAAATCATAAAACGTTTATCCACAGAAGCATCAGCAATCAAACCCTGATGGGCAAATTTGGCAAAAGGTGAATACCTGCTGAAGAAAAATACGGCTATGTATATAACAAACAGTGTAATCAGCGTAAATTTTTCTTTTTTTGACATATTAAGGCTAAAGAAACGTTTATGTATAAAAATAAAAAAGAAGACAAATAGAACAGCGAGCAGACCGGCTCTCGATGATGCAAGAGCAGCAGCGTAGGCAAAGAAAGTATATACTATAAACAGTTGAATTGAGATTCTCTTTTCTGTCTGTCTTAATATCAAAAAGGCCGTTATTACTAATCCTATGTTTATCAAGAGTGAGTTAAGATTTGGCTGATACAGAAATCCACCGATTGAAGCAATGTTTGATATATATAAAAAATAGGGAATCAATACAACCGTTTTTGAATGGCCAAAGGACTTAAAAATATATTCTAAATAACTAAACAGCGCACCTGCAAAAGATATTAAAAAAATACCTTCAATAAAATACGATGCTTTCTGAAACTTCTCACCGTATATCAAATACAGATTTGCAAAAAAGTCGTTCTGTTTTAGCTTAACGTTCACTGTTTTTAAATTTTCAGCAGTAATAAATAAAATATACAGTAAAAATAGAAAATAGAGAAAGAACATCCCGTCAGGCCTGTAATACCCAAAAAAAGTGGCAAAATAGGTATAAAATAAAAATATAGCAATAAACACAGAAAATCGAGAAATGCTTATCACTTTTAGTTTAAACAAGTAAGCAAAAAAGACAGGCATAAAAATGATAAAAAGAAAAATTTTAATGCTGTGATGGAAAAACTCAAGAGAAGATATATTTAAAACAAAAGCTGCAAATAATAATAAAATTAAACAAATATAAACTTTACTCTTTTTTTGCATTCTTTAATTCCACTATTACTGAATTGCCGTTGATAAAAAACCAGCCACAATTTTCATAAAAAATCCGAAGAAAGAAAGAGTGCGTAATGCCGAGATACTTTTATCAGGCTTTCATATCCATATTGCCCACAAAATATACCTGGCGTGAAAAAATGAGTTAAATAAAGTTTAATGCAGATAATCATATTTGCAGGATGGTGAAACGATTCGTTTATCAGCCATAAAAACCTGTCAATTACGTATGCGAGAACACAATAAGAGCTACAATATACTCTAAGGCGACAAAAAAGGTGATACTCTAAGTTTTTTATAGCATTAAAATTTAAAAGCCTGTTAAACATTTTATAATCGTCAATGAAATTTGTATGATAAAATAAACCCAAAGAAACGAAAATTAAGAATAAGACTTGATATTTAATATCTAAATTTATCATAGACTGTTTTTAAATTGACTTTCTTAATTCACAACAAGATATTTCTTTTCGATTGCAGTTAAAGAGATTTAATTCCCAATAAGCTATGGAAACATTCTTTATCTTATTCTTTATTGCTTCAATAACATATTCATACTTACTTATAGTGTCAATCTTTGTCCATACAAAATTCCTTAAACCAACAGCTTTCAAAACCGTTGAATCTATAGGGCAGTGCGGTAGCATTGCAATCTCACCTATACACCACAAATACTTCAAATATAGATTTAAAAGCTTTTGAACAGTACCTATGTTCAGTCTGCTGTTTAAAATAATACCTTTACCATAAAAACGGGAGCAGTTTTGAAGTTCTTCCAAATTAGCGATATGCTGCTTTTCGCTAACATATCTGTAATATTGAGGAATGATAAAACATTCTATATACTCTTTTATACATTCTTTGAATTTAATACGTTGTATATCAGAAAT
>JALWEJ010000048.1 GCA_027014115.1 Desulfurellales bacterium
CATATAAGTTTAGCAATGAAACATATGCTGTAAATTATAGCATAAACGTTTTAAAAAACAACAAGCCGTCCAATGAATTTTTGTCTATTTATGCCGGTCCTAACTTGGGTGATTTGGAAAAAAGCAGATATTCCCATCTTGGCGCTGTAGCTTTGGTTGACGAAAAAAAAATCAGAAAAGATAAAAAAATTGACCCCAAAGAGGATATTAATTGGATTGCTCTTGAAAGTAAATATTTCTGTTTTGCCTTCTTGCCCGTCAATTCACAAAGGCTGACAGCAGGCTATGCAAATCTAAACGACAATCATTACATTTATGTTAACCTAACAACACCTACTCAACTTGAGATATACGGCGGACCAAAGAGTAAAGAACAAATTGCTGCCGTTGACCACAACCTTGATAAGATTATACGTTTCGGTATGTTCGGATTTATAGGAGAGCCGCTGCTCAAGGTTATAAACATTCTATATTCAATGGTGGGAAACTATGGAATAGCTATAATTATTCTTACATTTTTTATAAGACTCTTATTCTATCCTTTAAGTTTTAAATCTTATAAATCAATGAAAGCCATGTCTAAACTTCAACCGCAGCTCAAGGAACTTCAAGTAAAGTATAAAGGCAAACCCGAGCTTTTAAATAAAGCAACAATGGAGTTATATAAAAAGCACAAAGTTAATCCTTTTGGCGGCTGTTTACCTGTTGTTGTTCAAATACCTGTATTTTTGGCTTTATACAATGTTTTATTAAATGCAATAGAGTTAAGGGGAGCGCCTTTCTATTTCTGGATAACGGATTTAAGTGCAAAAGACCCTTATTATATACTGCCTATCATTATGGGTTTAACCATGTTTCTGCAGCAAAAACTAACACCATCAACGATGGACCCTAAACAGCAAAAAATAATGATGTTTATGCCGTTGATTTTTACTGTGATGTTTTTGAGTTTCCCTTCAGGGTTGGTTATTTACTGGACAACAAACAACATCTTAACCATTCTGCAACAGTTTATTGATTCGAAGATATTGCAAGCAAAAGAGCAAAATGTATGATGATGATGTAATTGCTGCCATAGCTACAGGATATGGCGCTTCTGCTATCGGGATAATAAGGGTCTCGGGCAGAAGCGCTTTTGAAATTTTAAAAAAAATCTTTACACAACAACCTCCTTACAAGCATAGATATTTACACTACGGGCATATTTTAAACAAAGACAGCTCCATAATCGACGAGGTTTTGGTTTCTGTCTTTGAACAACCGCATTCTTATACTGGTGAGAACTCCTTTGAAATAAACTGCCACGGTGGTATTTTAGTATTAAACAAAATTCTTCAAAGACTGCTTGAATCAGGTGCAAGATTAGCTCAACCAGGAGAATTTACCAAGAGAGCATTCCTTAATGGTAAACTCGATTTGTCCCAAGCAGAAGCAGTTGAAAAGATTATTTCATCAAAAACAGAACGTGCATTGAAAATTGCTCAAAGACAGCTTCGTGGTAGATTTTCTTCAAAACTTGATACCATACGAGAAAAAATTCTTTTTTTAATGGCTGAAAACGAGGTTATAATTGACCATCCCGACGAGGATTTATCTTCAATATCTTTTGAAAAAAAAATTGAAACAGTAAGGAACATTCAATCAGAATTAAAAAACATATTAAAAGCCTCAGAACTTGGCAATACTCTTTTTGAAGGCATTCTACTTGCAATTGTCGGAAAACCAAATGTGGGAAAATCAAGCCTTCTAAATATACTTACCGGTACAGAGCGTTCAATTGTTACAGAAATACCAGGCACAACAAGAGATGTGGTATCTGAAAGTTTTGTAATTGACGGTATTCCGTTTACTATTTTGGATACTGCCGGAATTAGAAAGACAGAGGATGTTGTAGAAAGCATTGGAGTACAAAAAAGTGTTGAGGCAATTCATAAGGCGGACATGGTTCTTGCTGTATTTGACGCAACAAAAAAATTAGAAGATGAAGATTTGCATATAATTGAACACATAAAAAATACGAATAAAAAAACCTTAGCAGTACTAAATAAAACCGATACACCAAGCTTAATCTGCAAAAGTGATATTCCCTTTGATAATGTTATAAATATCTCATGCAAAACAAGAGATGGCCTAGAAAAATTGGAAGATTCTCTTTCTAAATTGAGTCTTGGAGAGATAGAGGATTCTGATATTGTATCCCTTAATGCAAATCAAAAAGAAAGTATAAAAAACGCTATAGATATATGTGAGCAGCTGATTAAGGACATAGAAAACAATATTGACCCTTCTCTTATCGCTGTTGATCTCATTGGTTTGACAGATTATCTTGACGAGATAGTTGGTAAAATTACAAATGAAGACATGCTTGATGTCATGTTTAAAAATTTTTGCATAGGCAAATAAAAATGTTTCACGTGAAACACGGAGTGAAATTATGATTTATCCAAAAAAATACGATGTAGTTGTGATTGGTGGTGGTCATGCAGGATGTGAAGCGGCATTAATATCATCAAGACTTGGTGTAAATACACTAATGCTGACCATAGCTTTGGATTCTATCGGAGCAATGAGCTGCAATCCTGCAATAGGAGGGCTTGCCAAAGGGCACCTTGTTAAAGAGGTAGATGTATTTGGTGGGGAAATGGCAAGAAATATAGATGAAACAGGACTACAGTTTAAAATTTTAAACAAAAGCAAAGGTCCAGCTGTCTGGTCTTCCAGGGCACAAGCAGACATGACGGCATACAAGCTTCGAATGAAATACATTTTGGAACAGCAGAAAAATCTTGACATAAAACAGGAAACCGTTGACGAAATTATAGCAGAAGACAATAAAATCATTGGTGTAAAAACCAATATCGGAAACGAATATCTTTGTGATTCAGTTGTGGTAACAACAGGAACATTCATGAAAGGTAAAATATTCATAGGATTAAATGAATACGAAGCCGGTAGAGCATGGGAGCCTCCATCAAAAAAACTATCAGACAGCTTAAGAGAGTTGGGATTGAGAGTTGGAAGACTTAAAACAGGCACAACTCCAAGGCTTGATGCAAGAACAATAGATTTTGACTCACTCAAATTACAACCGGGGGATGACGAACCAGTTCCATTTTCATTTAAAACAACAAACTTCAACAGACCCAATATACCCTGTTATCTGGCACACACAAACGAAAAAACACATAAAATTATTTTGCAAAACTTAGACCAATCTCCACTGTACAGCGGAATGGTTGAATCGATGGGACCAAGATACTGTCCATCAATAGAAGATAAGGTTGTTAAGTTCTTTGAGAAAAAGCAACATCAAATATTCCTAGAACCTCAAGATGAACACTCAACAGAGATATATGCAGACGGACTACACACATCATTGGGATATGAAGTGCAGCTCAAATTTTTAAGGAGCATGAAAGGTTTGGAAGAGGTCGAAATTATGAGACCCGGCTATGCAATAGAATATGATTTTGTTGACCCTACTCAACTAAAACATACCCTTGAAACAAAAAAAATAAAAGGGTTGTTTCTTGCAGGACAGATTAACGGAACAAGCGGCTATGAAGAAGCGGCTGCTCAGGGCATAATAGCCGGCATAAATGCAGCATTTCAAATGCAAAAAAAGAAACTGTTTACAGTCGGAAGAGACGAAGCATACACAGGTGTTCTAATAGATGACCTTGTAACAAAGGGAACAAAAGAACCATACAGAATGTTTACATCAAGAGCCGAATACCGACTCATTCTCAGGGAGGACAACACTCAGCTAAGATTAGCAGAAAAAGCATTCAAGGCAGGCTTAATGAATAAAGAGCACTATGAAATGGTTATGGAGCAAAAAGCAAAAATTCAAGAAATGGTAAAAAAATTAAAAACAACATATATTTTCCCAAATGACGACACAAATAAAAAGCTGCAGGCTCTCGGCACAAAAATCATTAAAACAAAAACAGACTTGGCAAAGATGTTAAGGCGAACGGAAATAAACTATGAAAACTTAATAGAATTAAATCCCAACTTAGAAAAACTCGAACCGTTCATCAAACAAGAGGTAGAAATAGATTTAAAATACGAAGGATACTTAAATCTACAAAAACAGCAAATAGAAAAATTCAAGAAATATGAAGAATTAAAGATTCCGTCAGATTTTGACTATAATGTTGTGGGTGGTTTATCAAACGAGGTTAGGGGAAAGTTAATGGAAATAAAACCATCATCAATAGGTCAAGCAATCAGAATTCCAGGGGTAACGCCCGCTGCAATATCCATAATTGTAGTACACCTAAAGAAAAGTAATGACAAAAGATATAAAAGCACAGCTTAATAAAAGTTTTGATGAGCTAAACCTTCAAGCAAAAAATGTAGAATATTTTGAAGAATATATTAAAATACTTCTTTTATGGAATAAAAAAATAAACCTGATATCCAAAAAAGAAGAAAATATAGTACAAAATTTAATTGCACCATCTCTTCTTTTTTTTAAACACTTCACATTAGACAACTACAACATAATAGATTTGGGTTCTGGATCAGGCATTCCGGCTGTAGTATTAAAGATATACAAACCATCTCTTAACATTACAATGGTTGATGCAAATTATAAAAAAACAACATTTTTGCAGTATATCTGTAGAAAATTAAATTTAGACTGCAAAATTATCAACAACACTTTTGAAGCAATAAATAAAAATATCATGCAATACAATATTACAACAACAAGGGGCGTAAATATAGACACAAAACTATTGGGGATAATAAAACAAAATATCCAGAGCAGATGGCTTGTTTATTTTACATCTCCAAACATCCATCTGCCTCTGAATATACAAAAAGAATTAAGATTAAGTTTGACTGCAATGAAGATATACAACCTATTATAAAACAGGAGGGCTAACAACCCATATTGTCTCAACATCTACATCTCCAGCATTTTTATAAGAATGGGGTAGTGTGCTGGCAAAATAAAAACTATCACCCGGCTCAAGAATTCTAACTTGATCGCCAACTTTTAATTCAAGCTTGCCTTTTAAAATATATCCGAACTCTTCGCCTACATGCCTATGATCTTTTGCAGAACCACAACCAACAGGCACAACTTTATAAAGCGGTTCCATTGCTTTATTGGAAATTTTAGATACCAACAACTCGGCAAAAATATGACTGCCGGGGTAAATGATTTGAGTCCTTTCTTCTTTGGACAAAAAAATCTTATCTTGATTCTGCTCATCACTCAATAAATCTCTGACTTGAACATCAAGTGCAGTGGCAATTTTTTTTAAAACACTTATCGAGGGCACAGCCTTCCCAGTTTCTATTTGGGATACATAAGCATCTGTACACCCAACTCTTTCAGCAAGAGCCTTAAGTGTTAAACCCAGCTTCTTCCTTTTTGACTTAACCTTCTCTGACATTTCCATCTTTCAAATTCCTCCAAAGAGCTAATTAAGTTAGACTCATAAGCATAAAAAAACAGGAGGACAAAGTCAAGCCCTCCTGCTATTTTCTACCTACAAATCTACTAATTAATCACTCACAACATCAAACTGAGCAGAAATACCCTCATACATACCATACCATGCTGCAAGAGCTGTCAAGATACCTTCATACCCAGCAAATGTTTTGATTGCTGTACTTCCAGTATAGTGAGCTATAACGAGAAGTATGAATAGAATTTCCAATAAAACAAATATGACAATGACCGTCGTGTGCCCGCTTTTTAAAATCAACAAAGTCATAATTGTTGTAAAAATTGTCCATGCTATTAGCGTAATACCCAATGCAGGCCCTAAAGCAGCAGCAGAAACCAATCCAAGTTTATGGAAATAAACCAAAGAAGCCAAAGCAATCCAAAATGCGCCGTATGAGCCAAAGGCAGTCATACCGAATGTGTTGCCGGTTCTCATTTCAAGAACACCTGCAATTAACTGAGCCAAGCCACCATAGAATAATCCGAGTGGCAAAGCTGCATCAAGAGCTGCCGGAACCAATCCAGCATTGTGAACATTAAGCACAAAAGTTGTCAAAGCAAATCCACCAAGACCTAAAGGACCTGGATTACCCAACTTAACCTCAGCCATAAAAACACCTCCACTAAAAAAAATAATAAACATAAACCCACATTTAATGATTTGTAAGTATTTTATAATATTTTTTCTAAAAGTCAAGTAAAAATTAATTTTGAGTTAAATAAGATATTAGTATGACTAATTATTAAGTAAAATAATTTTTATCACAATAGACAAAGACTCAAAAACGGTAAGCTATCAAGAATTTCTTAAAACATACTTTATTGCATTTATATAATATATATGCTCAATGGATTTATTGTTCAGTATAGATAAAAACTATTATTCACCCATAAGACGTTTTTTAGAATCCTCACTCATCATATTAGGATTCCATGGCGGATCCCAAACAATATCAATAATTACATCAGATGCCCCAATTTCTTCTAAGCGTTGTGTTATATCCTCCTGTATAGGAACATTCAAAGGACATCCAGGGGTAGTAAGAGTCATGACAACCTTTACTCTATTATCATCATCAATATCAACAGCATATACAAACCCCAAACTTATTATATCCATGCCAATTTCAGGGTCTATGACATTATATAAAGCATCAATAACATCCTTTTTGCTGAGTTTAGCCATTATATATACTCCTTTTTTGTTAATCTAAAATTCAAAACATTCTCACCCTTTTTCACAGAGGTCTGTGTTTTTTTAATAGATTTTCTCTTAAGAGATTTTACTATAGAAGAGTTTTCTTTGAGAAATTTAATGGTCATAATATTATCTATATTCATAATCAGCATACTGCTTTTATACAATGATTCTTTTGTATCAAGGGGGTAAACCTCAAGTTTTTCATTATTCTCTTCACATTTATGAACATTTTCAAGTCTCAAACCCATATATGCCTGCTCTTCCAAGAAAAGCATAAAATTTTCTTCCTCTTCCTCTTTGTAGATTGTATCAATTGAACCTATATAGCATTCGCCATTGACCAAATCTACTCTCACCCACATGTTATTATTCATCATAAACCTCAATCCAAAGGCAATTTATCTAACAGATTAAACTCTTTTTCAAAAGCCGATGCAGCTTTGAAAATATTATCCTCTCTAAATACATCGGACATAATTTGCAAACCCAAAGGCAGATTGCTATCTGATACACCGCAAGGAATACTAATGGCGGGGATTGCAGCCAAGTTTGCCGGGATTGTGAAAATATCAGACAGATACATCTGTAAAGGGTTATTGGATTTTTCTCCTATTTCGAAAGCCTCTGTTGGCGTAGTCGGCGATATGATAACATCAAAATCTTTAAAGAGATTATCAAAATCCTGCTTAATCAAGCCTCTCAATTTCTGAGCTTTAAGGTAATAAGCATCATAGTAGCCGCTTGATAAAACATAAGTTCCAAGCATTATTCGTCTTTTTACCTCATCACCAAAACCCTTAGAACGTGTTTTTATATACATCTGTTTCAAATCATCAAACACATCAGCTCTAATTCCGTATTTTACACCATCGTAACGCTCAAGATTGCTTGATGCTTCAGCCGGTGCAATAATATAATAATCAGAAACAGCATATTTAGCATTAGGTAAATCTACACTTCTAACATTGCATCCCAACCGTTTGAATATATCTATGCTATCATCCATAGACCTTTGAACATCTCTTGAGCAATCTTTAAACACCTTATCATAAACACCCACTTTTAAACCTGAAATATCGTTATTTAGATACTGCATAAAATCATCAACATCAACATTGGCGCTAGTTGAGTCTCTTTCATCCTTTCCAGATATAATATTCATTAAAATAGCTGCATCTTCAACAGTCTTTGTAATAGGACCAATCTGGTCAAGACTGGATGCAAAAGCAACAAGGCCATACCTCGATACCCTACCATAGGTAGGCTTTAATCCGACAACACCACAAAGGGCAGCAGGCTGTCTTATCGAACCACCCGTATCAGACCCTACTGCACAAACTGCTTCTCCTGATGCAACCGCTGCTGTGCTTCCACCACTTGAACCTCCTGGAATTTTAGACAAATCCCAAGGGTTGTGCGTAGTACCAAAGTAAGATGTCTCTGTTGACGAACCCATTGCAAACTCATCCAAATTTGTCTTTCCTATAAAAGATGCACCTTCATTTTTTAATTTCGATACGGCTGTAGCATCAAATATAGCCGTATAATTTTCTAATATTTTTGATGAGCAAGTTGTCCTCTTTCCTTTTATGTGCATATTATCCTTTACGGCAACAGGGATGCCTTTAAGTAATCCGCCGTTATCATTTGGTTCAAGTTCTTCAAAAACCGTCACATAGGCATTGATGTCTCGATCTTTGGTTCTGATTCTATCCAAAACAGATTCATAAATTTCTTTTGCAGTTATTTCGTTTTTATCAATCAACTCAATCAAATCTTTCAAACTTTTTTTATACAACACGGTGCATCTCCTTATATAACCTTGGGAACCTTAAAGGCACAATCGCCACTTTCCGGAGCATTCAACAAAGCGGTATCATTATCCAAAGATTCAACAACAGCATCTTCTCTAAAAACATTACTCAAATCATTGATATGAAATGCCGCTTCCTGCTCAGATAAATCCAAAGCGTCAATTTCCTTCATATATTCGAGTATTTCATTGAATTGATTAGAAAACTTCTCAACACCCTCTTCATTAATCTCCAGCATTGCTAGTGCTGCGATTTTTTTTATATCCTCTTTTGTAATCATTTTTCACCCCTTTTTGTAATAGACCTTAGTCAAAAACAATCCGTTAGGCGGCGCCTTGTGTGATTTAACCTCCGCCTGTTCTTGGATTATATTATTGAAAGTATCTATTTTCAAGCTGTTTGTGGAAAAAGCAACAAGACTCCCTACAATATTCCTCACCATACCCCTCAAAAATCCGTTTGACCGTATGTGAAAGATTAAAAAACCCCTAAACTGTTTTATGTGTAAAAAATACACCCTGCGAACACAGTTTTTACTGCTGTTTTCGTTGGATATGAAGGAATAATCTTTTTTACCTTCAAAAATATGCTTAACCTGCTTCATTAACGCAACATCAAGCAATCCCGAAATCTGCCAAGAATACTTATAATAAAAAGGGTTGGGTTTTGATGAATTGTATATAAAATAGACATAATCTCTATAAACTGCAGAATACCTGCTGTGGAAAGTTTCATTTACAGATGAAACATCCATAATGCGTATATCTTTTGGCAAAATGGAATTAAGCGCAGCCTGCAAATTTTTCATAGGAATAGTGTCGAAAGGAGAAAAAAAATCAATATATTGAGCAAGTGCATGAACACCAGTATCGGTTCTACCGGCATAATTTATTTTAATTTCACATTTATAGATAATCGATAAAGCTTTTTCTATGCGTTCTTGAACTGTATCGGCATTCGGTTGAATCTGAAATCCGTGATAATTTGTGCCGTCGTAGGCAACCTTAGCCAAATAATGTGCTATAGCGCACTACCTCCAACCATTATGGAAGGAATTCGCAGCGTAGGCTCACCATCGGTTACAGGAACACCCTGTCCGCCCTTGCCGCATGTCCCAACCTCAACACCGAAATCACTGCCTACCATATCAATCTCTTCAAGCACCTTAGGACCGTTTCCAATCAGTGTGGCGCCTCTAACCATATTACCTACTTTACCATTTTTAATAATATAGCCCTCATTAACCTCAAAAACAAAATCTCCGGTAACAGGGTTAACCTGTCCGCCGCCCATATGTTTTACAAACAGACCTGAATCGACCGAAGCTACAATCTCCTCAGGGTCGTCTTCACCCGGAAGAATATATGTGTTTGACATCCTTACAATCGGTGCAAATCTGTATGATTCTCTTCTTGAGTTACCCGTTGTCTCTTTTTGTGCAAAATTTGCATATATTTTATCAAACATATAATTCTTCAGAATACCATTTTCTATCAATAATGTATTTTGAGCTTTGCTGCCCTCATCATCATAAACAAAAGAGCCTCTCATCATAGGTCTTGTAGCATCATCAACAACGGTTATTTTGCTGTTTGCAACTTTTTCTCCAAGCTTATTTTTATACACACTCATCGACTCATATACTAAATCAGCCTCAAGCCCGTGCCCAACAGCTTCGTGAATCATAGTTCCACCTGCAGATGAAGACAGTACAACACTCATCATTCTTGCCTCAAGCGGTGGAGACATTATAAGCTCTATGAGTTTTTCTGTCATATCTTCAGCCACAGACTCAAAATTTAAGCTCTCAAAAAATTCAAAGCCGCCAAGATACCCGAAAGGCTTTCTTGATGTTTGAATAACATCCTCTTTTTTTGCGGTCATTTCGATAAACAAAACCGTATATACCCGTTTTTCAGCCACATATTGACCCTGTTCATTAATTATTTCAATCTCTTTTATTTTATCCGAATATGTAAGACCAACCTGCTGAATTTCTTCATGCTTATAGGCAATTGAGTTAAATATTTCAAAGATGTCTTTTATTTTATCCAACTTAGGATAAATCCCTCCGTATGATTCAGCCGACACGGTTTCCGGTTTTATAAGGTTAAAGCTGCCGTTTTTCGAGACAGAACCGTAATCAGCCAAAAATTTAGATACATCAAAAACAGATTTTTCAGAGGTATCATAGGTTGAGGAAAAAAGGGTTGATAATCCTTTAACCATCCTAACGCCAACACCGTCATCCCTACCTACTCTGATATTCTCTACTTCTTTGTTTTTTGCTTCAAACAGTCTAATACTTGATGTTTCTTTATAGATATCAAAAAAATCACAACCGGACTGTTTTAAAACACTATAGGAATCCTCATACATACAAGACACCCTCAAAGAAGGGGCTAAAAGCCCCTTTAATTATCTTTCAAGCTTTTCTTCAAGTTTTTTGATATTCAAAATTGTCGACATAATACTGTCTGGGTTTAGACTCATAGAATCAATTCCATTTTCTACCAAAAATTCGGCAAAATCTGGAAAGTCACTTGGGCCCTGACCGCAGATACCCACAGATTTACCGTGTTTATGAGCTGTTTCCAGCAGCATGGAAATCATTCTCTTTACAGCTATATGCCTTTCATCAAACAGATGTGCAACAAGACCGGAATCTCTGTCAATACCAAGAGTCAACTGTGTCAAATCGTTAGAACCTATTGAGAATCCATCAAAAATTTCTGCAAACTCATCTGCACAGATAACGTTGCTTGGTATCTCAGCCATAACGTATATCTCAAGACCATGTTCACCCTGAACAAGTCCGTTTTCTTTCATAACTTCTATAACTCTCTTTCCCTCTTCCGGTGTTCTACAAAAAGGAATCATTAAAGCAACATTTTGCAGTCCAAATTCCTCCCTAACCTTTTTCATTGCCCTGCATTCCAAAGCAAAACCCTCTTTATAGGCATCCGAATAGTAGCGTGATGCCCCCCTAAAGCCTATCATGGGGTTTTCCTCTTCAGGCTCAAACTCTGCACCGCCGATTAAATTTGCATACTCGTTTGTCTTAAAATCGCTCATTCTTACAAGAATTTGGTTTGGATAAACACTTGCTGCAAGCATGGATACACCCTCTGCCAGCTTATCAACAAAATACTGAGGCTTGTCATCATACCCGACCGTAAGTTTTTCTATAACCTCTTTTGCGCTTTTATCTTCGAGCTCGTTAAAGTGTATCAAGGCAAGTGGATGAACCTGAATGAACGAGCTTATAATAAACTCCATCCTTGCAAGACCTATACCGTCATTTGGTATGCTTGCACTCGCCAATGCTATTGAGGGATTGCCCAAATTCATTTTAATCTGTGTTTTTGGTTTTTCTATTTGCGACAAATCAACCGTTTCCACCTCATAATCGAGAGTCCCGCTATAAACATAACCTATTTCACCTTCGGCACAAGATATTGTTATTTCATCGCCTGTTTTTAGTTTTTCTGTTGCATCACCGCAACCAACAATAGCAGGAACCCCAAGCTCCCTCGAAATAATCGCAGCATGGCAAGTCCTTCCACCCCTATTGGTAATAATGGCAGATGCTTTTTTCATTATAGGTTCCCAGTCAGGGTCTGTCATATCGGTCACAAGAATCTCTCCGCTTTGGAATTTATCCATATCCTCAGGGTCATCTATAACATTTACCCTACCCGTTGCAATCTTGCTTCCTACAGCTATACCCTCAACAAGAATATCGCCTTTTTCTTTCAGCTTATAGGTCTCAAGAACACTCAAGCTTTTTCTTGATTGAACAGTCTCAGGCCTTGCTTGAACAACAAAAAGCTGATTTGTCTTACCGCATTTTGCCCACTCTATATCCATAGGTGTATATCTTCCGTTTTTCTTTGAATAGTGATCTTCTATTGAAACAGCCCACTTTGCTAAAGTTAAAATATCATCATCGGTTAAAGAAAATCTATTCCTTTCTTCTTCTGTTGTATCAACATCTTTTATTCCACCGTTTTCATCGTAGATTGCTTTATTGAGCTTAGAACCCAACCTTTTCTTTATTATTGCCTTATAGCCCTCTTTGAATGTGGGTTTAAAAACCATAAATTCATCAGGGTTAACCTTTCCTGCTACTATATTTTCACCCAAACCGTAACTTGAGTTAATAACCACAGCCTGGTCAAAACCAGTTTCTGTATCTATAGAAAACATAACACCGCTTGATGCCAAGTCACTTCTTGCCATTTTTTGAACACATACAGACAAACCAATCTTGAAATGGTCGAAATCCTTATCATGTCTGTAGGATGTAGCCCTGTCTGTAAAAATGGAAGCATAGCAACTCTTGACATAATGCACAACATCTTCCAAACCTTTGACATTCAAATAGGTATCCTGCTGTCCGGCAAATGATGCATCGGGTAAATCCTCAGCCGTTGCCGAACTCCTTACTGCAACATCACTATTTTCTTCGTTATAATATTCACTAAGCTTTTTATATGCTTCCTTTATCTCATCATACAAATCATCAGGCATTTCCGCATTGAATATTAAATCTCTTGCTTTTTTTGTTTTTTCTTTCAAGCTGTTTATATCGTGCGTATCAAGATTGCTTAAAACATCGGAAATTTTATCGCGTAGATTGTTTGAATCAAGCAGATACCAGTAGGAATCAGCGGTTAGTGCAAAACCGTACGGCACATTTACCCCTTCTGATTTTAACTCCTTAATCATCTCACCCAAAGATGCATTCTTTCCCCCCACCAACTTTACATCGTCGGCGCCAACCTCATCTAACCACTTGATATGCTTCACTTAAACACCCCCAAATATAGTAATAAATGAATTAAAAATGCTAAACATCATATGTGTGCGAATACTAACATAAATATACAGTTGTTTTCAACCAAAAAACTGCAAACAAAACATAGACAATTGCTTCAAGCATGTTCATGTTTTAATTATTTCACCCAATTTCCTTTTTGAATCTTTTGTAAATTCAATTTTTTGATTAATCTCAAAAAGCATAGTTGAAATTATTTTTTCGTTTTTACTTTTTATATTTAATGTTTCATTTAAAATAGAATCGATTTGGCTTAAAGTTTCCTCAATCTTTTGCTCCAAATCATATCCGAATTGACGGGTTGTCTCTTGTATGTTTTCAACAAGATAATGCCTTATCCTGCCGCAATGTCTGTCGAAGATTTCTTTTGTTGTCTTTATAATATGCTTTTCAACAACAATCCTCCCAACAAAAAGAGGCAGTTTTTTTCTTAAAAAACCGCTCATAATCACCAAGGCATCCTCTTGATCTTTGAATTTAAATGAAAATTTTTGTTTTTCCAAAAAACTCTCACCTATTTCAAAAGGTTTTAGGTTCATATCAAAAAGAGATGAAGCTTTTTTTGTGATATTCCTTATTGTTGCATTTGTTCTATCTCTAAAATCTGCGTATATACTTTCAACCTCTTTAGATAGAAATTCAACCTCATCCTGTTTGAACTTTTTAAAAATAGTTTTAATTTCTGCCTGCATATTGTTTTTTAACAAATCCTCAAGTTCTTCTGTCTTTATTTTCTTATTCGACGCTGTTTTAAAAATATCTATCATCTTGTCAACCAATGTTGTCAAGCGTTTATTTTTCAACGATTCTATATGTTCATCTATCGTTTTTATCAAAGTATCCGTTTTGCCATCCAATATAAATCTGTTTTCTCCTTTCTGTTTTTCAACAACAAAAAAAAATTCTCTAAATTCATCAGCCTTTTGCTTTAAATCATCCAAAGACATCTCGTTTGCACGCTTTTTAAGAATATATTCAGATTCAATAGAATCGAGTTTTCTAACAGCTGAGGATATAATAGAATCGCATAAAATATAATCCTTCTCTTTTTTTAAAGTTTCAATAATTGTGTTGTCAATTACATTGATATTTGACTGTTTAAGCCTTTCTTGATTGTTCTCTTTTGTTGCCCAAAAAGCATCCAGAGCTGATATGCATACCATGTCTATTTCTTGATGCAGCTCTTTTGCTATAACATTTTTATTAAACTCCACAACGTCTTGAAGTTCTGTATCTTTAAGTAGGTCTTTTTTATTGAGTACAAAAAAGAATTTATGAACAAATTCTTTTGAATCTTTCAAAAACTCCAATTCGGATTTGGTTATGGGGGGATCGGGGCTTAGCATAAAGACAGCAGCATCACAATTTGGGAGGTATCTATAGGTCACATCGGTATTGTGGTCAAAAATAGAACCGATTCCCGGTGTATCAATGATTCTTACACCGTCTTTTAAATAATCAGACGGATAGAAAACCGTTACCTGTTCAACATTTAATTTGTTGTGAGGATTATGTTTTTCTGTTACATATAGATTTATATTGTCAATATTGTCTTTACTTTTAGAGTGATTTTTATATTCAATAATAATTTTTGGATCATCACCGTATTGTATTATCGTAACAATGGAGGTAAGTGGAACAACAGCACTTGGCAGAAGCTCTTCTTTGAGTAAAGCATTGATAAATGTGGATTTTCCTCTTTTGAATTGGCCTATTACAACAAGATTGAACTCTTTTTTGTCAAGTTTGGAAGATAAGAGTTTAAAAAACCCATCTTCCAAACCCTTGCTAATATGTTCAAGCTCATTTTTTAACAAATCAAAACAGCTGTCATCCATATTCAATAATTAACACTTTTCCAAACTGTTGTAAATATTAATTTATAGATCAAATCCCTTTTCTGTATGAACGGCGATATCCAACCCCTTAACCTCATCCTCTTCGTCCACCCTCAAGCCATTTGTTAAAACAGATGTAATCTTAATCGAGATTAGAGTGCCTATTGCAACAAAAAATACAACAGCCAAAACACCGATTAACTGAACAGACATTTGACTATATCCACCATAGATGAGTCCTGCAACACCGTTTACCTTCGGATCTGCCAATATACCTATAGAAATCATTCCCCACATACCATTTAATCCGTGTACGCCAAAAACGTCCAAAGAGTCATCGTACGAAAATTTATATTTTAAGTATCCCGTTGCAAACCAGCTTATAAGACCGGCAACGGTACCTATAACAATCGCCCCTTCGTTGTTAACAAAACCGGCGGCAGGAGTGATGGCAACAAGTCCTGCAACGGCACCGGATGCAACACCGAGCATAGTGGGGTGTTTATGCATAATCCAGTCCAACACCATCCAAGCAACAGCACCCATTGCACCTGCCGTATTGGTTGTCAAAAAAGCATTTGAGGCCAAAGCACCTGAGGATAAAGCACTTCCTGCATTAAATCCAAACCACCCGAACCAAAGCATAGCTGCTCCAAAAACTGTCAGAGCTATGGATGATGGCGGCATTGAGGTCTTTTTAAACCCCCTTCTTGCACCCAGTACCAACGCAAAAACGAGTCCGGATATGCCAGATGCAGTCTCTACAACGAGCCCTCCGGCAAAATCGGCAATACCCATCTTTGCAAGCCAACCCCCACCCCAAACCCAGTGGGCAAGAGGAATATAAACAAAGCTAAACCATATAACACTAAAAACAACCCACGATGAAAATTTTACTCTCTCAACAATTGAACCACTAATCAAAGCTGTTGTTATGGCTGCAAATGTAAGTTGAAATGCACTAAATGCAAAAACAGAAATATGAGTACCACTTGCAACCTCATTAATATCAACATCCATAAAAAGATATTTAAAATTTCCTATAATGCCGCCTGTGTCTGTTCCAAAGGCAAGTGTATAACCATATACAATCCACAAAATACTGACAATGGCAAATGTAACAACGGACATGCCCATGGAGTTTAAAATGTTTTTGCTCCTTGCCATACCTCCGTAAAAGATAGCCAAACCGGCAGGTGTCATCATCATAACTAAAGCGGCAGAAATTAAAACCCATGCCGTATCTCCGCTATTTATACCGCTGGATGATGCAAATGCAAAAGATGGAAACATAGCTATAAAAACAAAAATAAATAACAACCTCATACATAACCCCCGCAAATAATTTCTTATGCTAAAAATAAGCAATTATAGTTCCATTACTATGATAACAACATATACAATAAATTATAAAAGCTGTTCAAAGAAAATAAATTACATTATTGTAAGTGTGTTCACAAAATTGTATGTTGTTAAACAGAAATATCTATCATAGAGGGGTCAAACTTTATATTTTGAGCCAAAAGGAGTGTGATTTGAGTATAAATTCTCATTTTTTTCTGCTGCAATTCAAGTTTTCTTGATTCTATCTTTTTTAAATCATTTTTGTAGATGCTTTTAAGAGAGTTGCTTTTTACAGCTTTTAACATGGTTTTTAGCTTAAATTCGTCATATGTATATTTTGTAATTCTTGCATTAATTTTAGAACCTATGCCGGATTTTATACGTTCGGTTTTATCTTTTTTCGGACAGTAGGTGGCAACGGAGGAATGTCCGCTTATTGCGGCAAGATAGCTACCTTGCTTAACAAGATTGAGATACAAATCTTTATCCACAATATAGCAACCTTCTTTATTTGCCTTGCTTTCAAATCGCTGCAGGTTGCTTGACTCATGAGATGCAACCCGAGAGATTGAGTTTGAGGCTGTTGCTGCGCTTGATGAACCCCACTCTCCCGGGTCTAATTTGTAGTACAGTATGGGGTTAGAGTGATTAATCTGCAACACCCATACCTCCTTTTTATCCTATTTTAGCCCCCGGTGCCACTTCACCTGAAACACCAAGAAGCGCCAACGATTTCCCATCCTTTGCAGCAAGAAGCATTCCGTTTGATTCAATTCCCATGAGCTTTGCAGGTTTTAAGTTTGCAACCACCACTATTGTTCTGCCAATAAGCTCTTCCGGTTTGTAATACTCCTTTAGTCCCGCAACAAGAGTTCTTGGTTTGTCTTCACCTACATCTATTGTTAATTTAAGCAGTTTTTTGGATTTTTCAACACTGACAGCATCAAGCACCTTTGCTGTTCTCAAGTCAACATTAAAAAATTCGTCTATTGAAATCTTCTTTTTTTGCACTTCTTCTTGTTTACTCTTTTTATCACTCTTTTTTTCTTCCTCTATCCTTTCAAATATCACATCGCCCTTTTTAACAACCGTTTTGTCTATTGAGTAAAAATCCGTAAAGAATTTATAGTTATATTCAGAAACAGATTTATCAAAACCAAGCTGCGAAAATATCTTATCTGCTGTATCAGGCATAAAAGGAGAGACCACACCAGCAATAAATTTCAAAGCAGAAATTATATTATACAAAACCTCTTTCAATTCTTCTTCTTTGCCTTGTTTCTTTAAACTCCACGGCTCTTTCTGCGTGATATATTTATTGCTGAAGCGAATGAATTCAAATATATCGGACAAAGCCTCATCAAATCTGAATATATCCAAAGAGCGCTGAATATTTTCAAAAACCTCTTTAGCTTTCGCATCCAACGAATCACCCGATACTGCTGCGGGCTTTTCAACAACGCCATCTGTATATTTTTCAACCATCGTTATGCTTCTATTTAAAAGGTTCCCTAAATCATTAACAAGCTCGGAATTAATACGTTCAATAAGCTCTTTTTCGGAGAAATCCCCGTCAAGTCCAAAAGGGACATTCCTTAACAAAAAATACCTATAGGCATCACGAGGATATCTTTCTATCATATCATTTGGGTCAACAACATTACCCAAAGATTTACTCATCTTTTTACCATCAACAGTCCACCATCCGTGAGCTGCTATATGTTTGGGCATAGGCAAACCCAAAGCCATCAAGAAAGCCGGCCAATAAACGGCATGGAATCTCAAAATATCCTTACCCACAAAGTGAACATCAGCAGGCCAAGTTTTAAAAAATTCATCTCTACTCTCAGCATACCCTATAGAACTGATATAGTTTAACAAAGCATCAAACCAGACATAAATGACATGTTTATCATCAAACGGAACAGGAACACCCCAATCAAAAGACGTCCTCGTTATACTCAAATCCCTCAAACCGCTTTTTACAAAACTTATAATTTCGTTATATCTTGTCTTCGGCAAAACAAAGTCGGGGTTTGCTTCATAAAACTGCAGCAGCCTATCTTCGTATGCAGAGAGTTTAAAAAAATAGCTTTCCTCTTTTACCATATCCACCTTTCGACCGCAAGAAGGGCAGAGCCTCTCACTACCTATTTCAATCTCCGAGTAGTAGCTCTCGCAAGGAATACAATACCAACCTTCATATTCTCCTTTGTAAATATCTCCTTTTTCGTAGAGTTTTTCGAATGCGTTTTGTACGCATTTTATATGATAATTATCTGTTGTTCTAACGAAAAAGTTGTTTGTTATATCCAATTTTTTCCACAAATTTTGAAAATTAACAACAACACTGTCTGCAAGCTGTTTCGAGGTTACACCTTTTGATTTTGCAGTTTTTTGAATTTTCTGACCATGTTCATCCGTACCTGTCAAAAAAAACACATCCTCACCGAGAAATCTTTTGTATCGTGCAAGAGTATCTGCGGCTATAGTTGTGTATGAGTGTCCTATATGAGGAACATCGTTTACATAGTATATGGGCGTCGTAATGTAACATATCTCTTTGTTAAAATCACTCATTCTACTCTCCTTCATCTATTATTTCTTCTGCATCGGCAACATCAACCTCTATCATAAGATTCTCTTTGTTTTTAATAATGACAGTCTTTTTGATGGGATTTATGTATACAATTTTACCTATTACATCCCCGGCTTGTACAATGGAATCCATTGGCGGAGCAATATTCATAAAATCCTCATATAAACCATGCTCATACCACAAACAACACATAAGCCTTCCACATGCACCGGATATTTTCTTTACATTTATATTTAAATTCTGATCCTTCGCCATTTTAACAGAAACAGGGTTGAATGTTCTTAAAAAACGGGAACAACACAACTCATCTCCACACAATCCCAAACCGCCTGTTATCCTTGCCTCATCCCTAACACCAATCTGTCTCATTTCAATTCTTGTCTTAAAAGAAGATGCAAGTTTTTTTACAAGGTTTCTAAAATCAACTCTTCCCGGCGCAACAAAATAGAATACTATCTTGCTCCTATCGAGCATGTATTCAACCTTAACAAGCTTCATATTGAGACCAAAAGCTACTATTTCCTCTCTGCATACTCTAAAAGCCTCTTTCGATAAACGGTTGTTTTCTTCATAGATTTCCAAATCCTCAGGCGTTGCTTTTCTTAGAATAAAATGCAAATCATCAGAAACACTCTCAAGCTTCTTGAGCTTCATAACCGTTCCGATATTCACTCCGCGCTCATATTCTGCAACAACCCGATCACCCACAGAAAGTTCTTCATGTTTATAAAAAAACGGGTACAGCTGACCCGCCCTACTAAATTCAACCAAAGCTATATTCATTCTTCAACGCCCCCAAACAATTTAGAAAAAAGAGCAAACAAAAACAATTTCTGATTTAAATTGAATTTTTTAAATCTTACAAGCTCCCTGTTTATAATTTCTGTTTTTTTAGATTCTCCAAGCAAAGACAGCTCTCTTGCCACATACTCCAGAGAGTTTATATTCTTCTGCTTTTCAAGAGTCTGCATTGAATATGCAATCAAAAGAAGTTCGGATATGTTTTTCTCTATAACAGCCTTCAACAATTTCTCATCCTCTGCATAATTAACTTTTTTGTTTATCAAATAAGCTCTGGATTTGATGGTATCCAAAAGCTCGCCTTCTCCGTAAAAAATAAAATATACAAAAGGATAGGGTTCTTCAAGTAATTTCAATAAAGCATTTTGTTGAATAATACCGACATCTTTTAGCAAAAAAGCTCTTTTGTGTTCAAAAGACAGAGAACTTAACTTTTTTATTGTCCTTATGTTTTCTATTGTAGGCTTATCAAACACAGCCACATTACCAGTTTCAATCCCAAGTTCTTTACAAAAACTCAACGCATCATCTTTTGGTGAATGGTTGAGTATAAAAACACTAAACCTTTCTAATGATTTTTCCATATTTCAATAATATCCCTAAATATTTCTTCTTGTGTTCTCTCGCCGTCTATCACATAAACATTGTTATACTGTTTTTGTATATATTTATAGCCCTCTTTCACTTTTTTGAAAAATTCTCTTCCCTTGGATTCAATTGAATCTTTACTCTTAATCCTCTTATCCATTGTGTCTATTTTTACGTCTATAACAAAAGTCAAGTTCGGCAAAAGACCGTCTGTTGCATACCTGTTAGCCTCTTCTACAAATTTAAGGCTTAATCCGTCACCAAAACACTGGTATGCAATCGTCGAAAACAGGCTCCTGTCACTGATAACAATACTGCCTGTGTTAAGTTTTTCTCTCACCATCTCCATATGAATGGTTCTGTCGGCCAAAAACATAAACATTTTGGCTTTAGGCAAAATAGAACCATGCAGCAAGATATCCCTAATACACATATCAATGGCACCGCCGCCCGGTTCTTTTGTGCAGAACAGCTCATATCCCTGATTTTTTAAAAATTCGCAAAACATACGAGCCTGAGTGCTCTTTCCACAGGAATCTATACCTTCAAATGCTATATACTTACTTGAAAAGCTCATTTGTTTTTTTCGGCGCATAGATGCTTTTGCCTATTATTCTAACCATATCACTCCATCCTGAGTTGGCATTAATATGTGCATTCAAAACTGGCTGCATCCTCGAATCAAGAACATCAATCAAGTTAAACAGCACAGCCTCTTTTGTTTTCGGCTTCTTCGGGGACCCGTATTCATACTCTCCGTGATGGCTCAAAATACAGTGAAGCAGATCCATTTCTTTTTCTTTGGATAATAGTTTATGCTGTTGTATCTTGCCTTGAACAATCGTGTATCCAATCATTATGTGGCCTATGAGCTTGCCTTGTGTTGTGTAGTTAAAGGTAATAGGGTCTAACTCATAGACCTTGCCTATATCGTGACATAAAGCACATGTGATTAATAAATCACCATCAATATCATTATAATATTCAGACATCTCTTTTGCTATTTTTCCAACGGATACGGTATGCTCAAGCAATCCGCCAACATATGCATGATGCATTGCCTTTGCTGCCGGTGCCACACAAAATTTATCGAGAAACTCCTTATCTTCAAATATGGACAAAAGGAGTTTTTTGAAAGACTGACTGTTCACATTATTTATAAGGGCAAACAGCTCCTGTTTCATAATCTCTCCATCCCTTGAAGAAGACGGCAAAAAGTCGGTTTTATTGACATTGTTGTCATCAATTTTTTCCACATCCTTTATTATTATCTGCCAATTATCATTATAAAAATTACTCTCACCCTTAACCTTTACAAAATCACCCTCTTCAAATCTATTCTCAAGATATAAAAGATTGTTCCATATCTTTGCATCTATAACACCACTTTTATCCTTAAGCTTCAAGCCCACATAATCATCACCGTTTCTTGCCTTTAAAATATGCTTCTCCGACACCAAAAAAATCTCGTTTTCTATTTTTTGGATTTTTTTCTCTTTAATATTTTTTATACAGTCGTACATAACAAAGAACCCCTCAATTTTGTTTACGCATAAAGATATAACAATAATCAATTCTTTTCAAGTTTTATAGATACGCTAAAGGAGATTTAAATTAGTATTCTTCACTTTCCCACATAGACTCCTCAAATCTGACAACCCTATTTCTACCGCTTTCTTTTGCCTTATACATAGCAACATCGCTGTATTTTACACACTTCCAAAAATCTTCGGAGTCGTAAGGGAATATGGAAACACCTATACTGACAGTTTTTTTTATGATGCTGTTGGATACGGCTATCTCAGCACTCTCCACATTAGTTCTAATTCTTTCTGCGACATCCAAAGCCGAATTTTCGTTGACATCCTGAAGAAGAATAAGAAATTCCTCCCCTCCGTATCTAACTGCTATATCTGCCTCTCTTACAGCTTTATATATGGAATTTACAACAACCTTCAACATCTCATCACCTATATTATGCCCATAAACATCATTAACCTGCTTGAAGAAATCTATATCACACATCAAAATACCGACTTGAGTGTTTCTTCTTTTTATTGATTCTGAAAATGTCGATGCAAACTCATCAAGAAAACGTCTGTTGTAGAGATTGGTCAGCGGGTCTCTGACATTAGATTCCTGAAGCTGAGCAAGAAGCCTTTTGGAATCTATAACAGGAGCAGCATCTTTTAAAAATTTCTTAATCCTTTTAACATTCTTTGCAACATCGGCATATTCTATGTCATTATTAAACACAATCTGAATTACACTTCCGACCCCTCCACCAATCATTAAAGGTATGCATATATGATTCTTTTTATCCTTCTTTGCAAAACTTAAACATACACCCTTTTCTTCAAAAGAAGAAACTTCAGAAGCTGTCCTTGCTGCTCGGCATAGTGTTGAATCAATTAGCACATCATGCTTACAGTACAGTTCATTGCCCGACAACACAACATTTTTTAAAGCATTTTTGCTGTTGTTTACCTCGTATACAGAAAACTCCTTAATATCAAATTCGCCCTTTAAAAGATTTTCTATTCTAGCATAAACACTCTCTATATCTCTATCTTCTTCTATAGTTTTCTTAAATAGGCTTAATTTGTAATTTTCATCTATAAATGCATTAAAATTACCCACTAAATAACCAAGTTCATCCTTGGATTCATAGGGTAGCTTTAAGTCTTTATTTATCTCTTCATAAACAAATTTACCCGACACCTCTCCAACTTTATACAAATGATAAACCATACGAGATATAATGACATAGAACACCACACCGGATACACAAGAAACACCTCCGCCGAGAAGAAAGCTTAAAAGGATCATCCTAAACATTTCGTGTTTCTTTCTTTTGGAGTATTCATCTATCTGTTTTTGTATAGAATCCAGATAAAATCCGCTCCCTACAATCCACTGCCATGGATAAAACAATCTTACATATGACATTTTCGGATAACAGACATTTTTTGGCTTTCCAAGTTTGGGCCAGCAGTAATGCACATACCCAAAACCATTTGTTTTAACAACTCTTTCCATATCTCTAAACAGAGAAACACCGTTTTTGTCTTTAAAATCCCAAACATTTTTTCCATTAAGCTCGGGTTTTGGCGGATCTACAACCATTATTCCGTCAATCGTGTTTATCCAAATATAGTTTGCCTGACTATCTCCAATGTTATACCTTGCAGAATATATCATCTTAATAGCCTCGTCTTTTGCTTCTGCTTTACTGATTTCTCCGTCTGCATATTCTTTATATAAAACATTAATTTGATTTATTGCTACATTAACCATATTTTCAACTGCCTGCCTCTTTTTATCAATCAGTTTTTGCCTGTATGTTGCAACATCATGGTTTATAACCTTGATGTTTCCGTAGATGTAATAGAAATAACCTATAATTCCTATAAAGGTGATTGAAACAACATATATTAAAATAATTTTTGTTTTTATACTTCTATCTTTAAAGGCTCTAAGTATCTTTCACACACCTTCCACATTTTTTCAAAATGTTAAAAATATTATTTTTCACACATTAGTGTATAAAATCTAAAAAGTCAAATATTTTTCTTAACGAATGGGCAGATATGTCCAAACAACATTGACAAAAAAATATCAGAAAAATAAAATGGCTTCCATGTTTATTTTTTATTATGCAGTCACATTTAACATAAAATTAAAGGGATAGCATGATTTATATATACTACATTTTTTTGCTTGTTTCCTATATCATTGCTGTACCATTTTTGATAGCTGCAAGTTTTTTTCCAAGATACAGATTATCCGTACCGGCACGATTTTTTCTAAAAAACAATCCGCCGTTTAAAAACAATGCCTACTGGTTTCACTCATGCTCTTTGGGAGAAACAAGGTCTTTGCTGCCCATCATTCGACACTTTGGCAGCGTCAATATAAGCGTAGTTACAAATACAGGCTTTGAGGAGGCAAAAAAATACAAAAATGCAGATGTCAGATTTCTACCTTTTGAAATATTTCTGCCTTTCTGGATAAAAAAGTGTAGATATCTTGTTGTTATGGAAGCTGAACTTTGGCTTATGTTGTTTTTTATAGCAAAAAAACGCTGCCAAAAAACCGCTTTAATCAATGCAAGAATTAGCGATAAAAGCTATCACAAATATCTGCAGTTCAAATTCTTCTACAAACTGCTCTTTAAATATGTTGATACAGTGTTTGCACAAAGCCAAAAAGACGCTGAAAGGCTTGCCGCCCTTGGTGCAAAAAACATAGCTGTTGCAGGCAATATAAAAACAGCAGGAGAGTTTAAAGTTTCAAAACACTACATAAACGAAACCAAAAAACCAATAATCGTTGCAGGCTCAACTCACAAAAATGAGGAAACGCTGATACTCAATGCTGTTGATTTTAAAAAGTTTTCACTTGTTATTGTTCCCCGCCATCCAGAGCGTTTTAACATCGTCTGGTCTGTAATAGACAGCTTTTCAAAAACACGTAATCTAAGCGCAAAACGGTTTGACGGAATAATAGATAAAGACATAGTACTTGTTGACAAAATGGGGGAACTTATAAATTTTTATGCAATAGCCGATATTGTTATACTCGGGGGTGCATTCGGAGAATTTGGCGGGCACAACCCTATTGAGGTTGCCTATTTTAACAAACCCTTAATAAGCGGAAAAAATATTTTCAACCAGAAAGCATTATTCAAAGAAATTGAAAACTATTACATTGCAGACAACAAATATGTATTAAGAGAGCTGCTGCTGCAAAACCTGAAGCCCTCAAGAATAAAAAACAGAGGCTCAATAGACAAAATCATTCAAGAACTTAGAAATATATAAATTATTTCTCTTGCAGACAAAATATATTTCTATACAATTGCAGAAAATAAAGTTTAAAAAAGAGGTGTAGTTATGAGAAAGTTCATAGCCGTATCAACCCAAAAAGACAAAAAAAGTATATGGATAGGACATTTTGGCGTATCGCCCATCTACAGTATTTTTGACGAAAACGGCAGCTTGATAGAGCAGAGAGAGAATCCATACGCAGGAGGCGGAAAACACCACGATGATCCGGATTTGATTGTAAATTTTCTTTCGGATGTCAAAACATTTATAGCAAAGAATATGGGACAAAAATCAAGGGAGCGTCTTATAAACAAACTCGGCATAGAAAGTGTTCTCGTTGATGAAAAAGACATATACAAAGCAATAAACTACTACATCGAAGCCAAAAAAAATATTGATGTTTTTGAGGAATGTTGGGAAAAATACGAGGAGTGGTTTGATAAAAACAAAGCCGTATATGAAAGTGAACTTGAAATGCTTAAAGAGGTTACACCCAAAAACAAAAAAGGTATAGAAATAGGCGTGGGAAGCGGACGCTTTGCCTATCCTCTTGGTATAAAAGACGGTGTTGAGCCGTCAAAAGAGATGGCAAAAGTAGCAAAAGAACGCGGTATAAATGCTGTATACGGATATGCCGAAAAGCTGCCGATAAAGGACGAAGAGTACGATTTTGCACTTATTGCCGTAACAATCTGTTTTGTAAACGATGCCGTGAAAGCCTTAAAAGAAATAAACAGAATTCTTAAACCAAACGGAGAAATTATTGTTGCAATTGTTGATAAAGAAAGCAAAATAGGCAAAGAGTATCTTAACAAAAAAGAAAAGGGCAAATTCTACAAAAATGTAACATTCTTCTCGACCCAAGAGATTGAAGAGATGCTGCAGCAGACGGGATTTGAGATAAAAACAGTCCGCCAGACGCTTTTTGGAGACAGCATAAAAACAATAAACGAGAAACAGCCCTCAAAAGAAGGCTTTGGTGAAGGTGGGTTTGTTGCCGTTGTCGGTGTTAAAAATGGTTAATAGTTTTGGCTTTGCCGTTCAAAAGTCATTTGAGGGTACACTATCTATACTATTTGTTGTATTATTTTGGATTGTTGTTATTTCTGTATTCTTGCTGTGGTTATCTGTGCCCTTTATACTGTTATCCATAAAAAAAGATATTAAATTTTTAAAAGAAGAAATATCAAAACTCAAAAACGACAGGCTTGACTAACTGTCGTTTCAAGTATAGACTTCCATACAATGAAGCTGGTGGATGCAGAAACAGAAAAGGTATATAGGGTTGTTGCCATAGAAGGCGGATGCCACTCAAAAGACAGACTAATTAAGCTTGGCATACTGCCGGGTGTTGAAATAGAGTTAAAAAGAAAAGCCCCTCTAAGGGGACCTTTTATGGTAAGCTTAAACGGCTCAGACATAGTTGTAGGAAGGGGCATTGCCGCAAAAATAGAGGTCGAAGAACTAGTATGACAACCATTGCCCTTGTAGGTCAGCCAAACTGCGGCAAAAGCACACTCTTTAATCAAATAGCCGGCTACAAAAGCCTCGCTGCAAACTTTCCCGGCGCCACAGTAACATATACAAAAGGAACAACATATATAGACAATGAGCTTGTAGAGGTAGTGGATCTTCCCGGCACATACTCTCTAAGCTGGTATGACGATGCCGAAAAAGAAACTGTAAAAGCACTATTCTCAATGGATATTGATGTAATTGTAAATATTATTGATGCCTCTATGCTTATTCGCAGCATAGAATTAACCCTTGAATTGATGGCATTGGAAAAACCAATGATTGTGGCTTTGAATATGATGGATGAAGCCAAAAAAAAGGGTATTCAGATTGACACAAAAAAGCTTGAAGAGATAATAGGCGTAAAGATTGTACCCATTATTGCCAAAAAAGGTAAAGGCATAAAAGAGCTTCTTGCAAGTATACAAAACGCTCAAAAACCCAAAAAACGGTGCGTGTATCAGAAAGAGGCAGAAGAAACCATAAAAAACCTCTCGGGGTGTATAGCCGAGAATGTCAAAGATATAAAATGGCCGTCCAAACTTGTGGCAATCAAAGCGATAGAAGGCTTCTCGGAATGTGAAGAAGTCGTGGAAAACTCACCATGTAAAGATTTGCTTAATATTGCAAAAGATAAATTAAATAATGGTATGACTATAATAAATCAAAGACACGCATTGTGTATGAACATATTCGAACACTCAACAAAACTAACCAAACCTCCAAAAAAAAGCATAGAGTCACGCATTGACGACTTTTTAATGCATCCGTTTTTGGGGTATGTTTTTATGCTTGCAATATTCGTCGCAATATTTTACGGAGTTTTCACAGGTGGTTCACCTATTGAAAATTTTGTCATATCAATCTTTGATACAGTTGACAACTATCTTGCTCAATTGATAACAAACAAACTGGTCTTTGCCATAGCAAAAGGTGCCGCAGACGGGATAGGCGCTGCTATCGGCATAGCCCTGCCTTACCTGCTTCCGTTTTTATTTATTATATCGCTACTTGAAGATGTGGGATACCTGCCCCGTATTGCATATCTTATGGATTCCACAATGCACAAAATGGGCATCCACGGAACAAGTGTTATACCGTTTGTTGCCGGTTACGGATGCAGTGTACCTGCTATTATGGCAATCAGAATCCTAAAAAGCAAAAAAGAAAAGTATATCTCGGCTTTTCTGGCATCGCTTGTACCCTGCTCTGCAAGAACAACTGTAATCATGGGACTTGTGGGTTATTTTTTGGGATGGCAGTATGTGATAGCTTTATATGCTTTAAATCTGTTTGTTATAGCAGTTAGCGGCGTTATCTTAAAAAAGATGCTTCCCGGAATAAGCCCTGAAATGATAATAGATATACCCCCATACAGAATGCCCACCGTAAAAACACTGCTTTTAAAGACATGGCACAAGGTCAAAGATTTTGTATATCTTGCAATTCCTATGTTAATAGTCGGCAGCATTGTACTAACGCTTATCTCTTATTACAACCTAAATCCATACATCAATAATATATTTAAGCCGGTATTGACCGGTTTTTTGGGGCTTCCGTCAGCTTTGGGTGTTGTTTTAATATTCGGTATATTAAAAAAAGAGCTTACGCTTATCATGCTTTATCAGGCTTTGGGGCTATCAAGCATATCCATGCTGAGCAGCGTTATGAGCCCTACCCAGATGCTTACATTTACCATATTTGTCATATTCTATATACCCTGCGTTGCAACAATTGCCGCCATAAATAAAGAAATAGGAACAAAAGGGGGCATGCTCATTACTGTCGGTACAACCGCCCTTGCTCTGATTTTGGCATTTATAACAAAAATTACAGCCCCGCTGTTTATTTAAAAATACCTTTAATAAGGCCTTTAATCTCTTTTTTTACTTTTTTTTCAATATTCTTTTTTATGGTTTTTTTGATGTCTATACCTATTTTCGGTTTATTCATATCACCCTTGATGGTTATTTTCATCGTATTTTTTTTAATAGTTGCAGATACAAGTGCATCCACTTTGTCTGTTTCAAAATTCAGTCTTGCACCTTTTGTGCTTAGATTTGTCAATCTGCTTGCCATATCAAAATTTAAAACAACCTTTTTATTGTCTATTTTGCTGTTTATTGTAGTTTTTTTGTAAATCTCCTTTGTTAAATCAAATCCTGCAACAGATTTAACCAAAAGAACCATTCTGTTTGGCAGGATATGCCCATTTAAAAATGTTCCGCTTGCAGCACCTTTTTTTGAAAATATATTGTAGTTAAATTCAAGACTACCTTTTGAGGAAAAAAATCTCTTATACATCAGCATATCTGTCAAGCCCACAATATCAATCCCGTTTGCTTTTCCTCTTATCTGCCCGTTTTTGAATACTGCATCAAGTTTTCCACCCCAAATGTTTGAATGGGCTGTAATTTCTGCGCTGTCTTTTTTGTATTTTATACTGCCGTTTAATACAACACTCCCTTTTAAATGTCTCTTTGTCAAAAAATACAACTTGTCAAGATTAGGAATATCGAGTACATAATCCGATTTTAAACTCATATTCTTAAGTTTTATCACGGCATTTTTACACAACAAGGAGCCGTAAATCGATGATACCTTTATTTTTGAATAGGCTTTTTTACCTTTTATATTTGAGTTTAGTTCCAAACCAATCTCACTGCTTCCCTGAAGTTCAAATCCGAAATCCTTTTTTATCAAAACTTTATTCAAAACGGCTTTCGGCACATTTACAAAAACGATGCCCGAAATGTCATCATCATCCGATATATCATCCAAATCCGATTTGATATTAGCTATACCCTCCACATAGGCAGGTCTATTAACCGTTTCAAGCAGCTTGCTTATATGAACATTTACGGCATTTAAGCTAAAAGATGCAAAAGACATCTTCTTCAAGGTAAATGCGTATTCTGTTTTTGAATTTGCTATATTGCTTTTACCGTCTATGTTTAGTTTTGATTTTACATTACCGATAATTTTGCCCTTTACCCAAAAAGGTCCTTTTATTGTCTGTTTTTTTATATGTATAGAGTCGTTTTTCGACAATCTTATATAGTAATGTGCGTTAATATTGTTTGAAAATATACCAAACAACCCCTTAATATTAATCTCTGAACCGCTGCGGCTCTTCATAATAACTGCAAAAGATGAAGGTCTTAGCTTGAATGTATCCAAAGAAAAATCTTCAGAAAGATATTTATGGATTTTTGATTGGACTTTTGGTTTTAATAAATTGTTTCCAAAATCGGTAAATAAAACCCCATACATACCCGCAATAACAATGACTACAAATAGAATAAACGCTATAACAAACTTCTTCATTTTCAAACCTCCACAACTTTATATTATCTATTATAAACCTTTTTTGTCGTGTATCAAACTATTGTAACACAATAAAACAAAGTTTATAATAGAGGTATGGAAATATGCGTATACACAGACGGAAGTTGTTTTGTAAATCAAAATATAGGTGGCTGGGGAGTATATATGATGTTGGGCAATAACAAAACCATAGAATTTTCAGGCTCATGTAAATGCAAAGAGCCGGTTTATGCAGAGCTTTTCGCTATAGTTAAATCACTGGAATACATAAGCTCTTTCATACTGCATGTTAAACCGCTCAACATAAAACTCTATACAGACTGTGATTATTTTATCAAGCTCATTAAGCAAAAAAACAAGCTAAACAAAACAAACTTCCCTTTGAGAGATAAAACTTCAAAGAAAAACAAGAGGCTGCTTTTTGAAATATGCAATTATCAAGAAAATATAGATTCCATAGAATGGATTGCTGTCAAGTCTCACAGCGGCATAAAAGGAAACGAAATTGCAGATCAACTTGCCAAAAATGCAGCAAAAAAAGCTATTAAGAAAACCGATATTTAGTGGTGTAATCTGCTCTATATTATTTTATATTATATTTTTTTATCTTATAGCGCAGAGATCTAAAAGAAACGCCAAGAATCTTTGCTGCCTTCATTTTAACACCATCGGCTTTTTTTAGTGCATCTATAATAATCTGTTTTTCATAATTTTCAACTTTATCATCCAAACTGCCACCAACGGTGTCCATGTACCCATTATCAGATGACAAAACATATTTTGGAAGGATTTCATAGGAAATAGTTCCATCGCTCATAATGGCTGATTGGTTGATAATGTTGTAAAGCTCTCTAATGTTTCCCGGATAATCATACAAAATAAGAGCCTTTAAGGCTTGAGAGGTTAAAGAATATTTCTTTTTGTCCCGTTTTTCTATGGAACTCAATATATGCTTGACAAGAAGAGGTATATCCTCTTTTCGTTTTCTCAAAGGTGGAATCTTTATGATAAAACCGGATAATCTGTAAAATAAATCCTCTCTAAAAGCACCGCTCTTTACGGCATCAGCAAGATTTTTATTTGTTGCTGCAATAATTCTTACATCAACCTTTTTGATTTTATTGACGCCAAGCCTTCTTAGTTCAAAACCCTCAAGAAATCTAAGCATTTTGGCTTGAAGTTCTATCGGCATATCTCCTATTTCATCCAAAAAAACGCTTCCAAAATCCGCCTCTTCCAAAAGACCTTTTTTTGTAGATGTTGCACCGCTAAATGCTCCCTTTTCATATCCAAAAAGTTCACTCTCCAACAAATTATCGGGGATTGCAGCACAGTTGATGGCAATAAATTTACCTTTTCTTTTGCTAATTTCATGTATGGTTTTTGCGCACAACTCTTTGCCCGTTCCACTTTCACCTTCTATTAATACGGTAATATTCGAAGTGGAAACTCTTTTAATTTGGTCATATACAGACCTCATTTCGCTACTTAACCCTACCATGTCATAGAATCCGTTTTTCATGTTGTTGACTGCTGATCTTAGCTCTTCGTTTTCTCTTTTTAGGGCAACCTTTTCCATGGCATTATTTATAACAAACAACAACTCATCCAACTTAAAAGGCTTAACAAGATAATCAAAAGCACCGTTTTTCATTGCCTTTACAGCACTTTGAGCATCCTTTTCATAGGCTGTTATTATAATAATCTCAGAATATGGAAACAGCTCTTTTATGACATGTATGGAATCAATGCCATTTGCATCCGGTAGCCTGACATCCAAAAGAACAATGTCCATATCTTGAAATTTCGAGATATTTTTAAATTTATCTGTTGCGCATACATCATAGCCATTTTCTTCAAGAAATGTTTTTAATATGCCCCTTATGTTTTTTTCATCATCCACAATCAAAACAGATCCATCAGACACTATACTTAATCCCCTATTGTTATCTTAAAAGAATGCGTGTCATTTATTTCAATGAAACCATTATGAAGCTCAACAATCTGCTTGCATATAGCAAGACCAAGTCCACTACCCTGATCTTTAGTGGTATAAAATGGCATAAATACCTGCTTTCCATCAATTTTGTCAAGATCTATACCGACACCGTTATCCTTTACGACAATAACAGTATACATGCCGTCTTGAAAAACATCAATAGAAACCTTTGAAGCTTTAGCTTCTTGGGAATTTCTTATTAGATTATCAAACAATCTTTCAAACATGGCTCTATCTGCATTGATTGTGGCGCTGTTTTTACAATTTATTGTTATTGTTATTATGCCCTGTTTCTTTCTTGCAAAATCATTTAAAAAACTGCACACATCAACGGCTGTTTTATTTAATTTGTACGGTTTTTCAAGATTAAGAAAATCTTTTGTAAGATTGTTTGCCCTTTCTATCTCCTGTTGAGCTATGTTAATCATATCATTTTTTACCTGTTCGCTTTTTGCGTTTTTTAGCATCTCTACGGCACCGGAAATACCCATAAGCGGATTTCTGATTTCGTGTGCAAACTCCAAGGACATCCTTTTTGCTATGGCAATCTTATCTTCAAATTCTCTATCAAAAGCCTCTTTTTGTTTAATCATCTTCTTATTCTTAATGGACTCTCTCAACAAATACGAAGAAACAAAAGCAGCAATATATGATATAACTGCAAATATCACATTAACATCAGAAAAAAACAAAACAACAAAAAAACTTGAAAAAAGTAAAATCCACGACAATCTATAAGAAAACAACAAACAGGATGCAAATAGAGGAGCAATAGAAAACATTATCAGCTCTTCAACAAATAACAACTTTGCAACAAAATAGGCAAATATTATATCCAAAACCAAAGAAAAAAGCTCAAAAAGTTCGTTATCTATTTGCCAAAACAGTGCAACAGTCAAAAAATAAACAAAAAAAACAATATTAGCCGGAGCACTGTGTAAATCCTTAATATGCGCAAAAAACAGAAACGTTATAATAAAAAACAGAAATTTATAAAGAGCATATATTTTTTTTAGAACAATGTCGTTATCGAACATGAAAAGAAAAAGGCAGGGGCATTATCCCCTACCTCAATAAAGATTATAGGTCGTATTTATTCTTTAGAGTGCTATAGATGGTTTCCCCTATATAGCCAGGGTTTTCTATAATGTGAACACCTGCTTGTTTTAAAACCTCATATTTATACTCGGCTGTTCCGCTTTTTCCCATTATTATAGCACCAGCATGCCCCATTCTTCTTCCTGGTGGTGCTGTTCTTCCCGCTATAAATGCAAATACAGGTTTTTTCATCTCTTTTTGAACGAATTCAGCAGCCTTTTCTTCTGCATTTCCACCTATTTCTCCAACCATCATGACAGCTTCGGTTTCCGGGTCATTCTCAAATCTTTCAAGCCAATAAATATAATCCGTACCAACAATCGGATCACCACCTATTCCGACACATGTTGACTGACCCAATCCTGACTTTGTAATCTGATCTGCCGTTTCATAAAGTAGTGTTCCACTCCTTGAAATTATACCCACACTTCCTCTTTTAAATATATGTCCGGGCATAATACCAATTTTGCTTGCACCGGGTGTTATAATGCCGGGACAGTTTGGTCCAATCAATGTTACACCCTCTTTTTCTATAACCCTTTTGACCTTAACCATATCTAAAACAGGTATTCCTTCTGTAATACAAACAACGGTTTTAATGCCACTTCCTACAGCTTCCAAGATAGCATCGGCTGCAAATGGAGGCGGAACAAATATTAAACTAACATTTGCATGGGTGTTGTGTACAGCCTCTTCCATTGTGTTGTATACCGGAATACCCTCAACATCCATACCGCCTTTACCGGGTGTTACACCTGCAACAATTTTTGTTCCATACTCTCTGCACGCCAAAGCATGGTATTTTCCTTCTCTTCCTGTTATACCTTGAACAACAACCCTACTTGTTCTATATACACAAACAGCCATCTATTTCTCCTTCTTTTCTTCTGCTTTTTGGACAGGTTTTTTCTCAACAGCGACAGCCTTTTTCGACAATTCAGATACCATCTTAGCGGCCTCTCTCAAATCTTCTGCTATATGAAATTTCATGGGTGCTTTTTTCAAAATCTCCATACCCTCTTCTTTGTTCATACCTGTCAACCTGATAACAACCGGTATCTTTACATCGACTGTTTTCAAAGCCTGAATTATACCGTTTGCAACCTTATCACACCTTACTATACCGCCAAATATATTAATAAAAATGGCTTTCACTTCAGGATCTCTTGTAATAATTTCAAAGCCCTTGGCGATAGTTTCAGGTGTTGCTTCACCACCTACATCAAGGAAGTTTGCAGGCTCACCACCAGCCAGTTTAATAACATCCATTGTCGTCATTGCAAGACCCGCACCGTTAACCATACAACCTATATTGCCGTCCAATTTAATAAAGTTTAATCCTGAGAATCTGGCTTCAAGTTCATCCGGGTTTGATTCTGTCAAATCCCTCATTTTTGATATATCTTTTCTTCTATAAAGAGCATTTTCGTCTATATCCATCTTTGCATCAACAGCCAAAAGGTGCCCCGACTTCAACACCACCAAAGGGTTTAGCTCAAGAAGAGAACAATCTTTTTCAGAAAACGCCTTATATAAAGCACTAAATATCTTTGCGGCTTCCTTTTCTTGTGCTGTCAATTCCAAATCATATTTTAACCTTCTAATCTGGTAGGGTAGAAAACCTACTGCAGGGTCAATTGGAATCTTAATAATGTCTTCCGGATACTTCTCAGCAACCTCTTCTATGCTCATACCACCTCTTTTTGATGCAATAACAGTTGGCCTTGATGTTGTTCTGTCAATTACTATGGAGAAATAAAGCTCTCTATCAATATCGGCAGCCTTTTCAACAAGAAGCTTTCTAATCACAACACCCTGAGGTCCTGTCTGCTTTGTAACAAGTTTTTTACCAAACAGCTCCTGTGCTATATCTCTGGCTTCGTCAGACGTTTTAGCAAGTTTCACTCCACCTGCTTTTCCTCTTCCTCCGGTTAAAACCTGAGCCTTCAAAACAACAGGCAAACCCAACTCCATTGAGACCATCCATGCATCATAAGGAAAATGGGTAACTCTGCCATCAGGCACAGGAATTCCGTAGCTCGCCAGCACCTCTTTGGCTTGATATTCGTGAAGCTTCATTAAATACCTCCAATAAAATAAAATCTAAGTTAATAAATAACTCCCTTTAACAATGCTATATCCATTCACACTCAAAGTCAATATAAAAATTATTACAGACAGCTAAAAGCAAAAAAATGCACTAAATTAATTAAGTTTAATTTTAAGCCGATAATTAAGTAAATCTTTGCAAGAAAGGGAACATTTTATGCTAGGTTCAATTTCAGCATGAAAATAAGGAGGTTTGTCATGTATAGAAAGATTAGCATGTTTATAGTGCTATTGGTTTTTCTCTTTGGTCCTTTGGCTTTGGCTAGTGAAACACCTATGTTCTATGTCGGCAGTTGCTGCAAGATGCTTTCACCAGCAGTTGACAACGGAACTGTTTTTATTGCACCCCAAGACGGTGCACTTCAAGCCATAAATATATCTAATAACCATAGCATAAACGGGTGGCCTCTTGACAACTACTCTATAACATCGTCACCTGCCATAGACAACACAAATCAGGTTGTCTATGTAGGCACAAGAGACAAAAAAGTTCTGGCCGTTAATGAAGACGGCACTATTAAATGGACATTCGAAGCAGACGGGACAGTTGAATCCTCACCGGCGATATCGGCTGATAAAAGTACAATATATGTCGGCTCAGACGATAACAAATTCTACGCCTTGAACGCTTCAAACGGAAATAAACTGTGGTCATACTCAACAGACGGAGATATCGTAACACCACCTGCCTTGTATACAGACAACAAAACCGCCTATTTCTCATCGAACGACGGATATCTCTACGCACTCAACACACAAGACGGCTCTTTGAAATGGAAACTTTACATAGGAGGCAATCCGACAGGTCCTGTCATTGGGCAAAACGGCATGATCTATGTGGGTTCACAAAATGGAAACGTATATGCCGTATATCCATATGGCATCACAAAATGGACACACTCAATTGGAGGATGGATAACATCCCAACCTGTTATCGGATACGGCGGAACACTCTATGTAGGAGCAGACGACTGGACACTTTATGCTCTAAATCCAGATACAGGTAACGAAGAATGGCACTATAAAACAAACGGCCAAATCAAATCCTCCCCACTTGCAGCATCAGATGGAAACATCTATGTAGGTTCATACGACGGATATCTGTATGCAATCGACAACTCAACAGGTTTAGAAAAAAAAAGCTGGGAGCTTGGAGGATTCATATCCTCATCACCGGTCTTATACGACAACAATATATACATTGGAAGCAACTCGGGTTATCTGTATAAAATATCTCTGGACAACACCAGCACAGCAACCTTAGCTGATTCTGCATGGCCTATGTTTAAACACGACACGCAGCATACGGGCTATGACAACAGTACACTCATATCTGACAATATAACAATAGATAATTTGACTACAATCGACGGTGTAGTAGATGGAGATGCGCCATTCGTAGTTACTCTAAGATGTACTGCATCCGCCGATAACGGTTCAATCAAGAGATTTTTTTGGGATTTCAACGGAGACGGCACTACAGATTCAATAACATATATCCCAACTGAGAATGCGACATACACTGCAAGCGCAACATACTCATATACTGAAAAAGGCACATACGCTGCAAAGTGTACGGCAATGGACGATAAAGGTCAGACAGGCTCAAAAGAGCTGAATATTACGGTCAACCAGGAACAGGACAATATGACAGTCACGCTCAAAGGGCACGGAACGGTTACGAGTAGCCCAGCAAAAATATTGTGCGATACAGGCTCATCCGACAACAAGACATGCACCGATAAATTTGATGATGGAACAGATGTATATTTGACCGCTGCACCCTATGCAGGATATCAAATATTCGCATGGTATGGAGACTGCGCAGAATGCAACAACGATTCATCACCATACAGCACATGCAAGGTTGCAATGGACGGCGACAAAACATGTACGATTGAATTTAAAACGCAGGCAGAAATAGATAACAACACAGCCCCTGTAGCAACAAACATAATCGTCAGCGGAACAGTAAAGGTGGGTAATAAAATAACCCTTACCGGATCAGGTAGTGATACAGACGGCGACTCGCTAAACTACAAATGGAGCATGGTTTCACAACCTGAGGGAAGTAGCGCTACATTAACCTCGGCAAGCACAAATCCAACACAATTTACACCAGACAAGGAAGGTGCCTACAAAATTCAGCTCATAGTAAATGACGGAAGAAAGGACAGTGAGGCAATCAGCACAACAATAAATGTAAGCGGTGCAAACAGAGCTCCTGTAGCAGTAATATCGGTAGACAACAGCTCTATCGTAGTTAAAGACGATAATATGACATTAAGCGGAGCAGAGAGCATGGACCCAGACGGCGATACACTAAGCTATGCGTGGAAAATATATAAACCGGATGGAAACCTTGCCTCATTAACATTATCAAGTGACAACAGCACCATAACATTCACACCCGACCAAGTAGGAACATACTCAGCTGTATTAAAAGTCTCAGATACTTCATCTTTAAGCGATACAGCAACACTTGACTTTAATGTTACATCAGATAACAACAGTGCTCCTACGGCTGTTATATCCCGTGGAGATAGCGCAATAAGCTCCACAACCGCAGCTTTAAACAGTGAAGTCACCCTAAGTGGTGATAAAAGCTCAGATCCCGATCAAGATATCCTGACATATAAATGGCAGATTATTGCTCCTGACGGTTCAATATCTTCAACTGCAGAGAGTGCATCCTCCTCCGTTACATTTACACCTACACAGGAAGGGGATTATACGGCCATACTGACTGTTAGTGACGGAAAACTCAGCGCAGCTGCAAAAGCCACTATCACTGCGGCAGAATCGCCAACAGCAAAAATTACAACAGACTCAAACAACGCGGTCGTAGGCACACAATTCAATCTAAACGCATCAGAAAGTACAGGTCCAACAGATGAAGGCTTACTGCAATATAAATGGGAATTCATATCAAAACCAGCAAAAAGCAGCGCAGAGCTTACAAACAACTCAGGAGATAATGCATCTACATTAAGCAGTAACAATGAGTATGTAAAATTTACTCCTGATGTTGAAGGTAACTACACAATACAGCTAACAGTAAAAACTGCACACGGTTCTATCTGGGATACAGATAATATAACCATAAGCGCACACAATGCTGCAAGACAAATAACAATAGGCTCAAAAAATATATCGAAAGGTCAGTGTGTGGAGGTTCCGATAAACATAGACAACTCTACAGATGTTTCAGGATTTGAATTCTATGTAACATACAATCCCAATGTTTTAGAGTTGAGCTGCAATGACAATGTTACAACAGGTAGCCTGACAGACGGCTGGTATATAGATTCGTACAGCTCAAAAGCCGGAGAAATACACATAATGACAACCAGTAACTCACTAACACATCTCAATGGCTCAAGCGGCTCTTTGGCTAAAATAAAATTTAAGGCTATAGGTGATATATGGGACAATTCGACAGTTGCGGTTGACACAACAAAAATCAATCTAATTACAAATGAAGATGCAAAACCTATAAACTTCAACGTAACGCCCGGGGTTGTCAAAATAACCGCATCAGGCGATCTAAATGGTGACGGCACTGTAAATATTTTGGATGTTATGAAGGCACTACAGATAGCACTAGGGATAACAACCGAAGGCAGTGAAAATGCCGACATGAACGATGACGGTACGGTCAATATTTTGGATGTAATTTTAATACTCCAAAAAGCACTGTCTTAAAAACAAGAAAGGGGTAAACAATGAATGGCGTATTAAGGCTACTAAGGCTAAAAAAAAGCACAGCATTGATTTTTATCATCATTCCTTTGATGCTTCTACTCGTGCTTGCATTCAATGTCTTTGCAGCCAATGTGGAAATACCGTCCCAGCAGATTGATGAAAACGCAACAGAGTTTTCAGTGCCTGTAGAGATTGACAATGCATCCTCAGTTAGCGGTTTTCAGGTTGAAATTGCATACGATGCAAACATACTGAAGATAGATAGCACAACAATTGGAAACGCTGTTTCAAGATGGCTTACATCAACTAGCGACAAAGACGGTGTTATAAAACTAATAGGGGCATCAATGGGTGCCCCTCTAACTTCTGAGAGGACAGTATTATTCTATATCAACTTTAAGATTATAGACTATTCATGGTCATCAACACCTCTACATTTTAATAAGGTAATACTGTCAGACGACAGCGGAAATGCACTGGACTGCACATACAAAGATACAATAATATATAAAGGACAAAAACCCAACACAAAACCAACTGCTGTAATTCAGGCAAATTCAAAAAATGTAAAGGTTGGTGATTCTGTAACACTAAATGGCTCACAAAGCTCAGATGCAGACAACGATACATTAACATACTCTTGGAGTATAC
>JALWEJ010000049.1 GCA_027014115.1 Desulfurellales bacterium
TATCTGACATATATGTTATACCTAAAATTTATTGGTCTTTTTTTAGATATTTTTTGTACTTCTTTGTAAACTTCTCAACCCTACCCGTTTCATCCATCATTTTCTGTTTTCCTGTAAAGAACGGATGACACTTCGAGCAAACCTGAACAGTAAGATTTTCTACGGTGGATCTTGTAACAACCTCGTTTCCACAAGCACATCTGATTGTTGTCAATTCGTATTTGGGATGTATACCTTTTCTCATTTTAAACTTTTGCCTCCCTCTCCATACGCAAAATTTTAGCTAAATTACCACATTTCATATTAATAGGCAAGAACAAAAAAGAATAAAAACGGGCCTGAGCAGTATAGGCACACAAACCCGCTAATTTTATCACTCTGTTTTCTTATCAAACATATACGCAAACATAGGCACATAGATAAGCGTTAAAAATGTGCCGACAAGCAGACCGCCCACGGCAACATCGGCAAGCGGAGAAAGCCTTTCAAGTCCAACGGCACTCTCAAGTGCGATTGGAACCATACCGGCAATTGTGCCGAATGCCGTCATCATAACAGGCCTATATCTCACCTTTACACTCTCAATAGCCGATTCAAACGGTGGTTCCTTTTTTCTGTAGTGCTGATAAAAATCTACAAGTAGTACAGAGTTTTTTATAATTATTCCAAAAAGCAATAAAATACCCATCATACTGGGCATACACGAAGGCTTGTTGAAAATTAACATGGCCCAGGATGCACCTATCATTGAAAGAGGAAGAACTACAATCATAACAAGCCCCATCTTCACTGACCTGTACGTGGCAATAAGCGTCATAGTTAGCAATATTACACCTATCAATATGGCTTTCAACATTCTTTTAAAGCTATCGTTCAACTGTACAATACTACCCGCCTGTTCTACTTTAAATCCTGTTGTATTGAGATGTCTTAATATTTTATCGCTATCGGCTGTTATCATTGTTATAGGCTTTTTATTTCTATATCCATTTACATCTAAGCTGTAGAGTAGTTGATCCCTTTCTATTTTTGCAGGTGTAAAGTGTTTCTTGAATGCCGCCACAGATTGCAGGGGTATGTAGTAGTCGAAAGGTGTTTTTATAGGCAGAAGTCTGATACTATTTAAGTTCTTATCAAATTTACCTTTTAGATAAATCCTGACAAGTTGGCTGTTCATAGAGGCAAAATCTCCGTTCACAGCCGCTACTCTGCCATTTATAGGAATTTGGGCTATAATTTGGGCTGGAGTTAATCCATAACTTAAAGCCTTATTTGTATTAATATCAACTTCAGTTTCTTCAAAGTTGCTATCCCAACTTGTATCTACGCTGGTTAATCCCTTTATTTTCTCCATGTTTTTAGCGATATATTCTGCCTTTTTCGACAGATTATAATAACTGCCACTTAAAATTCTAACATCCAAAGGTGCTTTTATTGTAGAAAGAGGAGTGGCTCCAAAATCGTATACATCAACGCTTTTAATGTTGGGTAGTTTGTTTAGTTTATTCCTAAAAATTGATTCCATTTGCCATATGGTCAATTTTCTGTGAAATCTGTCAACGCAGTTTATTGTAATTGATGCCTCTGACGGCAAGTTACCACTACCTAAGGATAGAACACCAGCCTCAGAACCAAAGGCTACAGAACTTTTTAACACATAGGGCTGCTCGTGAAGCCAATTCAAAAATACTTGCATTTTTTTCATTGAGGCACCTGCTGTACTATTTGAGCTAAATTTAACCTTTGCAACAACTATTCCAGTATCCATAGGAGGCATGATGTCTCGACCGAGTATAGGCATAACATTTTTTATGCTCAGTACAAAAACTACAACGACACCTAAGATTAACATTGTTCTTCTTAACGTTACCCTGCCGCTGTTTGAAAATCTTAAGATACTTAAATATGTGTTTATGAGTCTTCCTATGGTGTTGTAGTAGAACCTTTCGAACATATTTTCTATTTTTGTCTTGTTAGTACCGTTTTTATAGAGATAAATGGACAGCTTGGGAACAAAAGTTATGGATAAGAAGTAAGAAACAATTAAAGCTATTATAAGTGTCGATATAAGAGGTTGAAATATTTTTTGAGGAAAATCACCAACAAACATCAAAGGGAATAAAATTACAATGGTTGAGAGTGTACCTGCAAATATAGGTCTTAAAACCTCTTTTGTTCCTTTATAAATAGCGGTATCAAGATCTTCTTTAAGTTCGTTTAAGTGCCTTTCTATGTTTTCAAGCACAACCACTGCATCGTCTGTTAACATACCCAAGGAGAGAATGATAGCAGTATATACAACAATGTTTAGTTCACCACCAGTTAACCAAATTACAGCTATGGTCGTGAAAAACACCATGGGTATGGAAAGTCCGGCAGCTATTATAGCTCGGAAATTACCCAAGAACAATAAAATTACAATCAGGGTATATATAATAGCATCTCGCAGCGCTTCAAGCATGTTGCTATTCGAAGTTTGAATTAGATTTCTTTGGGTGTCAGATATCTCAAACTTTATATTGGGGTACTGTTTCTGTAGATATTTAAGTGCATTCCTTGCTGCATTTGAGACATCCAAAACACTTCCCCCCGGAGCTCTTTGGATAGCTAAAGCTATAGCAGGATGACCATTTCCCATATACCCGCTGAAGAGTTTTTCATAATCCCATTTAACCTCTGCAACGCTTTTTAGAGGTAAGTTCGGTGCAATCTGGAGCTGCTTGAGTTTTTCGATTTGATCTCTTTCTCCATAATATGTGAGTGTAAGAAAGGTGTTTTTACTCTTCATAAAGCCTATGGGCATATCTCTATCAAGGCTAAATAGCGCCTTAATAACTCTATCTGCAGACATATTGTATTTAGCAAGCTTGTATGGGTCTATGTTTATAGTTATAGCGCTTTTATAACCTCCAAACACTTCAATATTACCAATCTCCTTTATACTTAACAAGTATGGTTTTATGAAGCTATCCGCAATCTTTCTTATACCCTCAAGATCTATAGATTTGTTTTTTGGGCTTAGTGCAACAACATCAACAGGAAGGGTAAAACTCCCAACTGTATAAATGGAGGGGTTTGCGTTGGGCGGCAGTGTGGATTTGACGATTGAAAGGGCATTTGCAACATCAACAGCCGCATTCTCAAGCCCTTTTTTATACTCAAACTCAACCTTAACTATTGAGAAATTAGCAACATTTACACTATTTATATCTCTAACATAACTTAATCTTGCAACCTCCTCCTCAATAGGTTTTGAGACACTGCTTGCAGCAACCTGAGCTGTTGCTCCAGGTATTTTTGTAATAATTACTACCTGTGGTCTATCTGTGTCAGGAAAGAGATTTTTAGGCAAATCTGTGAGGCCTATAATTCCCATTATGAAAAACAAAACAATTATACTGAAAAGCGTATAGGGTCGTTTATAAAAATAGTCAAACATCTAATTCTCCTTTTTTATAGCTACGCCACCTGTAAGTTTCAGTAAAATATCTGGCTTTGCCACAACAAGCTCTTTTCCAATCAAACTTTTTTCATCTACTGCCACACCCTCTTCACCAGATGCAGTAATATCAACCTCTTCAGGTACTGCCCTTGCACCATCAACAATTAACACATAGTTTTTTGAATTTCTGTTTAGAACAGCATCAACAGGCAGCTTGATACCCTTACCTCTAAAGACTACAACACTAAGCTCAACCCTGCTGTTTGCGTTTATATCGGTATTCACATCGGCTTTATACTCATTAAGTCCGTTGAATGTTCCATTAAGCGGCGTTGTTTCATAAAAGTGTTTGTTAAATATAATACCTTTTGGATTTATTTCTTTTGGCAGTCGTATCAATATGTATTTTTGACCTTCTGAAGATACGGCACATAACGGTTTACCCGGCATAGCCACATCACCAACATTGGCAAATTTTTTACTCAATGTTCCGTCTATAGGCGATTTTATAACACTGTAGCCAAGCAGTGTTTCAAGCTCTTTTACGACACTCTTTGCACTTTTTATGTTACCCTTAATGGCTGTAACATTTGCTTTTAGGCCTGCAATTATACCCTCTTCTTTCTGCATCTGTTCAACGGATGCTCCTTTAACCTTAAACAGTTCCTTTGTTCTTTTATGGGTTTCAAGCATATTGTTTAAATTTATCTTTGCATAAGCAAGCTTTGCATAAAGTGCATTGAGATTTGCCTTTGCAGAAGCAAGCTTTGCCTGTGTGCTGCTTGAATCAAGTTTTGCTATCACCTCGCCTTTTTTTACTTTGCTGCCGAGCGGTTTAATCATCAAAATTCGAGATGCAAGTTTTGTTGAAACCGTTGTATCAACTCCGCTTTTTACAATACCAAGAGATGTGAGCGTAAGCTCAAAACTGCTCTGTATAGGTTTTATGGTTTTTACAACAACAGGATAAACTTTAGCCGGTTTCATATGTGACAATTGGCTTTTTTTGTGTTTTATAAGTCCTACTGCAGCAATTATTACAAGAAGTGAAACAATCGCAGTTATTACAACTTTTTTGTTTTTCATTTTACCATCCTCTCAAGATTATTTCCGTATATAACGGCAAGTTTTGCAAATATCTCCCACTTTTTTGCCTCTAAGTTATACAGATTGGCTTTGGCAGACAGCATGGCATCCTCATATCTCAAATACTCTTCTTCAATCATCCTTTTTGTCTTAAATGCAACTTTGGCATACCTAAGAAGTTCTTCTTGGTTTTTAACACTTTTTTCGGCAATCCTAATGGAGCTGTTCACGATAGCAAGATTACTGCTTAAACTTTGGGCTTCATTTTCCAACTCAAGTCTGACTTTTTCCACATTCGTTTTGCTTTTTGAATAATCAACTTCTGCTTGCTGAATGTCTGTTATAACAGTTTTATCAAAGAGAGGCATCTTAAGATAAAGACTAACACCTGCATAATTTCTATGAACATGTTCATCGTTATTATAACCTTTGCCAAAATTTCTGAATATATTTGACTGCAGAACCACTTTCGGCAAAACTTCTGCTCGCTTTGCTTCAAGCGAATATCTTTGGGCTTGGGCAAAAAGTTTTACAGGCTTAAGAGCAAACATTTGATTTTTTAGTATATCTTTTTTGATTTGCATATTTATTGAGTGTTTAAGTTTAACAGATGTTAAGTTTTCTATCAATGAACGAATATTGACAATATTTTCTTTGATTTTTTGTTTCTGTAAATTTATCTGATTGATATTTTCCATTATTTTTACTGCCTGTATTTCTGGTATTCTGCCGTTTTTTACACCTATATTTATATGCTCAAGCATTGTCTGCAGCGACTGTCGTTTGGCATTCAGAGCTTTTTTTAGACTTTCCAAATACCGCAGATTGGCATTTGCACATATTATGGCTGCCTCATTTTTTAAAAGATTCAGCCTTTCTTTCTCTTTTGCGCTTTTATACATAAGTGATGTTTTTTTGCTTAAACTAAATAGAGAGGGAACAAAAATCGGCATTGTTATTTGAACGCCTATTTTTTTTATATCGTAGCTAAACGGCAGAGGTCCTTTTTGCTTCATTATCACTGAACTCTCTGTTGGTGTTGTAGGTCTTAGATTTGTGGGTGAGTTGTAATGTTCATAACTGGATATACCGTAAATTTTTGGGTAGAAATTTGAAACTATTTTATCATGCATCAGCTTTGCTTTTTTTGTATCCAGTTGATTTATCTTTGTTACGGGCTGCTTTTTTAAAGCAGCAAACAAATCATGAATAGTTACAGAATAGGCATTTGCGCTAAACAGAAGAGTAACTATAATAATAACTGATGTTTTCATCATTTTTTTTCCAATCCTTTCAAAATTATTTTATACAATTGTTTATTTATATCTGTATTGTCTCCAAAATTTTCAACGGCACCATCCAAAACATTTTTCATTTTTTTTCTAATTCTCTGTGTCGAAACAAAAAAACACACACTGCCAACAATCATAAAATGAATAAGCTTCGTATCGGCTTTTTTAAAAACACCGTCTTCTGCTCCTTTTTTTAGTATATCTTCCAAAATAGAGAGCATCTTCAGAAACCTCTCAATAGCTTTTTTTGGAAACAAACTTCCACCTCCTGCAACCTCTCTCAAAAGAAGACCTAAAAAGGCTTTGTCTTTTTTTGCATGAAAATAAAATGTATCCACATAGAGTCTCAAACATTCCTTCGCATTTTCTATTCTGCCAACAGATTGCTCCAAATCTTCCACAACCTCATTAACACATTGTGAAAAAACCTCTTCGTATAGCGTGTCTTTGTTTTTAAAATGGTAATATATGGTTGCTTTGTTGATACCGGCTTTTTTTGCAAGCTCGTCCATAGTCGTTCCTTCAAAGCCCTTGTTTGCAAACATCTCTTTAGCTGTATTTAGAATTATATCTCTGTTTTTATTCACACAAACCTCCTTTAACTAACTATTTAGTTAAACTATTTGGTTAAAAAAGTCAAATAAAAAAATATACTCTGAATTGTAAAATTGTTTGGATTTAAAACATAAAGGAAAGTAAGAATGGTGCGAGCGGGGAGAGTCGAACTCCCACACCGTAAAGATACTAGATCCTAAGTCTAGCGCGTCTACCAGTTCCGCCACGCTCGCAATGAAACGACAGAGAATGTATAACAAAATCAATAAGCAGTTGTCAAAGAAATTATTTTATATGAAGCCTGTTTCGGATTTTATGTAGGATACCACCTCTTCAATATCATCTGTTACCTTAAACAGGTTCAAATCATTTTCACCTACATATCCGACATCTTTCAGATTTTTCATAAACTCTATCAGAGGCTTCCAAAACTCTTCTCCAAATAAAACAATAGGAAAATAACCTATCTTGTTTGTCTGTTTTAGAACAAGGCTTTCAAAAAGCTCATCCATTGTTCCAAAACCGCCAGGCATCACAACAAAGCTGACCGCATATTTCATAAATGTTACTTTTCTCGTAAAGAAATATTTGAAGTTAAGCGGCAGTGTTACATATTGATTGATTTCCTGCTCATGAGGAAGTTCTATGTTTAACCCTATAGAAACATTGTTTGCCATTTTAGCACCCTTGTTTGCCGCTTCCATAATGCCGGGACCTCCCCCAGTTATTATGGCATAGCCCTCTTTTGACAATCTATTGGCAATTTCAACAGCTTTTTGATAGTAAAAATCATTTTTATCGCTTCTTGCGCTGCCAAAAATCGATACGGCAGGTCCTATGCCGTCCAAATCTTCAAAGGCATCGGTAAAATCAGAAACAACCCTAAAGATTCTCCAAACATCTTTATTTTTATTTCTATTTTCTAAGAATTCTTTCTGTATGTCTTTTATCATCATCTTACTATCAAAAGCGGAAAGGGGAACTCTTTTCTTAAAATGGCTTCGGTTGTGCTACCCAGTATCATTTCCAAAATTCTGTGTTTTGAATATGCACCTATAAATAAAAGAGGTTTTTCTTGAGATTTTGCAAAATCAATAATGGACTGAGCTGTATTTTCCGATTCAATAAACTGTTTTTCATAATATGTGGGTAAATCCTTAAAAAGCTCATTGGCTTTTGCTCTATTCTTTCCAACATTGATTATGTATATATCAACTACAAATTTCTCTTTATAAAGCTTTGCATATTCCAATGCATTCAAGGCAACCTCACTTCCATCATAGGCAACAATAATCGTTTTCGGTGTATAAAAATGCTCATTCGCAACAAACAGAGGTTTTTCTATCTTTCTTACAACAGGCTCTATGTTTGAACCCAGAATCCCTCTCTCGTATGATGCATTAATACCTTTTCTTCCTATGAAAACCAAGTCAAAATCTTTGGATTCGTCTATGATGACAGATGAAACAATCCCCATCTCCATCTTTATTGTTAGATCGACCTTGTAAAAATTCGTTATCTCCTCAAAAGAGCTTAATACATTTCTTCCTTTTTCCTCAAGCATGCCCTTTATTTTGCCAGAAAAGTTTGAAAAGGGTTCAAGCCCCAACGCACCGCTTACATCATACATAAAAGGTCCTTCAAGCTGCAGAATATCAATAACATGCAAAGCCTCTATTTTTGCAGAAAATGCCTTTGCCATATATGCCGAATATTTCATAACATTTGTACTGTATTGACTTGAATCTACACATGCCAATATATTTTCAATCTTGTATCCCATTTTCTCCCTCCATTACAGCTTTCAGTTCATCTTCGTTAATAATCTCTTTTTTAAGGAGTTCTTGAGCCAGCATCTCCAATTTATCTTTATTCTTCATCAAAATACCCTTTGCCCTTTCGTAGATATTTTGCATCATTTTCGATACCTGGGCATCTATCAGTTCTTTTGTCTTTTCACTTATATCGTCTCTTTCTCTCATTATACCCTCAGGTGTTAAGAATTGGTTTCCGCCCGGCTTTTCCAAAACAACAAGTCCGAGTTTTTCATCCATTCCAAACTGTGTAATTACTGCCCTAACTATATCGGTTGCTCTCATTAAATCATTTTGAGCTCCTGTTGAAACACTCCCAAACACTATCTCTTCAGCAGCCCTTCCGCCGAAAAGAACGGCCACCTTATCCAACATATCCTCTTTTGTTATGAGATATTTTTCATCTGTAGGCAGCTGCTGTGTATAACCCAAAGCCGACAAACCCCTTGGAATAATTGATATTTTATGTACAGGGTCAGCACCAGGGAGCAGGTATGCAATAATGGCGTGTCCCGATTCGTGATACGCAACACGCTTTTTTTCATCCTCTTTAATAACTCTGTTTTTCTTCTTTAAACCTGCAAGCTGCCTTTCTATTGCCTCTTCAAAATGTTCCATATGAACGGCTTCTTTATCTTCCCTTGCTGCAAGCAGCGCAGCCTCATTGACAATATTAGCCAAATCCGCACCGACAAGCCCAGGGGTCATTTTTGCCAGTGTTTCTATTTTTACATCCTCGCCAACCTTTATTTTTTTTATATGAACTCTTATAATTGCTTCTCTTCCTTTTACATCTGGTTTGTCCACTATTATCTGTCTGTCAAATCGTCCGGGTCTCATAAGAGCGGGGTCCAGTACCTCAGGTCTGTTTGTTGCAGCCATAATAATAACACCAACAGACGAATCAAATCCGTCCATCTCAGCAAGCAGCTGATTGAGCGTCTGTTCACGCTCGTCGTTTGATGTTAATGAATTTAAAGCCCTGCTTTTTCCTATTGCATCTATCTCATCTATAAACACTATACATGGCGAAAGTTTTTTTGCTTCATTAAAAAGGTCTCTGACTCTGCTTGCCCCGACACCCACAAACATCTCAACAAATTCAGAGCCGCTTATGCTGATAAAAGGCGTACCAGCTTCCCCTGCCGTTGCTTTTGCCAAAAGCGTTTTTCCCGTTCCCGGTGCACCCACAAGCAAAACACCTTTTGGCGCCCTTCCGCCAAGCCGTTTGTATTTATCAGGATCCTTAAGAAATTCAACAACCTCTTGAATCTCCTGTTTTGCCTCCTCGGCACCTGCAACATCGGAAAATTTTACATCCGGCTTTTCATTTAGATAAACTTTGAACCTGCTCTTTCCAAAACCAAAAAGCCCTCCGCTTGTTCCTCGCATCTTCTTGGTCATAAGCCACCACAAGAAAAACAAGAATCCAAACGGCAAAATCCAACCGAATATAAGATTCGTCAACCATGTATTTGTTATTGTACCGGAGAAATCAACATTGTGAGCCTCAAGCTCTTTTATCAAATTCGGGTCGTTTACGGCTATTGCTATAAACGCTTTTTTCTTGTTGTTTTTTTTGTCAAGATATACGCCTTTTATGTATTTTGCAGAAATTTTACATTTTACAACCCTGTTTTCAGATACAAGCTTTTTGAATTGAGAGTAAGTAATTGTTGTGCTTTCTGTTTTTGAATAAAACTGATACATATAAACCATAAAGATACCGAGAATTATGTATATAATCGAAAATTTTGAGAAATTATTCATACCGTTTGAGGACTGCTTATTATTTTTGTTATTCATATTTATTTACTCTCTATAGAATATATACTGCCGTCTCTTGATATAGTATAGAGCTTGTCGTTATATAAAACAAACCTACTGCTGAAATTCTCATCCAAATCAACAATATCCATCACCTTTCCTTTCAGTGCATCAAGCACAACAAGAACGCCTTTTTCGGTTATTGCGTATATGTAATTTCCGACAAGCTTTAGTGAATATACATTGCCATCTTCGGATATCTTTTTTTTCCACATCGTTTCACCATTGTCGTTGTCCAATGCTATAATATTACCATTTTCGTCGGATAGAAAAAGTCCAAAAATATTATCTTCCATATTCGAATATGTCGGTATCTTTCTTTTCCACAACACACTGCCGTCAACAGGCTCCAAAGCTTCCGTATAACCGTTAACGCTTGATACAAATATTCTATTAGAACCGTTTGGTGTTGTATCAGAATCAATAAACATAGAACCTTCACCGATTTGCGATGTCCAAATCTTATCACCGTAGTAAGATATTTTTGACACGCTGCCGTCGCTGAACCCGCAGTACATGCCATCGTCTGCAAACATAATGCCTGCTGTTGAACGAATATCAAAAACAGACGGTTCGCCATTTGAGTATTTCCATATTATGCCCAAATCATCGGGGTCTACTGCTCTTATTGTGTCATCTTCTGATATTACATACAAAATTCCGTTTCTTTCATAAACAGAATTCATAATCGGAAAATCAAAAGATACCTTTTTAACAACCTTTTTTTGTATGTAGTTTATCTTATAAAAATTTGCCTTATCTGTCCCTATATAGAGAAATTCATTCTTTGCATAGGGTGTCGATTCTACAGCTTCGCCTTTTAGTGATATAATTTTTGTTTTTTGCTTATTTTTCAAATCGACCTCATAAATATCACCTTCCAAGTTGCCCACATAAAGTCTTCCCTTGTAGATGAAAAATGATGATCTATAGCCAACATCACCCACATCTGCAATCTCTTCAACCTTAACTGGCGGATGGAGTCTTGTTTTTTTATTTATCAACATATGCTCTTTTTTTAATACAAATTTTGAAGATGAAAAGCATGATGAAAGCATAAAAATACTAATAATCAACAGTATAAAAATATTAAGTTTTTTTTGCATCGTATCTCCTCTTTAATAATTTTTCCAGCACATTTTCAGCCGTATCAAACGCCTTTTTAATCTCATCGTCGTTCATACCACTGCCCTTTAGAACAGTGTATGCAAACTCTTTTGTTATTAGATTGCCTGGAGAGTGCGTATCGGTATCAAGCATGTATAAGGCATTCGCCGATTTTGCCATTTGAAAAACATGTCCATTTGTAAAACTGTGTCCGCCTCTTGCACTTATTTCAAGCACAACACCGTTTTGACAAGCCAACTCTGCATCGTCTTTTGTTATTAAACCGGGGTGTGCAAGTATATCGCATTTTGCCTCTACTGCTGCTTTATTTGTTCCAACCTTGACAGGCTCAACAGGACTTTCACCGTGAACAACAACAATTTGTGCACCAAGCTTTCTCGCTTTTTCAATAGACTCTTTCATCAACTCCGGAGGAATATGGGTTATCTCAACCCCATAAAACACATACAATCCGAAGTACTGTTCAAGTCCTTCGACAGCCTTTGAAACATTGTTTAATATAAATTCCATATTTGAAAAATCGGCATGGTCTGTAAAGGCAATTGCCCTATAACCTATATCTTTTGCCCTTCTTGCAAGTTCTGAGGGTATTAGTTCACCGTCGCTAAACAGTGTGTGAGTGTGTAAATCAATCATAGCTTAAATTCTATGGTTTGTCACTTTATGTGTCAAGCTAAAAGAAAATCGTTACACCAGATATGTCCCAACATACTTACCACCTAAAGCAATAGAGGTAATATCTATGTCTGAGAATGAGAGTGAGAATGAAAAAGAGAGTGGAGGTGACAGCATGGATGTGAAGAGAATAAGAAAGAT
>JALWEJ010000050.1 GCA_027014115.1 Desulfurellales bacterium
CCAAACAAAGCTCATATAAACCCTATGAGCATATAAAAATAGAGGACTTTGACGCATATATAGGCAAAAACGCAAAGGGAAACGACTACATTACATTAAAGCTTGCAAACAAGAATGATTTATGGTTTCACCCAAAATCAAGACCCGGAGCACATCTTATATTAAAAAATCCAAACAGATTGCAAAAGATAGATGAAGGTGTTAAAATAAAATGTGCTTATGAGGTTGCAAAAAAATCAAAAGCGCAAAAGGGTGAAAAGATTGAAATAGACTACACGGAAGCCAAATATGTTAAAAAACCGAAGGGTTTTAAAACCGGAATGGTGATATATTCAAACTTTAAAACAGTGAGAGTTGAAAAATTATAATGCAGTTTCTTAATCCGACAGATTTGGTCTTTCTTATTTTTATATCGGTTATGGCGATAAAAGGTGCATTTAAGGGCTTGGTGAATGAGGCGTTCGGACTTGCAGCTTTGGCATTTGGTATATATTTTGCAGATGCCTTCAATGCAGAAGCCGGGACATTCGTTATGAAATATATGCATGCATCAAGAATTACAGCAAACATATTTTCTTTTATAGTTATATTCTTTGTTGTTTATTTGGCTATATTTTTGGTGGGTGTAATGGTTACAGCAGCTATGAAAAAGGTTAATCTGGGTTTTATGAACAGGGCGTTTGGCTTTGTATTTGGTGCTGTAAAGGCGTTTGCACTTATCATTGTGATTGCTTTAATATTTAATACCGTATCTTTTTTAAGACCATTTGCAAAAAATATGAAAAATCACTCACAAATTTATGCTTTTATCGATAAGGTTATACAGACAACAAATCTTATGCAGAAAATAAATCAAGTTATCAAAAAGAGGTGAAAAATATTATGAAAAAAATCAACATAATTTCTACTTTTGTTGTTTTGGCGGGTATATTTTATATGCTTTATATGTTTACGCCGCTTATTAAGAGAAATGCCATTGAGATAAAGATAAACTCACCCCAGAAATATTTTTCTAAATATAAGGATATAAACATAACAATTACAGATAAAAATGCCGGTATAAAATATGTGGGTATTAGTATTGTTTCTATGGGAACCGTTATTAATCTCTACAAAAAGGAATTTTCAGACAAACAGACAAAGAGGTTTGATATAAGTTTTAAGACAAACAAGATAATACCTGAGGGTAATGCTGTTTTGCTTGTTCAGGTTACGGACAACAGCAGGAATAATTTTATGGGTGGCTTTGAAAAGGTTGTCCAAAAAGACATTATTGTGGATTCCAAAAAGCCGAAAATAAAAATTTTAAGCGGGGCAAACAGGATAAGAATAACAGGCAGCGCATTGGCAGTATATTATGTCAAAGATGCCCACTTGAAGGATGTCTATCTTGCTGTATCACACGATAATGTTACAGACAGGTTTAAGGCGTTTGATGCAAGCGGACTGTTTGATAAAAATGGTGTTTATTTGAGCTTTTTTACATATCCTTTAAGCAAAAGCAAAAATTATTCAACGGATGTATATGCTACCGATAAGGCTGGCAATATAAGAATTACTCACATACCCGTTTATTATTCAAATGTTAAACAGAAAGAGAGTAGAATAGATATAACTGATGAGTTTATACAAAACAAGGTTATTACCATAATGAGAAAAGAAGAAGCACCAATAAAGGATATCCCTTTGGATAATTTTTTGTATGTTAATAACACAACAAGAGCACAAAATACAGAAAAAATAAAAAAGATATGTTCGGATTCTGAGAACAATTTTTTATGGAACGGCAAATTTTCTCAGTTTTTCAACTCAAAGGTTACAGCTGTTTTTGCAGATAAAAGAGTGTATTATTACAACGACGAAGCAGTAGATACAAAATTTCACATGGGTTATGATTTGGCAAGCACAAAAAATGCCAAAGTTAATGCAGCAAATAACGGCAAGGTTGTATTTGAGGGTTATCTTGGTGTTTACGGCAACACTTTAATTATTGATCATGGGTTTGGTGTTTTCAGCCTGTATGGACATTTAAGTGATTTTTTGGTTAAAACAGGTGAGGTTGTCCATAAGAATCAATATGTTGCAGTAACGGATACAAGCGGTTTGGCAGGTGGTGACCATCTGCATTTCGATATACTTATAGACGGCTATTATGTAAATCCGCTTGAATGGTGGGATGGACACTGGATAAAAACCCATATAGAATTAAAGATAGAAGAAGCGCGCACAAGACTGTCTCTTATTGATTAGACATAGATGAAATTCAATATAGACCCTACAAAAGAACCTATCTTAAAAAGCGTCGTATTTCTTTCTATTCCTATGATGCTTGAGATGGGTGCTCAAAATATTCTTAATCTTGTTGATATCTATTTTGTTTCCAAAATATCGTATTATGCAATAGGTGCACTTGTCACATCGAGCATGGTTGCAGTTTTGTTTTTGAGTGTATCTGTAGGAATATCAACGGCAACAGGTATGTATACAGCCACATACTGGGGTGCAAAAAAGTACAAAAGGGCAAAATTTTTATATTCAAACTCACTTGCATTGACATTTGCTGTTGCTTTGGTGTTTAGTGCAGTAGTGCTGTTTTTTTTGAATGATATACTCACACTTATAGGTTTAAAAGACAAAACCCTTTTGTTTGCAAGACAGTATCTAAGTATTTCTGCAGCCGGATTTTTGTTGAATTTTGTTTTATCTCTTAACAATGCAACGCTGAGGTCGTTATCTCTGCCTTCTTTGTCTTTGCGTGTTATGATTTTGACAAATTTACTCAATATTATTCTTGATCCTTTTTTTATCTTCTATCTTGGATTTGGCATAAAGGGTGCTGCGGTATCAAGTATTGTTTCTATATTTTTTGGTATAATGCTTCAGTTTAGATTTTTATATTCCAATAATTTTTATTTTATGGGTTTTAGATTTAATATAGAGATTATAAAAAAGATTGTAAAGAAAGGTTTTTTTTCCACGCTGCATCTTTTTTTCAGAATATCGAGCATGCTTGTACTTGTAAAGGTTATAGGTATACTTTCGCAGTCTGCAATATCTGCTTACGGAACGGTTATAAGGGTTTATCAAATACTGCTTTTTATGGTGTTTGGGCTTGCCAATACGGCTTTTGTGATTGTTGGTCAAAACTTCGGTGCAAAATTTACAGACAGGGTAAAAAAAGGTGCATTTTTGACAATTACAATAGCTTTGGTTTTTATAGGCTCCTTGAATTTTGTCATATATTTTAGTAGGGATTTTCTGCTTTCTTTGTTTATCAAAAACGAACAGGTTAAAGCCATTGCTAAAAATGTTATGTTGTTTTATGCTTTAAGCTATCCTTTTGTTATAGTATCGACAATATCTTCAAGAATTTCCATGGCTTTGCACGATACAAAAAGACCCAGTATGGTTAATCTGTTCAATCTGTGGTTTTTTCAGATACCGCTTGCCTATTTTTTGTCCTTAAAATTTAGCGAAAACGGAGTATGGGCTGCCATAGCCGTTTCAAATGCGACTGCATTTATTCTAAATTTTTCCATAATGTATCTGAATATCAAAAGGGTTCAAAATGAAGGCAAAAAAAGCTAAGTATATATTTGACGGTGAAAATTTATATGAAAATATGGCTGTTGTAACAAAAGATAATACGGTTTTGGATTTTGGTTTGCCGAATGTTATAAAAAAAGTATA
>JALWEJ010000051.1 GCA_027014115.1 Desulfurellales bacterium
TCACGATATAGCACTTCAGAAACTACCTGTTGTGTTTGCCATAGATAGAGCTGGAATTGTAGGGGATGACGGTGAAACACATCAGGGGGCTTTTGATATTTCATATCTTAATCCTATTCCGAATATGGTTATATCGTCTCCAAAGGATGTAAGGGAACTGGAAAGACTGCTTGAGCTGTCTATTGATTACAATGACGGTCCTTTTGCAATAAGATATCCAAGAGGGGAATCTATTGATCTTGGTGCTGAATATGATGATGAAAATATAAAGATTGGTTCATGGCAAGTATTAAAAAATGGTAGTGATGCTGTAATTTGCGCTGTTGGCAATTGCTGTGAATTTGCACTGAATGCAGCCTATCAGCTTAAAAATGAAAGCAATATCGATATAGAGGTTGTAAATGCAAGGTTTATAAAGCCTCTTAATTACGAATATTTAAACGAATTAAATAGATTTAAAGCTGTTGTTACTATTGAGGAAAACAGCTTGATTGGTGGTTTTGGTTCACAGATAGCCAAGTTTATGGCTGAGCATTCTATCAATATTCCATTTAAAGCTATCGGGCTTCCGGATAGATTTATAGAGCAGGGAGACCAAAAAACATTACGCAATCTTATAGGAATAAGCACAGAAGAGGTTGTAAACTCTTTTAAGACTCTTTTAAAAATATAGCCTTTTTAAATAACGTATGGTGTTTTGTGTTGAATTTTGATTCAACAACAATAAATGAAGCCTGTTTATCTTTTTGTCCATAAACTGGGGTTATGGATTTTATGCCAAAATTGAAAACATCCAATTTATCAATCAATTCAACAATTCTTGTCGGATGAAAACTTATTTTTAATGTTCCCTTATTCCTTAAAACCCTTTTTGCATCAGAAAAAAAATTTTCAAGAGTATCATTCTCAAATTTTTCGTTAAAGAATTTATTGGATTCTCTATAATTTCCTTTGGCAAAATAAGGTGGATTACTTAATATGCAATCAACACTATTTGTTTCAATAGATGAAAAATTCTCTACTATTTCAATGTTATCTATGTTATTTAGCATCATATTTTTTTTAATTAAATCTCTCATCTGTCCATTTTTTTCTACTGCATAAACCATACTGCTTTTATCTGTTTTTGCAGTCAAAACGGCAATTACTCCACAGCCACTTCCAAAATCGACAAAAACTTTATTATGTGAAAAAATATCCATTGTTAAAATAAATGGTTCGTTGGAAAAACGGTATCCATTTGTTGGTTGGTATATCTTGATATTGTTGATAATAGTCAGTTCTATGTCTGTCATTTTTAGAAATTATTAAGTTAACATAATGTAAATTATCAGAACCAAACATTACATTAATTTCTTATAGCTTAAACACACCCCCAAGCAAGAGATTCAGCTTTTTTCTCTCTTGTAGGATTTATTGCTATTTCATATGCGCTTTTATCTGATATTAGCTTCCTTAACAATTTATTATTCAGGTTGTGGCCAGACTTATAAGCAATATACTTTCCCTTCATATCCAAACCAAGTATCGACAAATCACCAATAGCGTCAAGTATTTTATGTCTTACAAACTCATCTTCATATCTAAGCGGGTCTTCATTGACTATGCCATACTCATCAACAACCACCGCATTATCCAAACTTCCGCCAAGAGCCAAATTATGCGACTGAAGATATTCTATATCTTTTAAAAAACCAAAAGTTCTTGCTTTGCTTATCTCTTTTATAAATGTATTTTCATTTATCGGCAAATCCATCCTTTGCTTTCCTATAAAAGTGTTGCTAAAGCTTATTGAATAGCTTATTTCAAATTGATTGGATGGTATTAATGCTGCAAATTTCCCATTTTCTTTTATCTTTACAGGTTTTTTAACAATAATGGTTTTTTTGTAAGCCTCTTGTTCAACAATGCCGGCTGTCTTGATAAGGTAAACCCACGGTGCACTTGAGCCGTCCATTATTGGTATCTCATCACCCTTAAGTTTTATAAATATATTATCAATGCGCAAAGCAAATAATGTTGATAAAAGATGCTCTACTGTTTTTATAACAACCCCGTCTTTTCCTATTGTAGTAGCAAGCTGAGTATCAACAACACTTTTTTCTGATAATTGTATTTCTACATCTTTATCTTCTCTGTAAAACACAATACCGCTGTTTTCTTTTGCCGGGTTTAATTCTATTTCAACTTTTCTTCCTGTATGCAATCCAATACCTGAAGCTTTGATGGGACTGCATAATGTTCTTTGTTTTCTCACAAATGCTCCTTTGTAATTTATTTTACCAAAGATGCAAACTGTTCAAATAAATATTCTGCATCGTGAGGGCCTGGAGATGCTTCAGGATGATACTGTATAGACATAATAGGCAAATCCTTGTGTTTCATACCCTCAACGCTATTATCGTTAAGATTTACATGTGTTACAATAAATTCTTTATCTTCTAGGCTGTTGTCATCAACTGCATAGTTATGGTTTTGAGCCGTAACAGATATTTTGTCATTTATCAAGTCTTTTACAGGATGGTTGCCTCCATGATGACCAAATTTCATTTTATATACATTCATATCGAAACATCTTGCAATAATCTGATGACCAAAACATATGCCAAATGACGGAAGTGCATTAAGTGCTTTTTTGTATTCCTTTATCCATTTATCATCAACTCCACGCGGATCACCAGGTCCGTTTGAGAAAAACAGTGCATCAGGATTGTAGGCCTTTATTTCATTATATGTTGTATATGCAGATACAACCTCAACTTCAAATCCAACCTCAACTAAATATCTTAGAATATTTTCCTTAACCCCAAAATCCAATACCAAAACCTTTTTATTATCGACAGTCTTTTTAATTCTTTTGTTTTGAAAATCAAAATGAAACAATTTTTTATTGAATTTGTAAGGCTGCTTTGTTGTTACATGCTGAACCAAATCCTTACCAACAATGGAGTAGCCGCTTATTTTATTTTTTAGCTCATCAATACTCTTATCCTCAGAGGATATCACACCAATTAAAGAACCCTTCTCTCTGATTATCTTTGTAAGTTTTCTTGTATCTATACCGCTTATTCCGACTATTTTATTATCTTTTAAATAGTTATCCAGAGTATTTTCTTTTCTGAAATTTGAAGCAATCTCCGATGCTTCCTTGACTATAAAACCCTCAATAAATGATTTTGGGCTTTCCATATCATCACTATTTACACCGTAATTACCAATTTCTGTATATGTCATAGTGACTATTTGACCCTTATAGGAAGGATCGGTCAATATTTCCTGATATCCGCTCATGCTTGTATTAAAAACAACTTCACCAACTGTCGTACCTATGAAACCGATAGGTTTCCCAGCAAACAACTCACCGTTTTCTAAAAGTAGATGTGCCTTTGTCATTTTAAGAGCCTTTTGCCCATTTCTGTTTCATATGCTTTATTAAATGCAATCTCCCATTCTGCACTGCCGGGTATGAGCTTCTTTTTTCTGTTTTCCAAACTTTCCATAACTTTTTCATACACTTCGTCCTCTATGGAAAAATATCCTTCGATGGTATCCATAATATTATTTACAAGCAAAGATTCATTGGCGATTATATCAAAAGCATTCTCCTCTTTACATTTCTCAATAATCCTCTTTGATAAATATCTAATCCTTGCTTTACTGTACCTCATAGTAAAAAACCTTCTTTTTTTGCTACTTTCTTCTTTGCCATCATAAATAACTTTGAATTATCCAATCTTTCATTTTCAATCTCATGCGAGAATTCACCGAGCAGTTCTTTTGTTTTTGCATCTATTTCTCTTTCTTTCTGGACATCATTCAACAAAACTTCTCTTACAATTGATTTTATAAAGGATACATCTTTATTTAGCTTAACGTAACCGGAACTTACTATATTTGTGGATATTTTATCAGCTAAAAGTTCAATTTCCATTCTTTTTAGAGCCATCTTTTACCTCGCATTCTTTATACATAATTGCTTTAAAAAACTCAAACATTTTATAATTCTATGCTCTTTTCCTCTTTTTTAAATATTCTTTTAATATTTTCTCTATGTTTAACAATCATAAGCAGCCATAAGCCTAAAAAAAGATATTCCCTTTGTCCGTTTGAAAACACACTAAAAGATGCAATAGTTGAAATTCCAAACGACAGCAGCGCTGCAAGTGAAGAATATTTCGTTTTTATAAGTATCGCAATCCAGATAGCCATACCAATTAAGGCAGAATAAAGAGAAATGCCAAGTGTTGCACCGTATGTGGTGGCAACGCCTTTTCCGCCTTTAAATTTTAAGAACAGGCTAAAATCGTGTCCTAAAACCACAAATACAGCTGCTATATATTTATACTCAGGATTATTTTGAAAAAATATTGAAGCTACAGCAACAGGAAGAACACCTTTTAGCAAATCAAGAAAAAGTGTTGCAATACCATCTTTTTTTCCAACTGTTCTGTAAACATTTGTTGCTCCTATATTACCACTTCCGTACTGCCTAATATCTATACCTTTAGATTTCGCAACAAAATAACCAAACGGTATGCTGCCTACAACAAATGAAAAAAAAGCTGTGGCTATTTCGTAAATATGCATAACCCTAAATTAATCCATCCTGTTTCTTCTGATGAAGGTAGGTATATCAAATTCATCATCTATGGGTATATTGGAATCCTTCTTAATTTCCTCCATTATTTTTTTCTGTTCTTTGGGGTCTTTAGGGTTTGTCGGATATATCTTTTTTACTGAGGGTGTACGCTTTTGATTTTCAAATCCAGTTGCTATAATTGTTATTCTAACTTTATCTCCAAGGGATTCATCAAGCACATAACCCCATTTAAATATTGCACTTTCGTTCATGTTTTTATCTATTACAGATGCCGCTTGGTATGCTTCTTCTGCTCCAAAATTCTTGCCTGCGGTAATATTCATTATGATACCTTTTGCACCCTTTATACTTGCATTTTCTAAAAGTGGGTTGGATATTGCCATTTCTATTGCCTTTTGAATCCTGTTTTCACCGCCTGATGAACTTGCTTCGCCTATACCCATCAATGCTACACCCTTTTCTGTCATTATTGTTTGAACATCGGCAAAATCAATATTCATAACAATCTGAGCACTCTCTGAAGGTTTATGTATCAAGTCAACTATACTCTGTATTGCCTGTCTTAAAATATCATCAGCCTTTTTAAAAGCATCAATTAAACTCAGATTTCTGTATACTTCAAGTATCTTTTGATTTGGTATGGTAATTATGCTGTCTATATTTTTTTTGAGTTCTTCAATACCAGTTTGAGCTATTTCTTTTTTTAGCTTACCTTCAATGTCGAACGGTTTTGTAATAACACCAACAGTTAAAGCACCAAGTTGTTTTGCAATCTTTGCAATAACAGGAGATGCACCCGTTCCGGTTCCTCCACCCATTCCAGCTGCTATAAAAACCATATCGGCGCCTTTTAATATCTCTTCAATTTCCTCTGCACTCTCCTCTGCGGATTTCCTTCCTTTTTCAGGGTCACTTCCGGCACCCAAGCCTTTAGTCAGTTTTTTGCCAAGTTGAATCTTAATAGGCGCATGTGATACATTAAGAGCCTGTAAATCCGTATTTGCACTAATAAACTCAACATTCTTTATTCCGTGATGTATCATATTGTTAACAGCATTACTTCCTCCGCCGCCTACACCAACAACCTTTATAACTGCACCAATCATTCCACTTTCAGTCATTATCCCAACCTCCGATTAAAACATCTCCTTAACCCAACTCTTCATTTTTGAGAGTATTGTTGAAAACAGATTATCATCACCTGCCCTGCTTTCGGGCAGTATGTTTAATTCATCTTCCTTCTGAGCCTGTCCAAAACCATAGAGCACAAGCCCTACACCAGTTGCATACATAGGATTGTCGACAGCATCTTTTAAACCGACAACCCCGATAGGCTTCCCTACCCTAACTGGCAGTCCAAACGAATCCTCAGCTAACTCAATAGCTCCCCTCATTAACGCTGAGCCACCCGTTAAAACAATACCGGATGCCAGCATAGGCAGAACGCCCATTTTATCAAGGCTCTCTTTAACAAGAGAATGAATTTCTTCAACCCTTGGTTCAATTATCTCACTAAGCATCCTCTTTTGGATTTCTCTTGGTTTTCTATCACCCACAGCCGGTATCGATATTGTCTCTGTATCGTCAACGAGATTTGTGTTTGCACATCCATATTTTTTCTTTATTTCTTCAGCATCCCTAAAGGGTGTTCTAAGCCCTATTGCAATGTCATTTGTAATATGGTCACCACCTATACCTATAACAGATGTGTGTTTAATGGCATTTGATACAAAAACAGCAACATCGGTTGTTCCACCGCCTATATCAACAAGGCATACACCAAGGTCTTTTTCTTCTTGAAGTATTACAGCTTGTGAAGATGCAATTGGCTGCAGCACAATATTTTTAACTTTTAATCCACTCTTTTGGCAGCATTTTACTATATTTTGAACATTTGTGACAGCACCTGTAACTATATGAACCCTCACCTCAAGTCTTGTTCCACTCATTCCTCTTGGGTCTTTAATGCCTGCCTGGTCATCAACTATGAACTCTTGTGGTATGATATGTATTATTTCTCTATCAGGTGGAATGGCAACAGCTTTTGCAGCATCAATAACCCTTCTTATGTCAGATTCGGCAACCTCAAGGTTTTTGATAGCCACTACACCGCTTGAATTGTAAGAGCGTATATGTCCACCTGCTATTCCTGTGTATACACTATCTATTTTTATTCCGCTCATTCTTTCGGCATAGGCTATAGCCCTCTTGATGGACAAAACAGCTTCGTCTATATTTATTACAACACCTTTTCTTAATCCTTTGGATGGTGTTTGTCCTATGCCTATTATTTTAATCTCACCCTCCGGTGTTTTCTTGCCAACTATTGCGCATACTTTTGTTGTTCCAATATCTAATCCAACAACAACATCTTTATCATTTGTTTCATTCATTCTTTTTCCCCTTCTTCCAACTCAATACAAATTTGTCTAAAAAGCATATGCTGACGCTTTTTAGCTTCTTCCTTTTTTTAACAAGGTTGTTCCACTGCTTTTCAAGATGCTTAAACGCTTTATATGGACAGTGTAAGCTGTCAACTTCAATATTAAGTGCATTTGCAAAATGAACAACTTGACGACTGTCAGATATTATCTCAATATAATTTATTTTTCCCAATTTGTCTAATTTTCTATACACCCCGAGTACGGCATTCATTAAAAACTGTTTTTGAATATATTCTTTTTTATCTGAGAGTATCAAAGGCAGCTGTTTTATGTCTATAGTCAGCTCCTTTTTATATTTATCTATAACATCTCCTTGACAATCTACAATAAACATCCCGTCTTTTGATTGTACTACACCACAAGGTTTTCTTTCAAGGATTTTTATATATATGGTATCGGGATATATTTTTGCAACATAAGCTCTCTTAATCCAAGGATTTATAATAAGCCAAGAATATATCTTTTCTTCATCCTGATTGTTTATGCATGTTGCCTTGTTGGTTAATGTAATGGATTTTATTTTTTCGGCATTTAATATGTGGTTTCCGCTGATAGCTACATATTTTAAAACATAATGTTTTTGTGTGTATAAAGTATAAAAATAGATACTTAATAAAACAAATACAATAAAAACCAAAAGAGTAAAAACACCCAATATTGTTTTTATGCTGAGCGGTTTTTGTTTTTTGGAATCTGGTTTTTTGTTTATATCTTTGTAATCTATCAAGACTATCCCTCAACAATTAATTTAACAAGCTCGCTAAACTCTACACCGTTTACTCTGGCTGCTTTGGGAACCAAACTTGTTTCTGTCATGCCGGGTATTGTATTAACCTCAAGAACATAAGGTGTATCATTTTCAAGCATAATGTCAACCCTTGCACATCCTGAACAGCCAATTGCTTTATACGCAGATAAAGCGGCATCCATACATTTCTTTTCTATATTTTTTGGCAGTTCAGCAGGAGTGATATATTCTGTTGCACCTTTTGTGTATTTGTTTTTATAATCATAAAAACCCTGCTTTGGTTTAATTTCTATGATAGGATATGCCTCACTGTTTAAAACGGTTACTGTCAGCTCTCTACCATTTATTTTCTTTTCTGCGACGAGCTCTCCATATTTTTCCAATTTATCGAAGATTAAAATTGCTTCATTGTTGTTGTCGGCAAACTCAACGCCTACAGATGAACCTTCTTTGTTTGGTTTGATACATATAGGATAAAAGTCAATAAGTTCCAAATCTTTTTTATCTTTTAGCAAAACGGCTTCTGCAGCAGGTATGTTCATATTCTTTAATATGGATTTGGTAGCATATTTATTCATTGCAAGACAGCTTGCCTCAAAAGAAGAGCCTGTATATTTTATATCAAACATGTCCAAGGCAGCTTGAATTTCTCCATTTTCACCCCAACTGCCATGCAAAGCCAGAAAAACTATATCGGGTCTCTTATCCAAAATGGATTCGATGCAGTGTTTTTTATTTTTACAAATCAAACATTCAACATCTTTATAATTTACTTTTAGTGCATTAAAAACAGCTTCTCCTGTTTTAACGGAAACCTCTCTCTCATTGGAATCCCCACCGCATACGACTATTATTTTCATACTATTTTCACCTCTTCTTCCAATTCAATACCAAAGTTTTTAAAAACAGACTGTTTTGCAATATCTATTAAATACAAAACATCATCTACATCTGTTTCTTTTGTTCCTATAATGTAATTTGCATGTTTGCCTGAGATGGCTGCAGTATTTCTTGATAGACCCTTCAATCCGCACTCCTCTATAAGTTTTGCTGCAAACACGCCCTTTGGATTTTTAAAAACACTTCCAAATGTATTTTTTATATGAGCGGTTTTAATTCTCTTTTTAATATTATTAGCTGCTGCATTCTTGATGTCTTCAAAAAGAGCATCTTCATACAAAAATCCCGCCTCAAGTACAATGCAGTCATCAAGAGAACTTTTTCTGTATGAAAAATCGATATCTTTTTTTTCTAAAAGCACAACACCTTTATTTTTTGAAAATATCTTTACATATTTAATTCTATCCGATATTGAAAAGCCAAAGGCACCTGCATTCATATAAACCAACCCCCCGATACTTGCGGGAATACCTGATAAAAATTCAAGCGATGATACGCCGTTTTTTGTTAAAAAACGTATAACAGTTGGCACTCTCAAAGCTGCACCACATACAAGAGTATTGTTTTCCAACCTTATGTATGAAAAATTGTCCGATAGTGCATAAAACTTTTTCTTGAAGTTTTTGATAAGCAAATTGCTGCCTGCACCAACAATACAACCATCTCCAAAAGAGAGCATGTCGGCTTCTTTTTCTAAAATATTTATATCTATAATTCCTTTTTGATGTATGGTTGTTGCATTTTGTAAATTTAACCTATCTTTTATCATTTACCAATTCTTGAGCAATACTGCTTATACTGCCCGCACCGAGTGCAACTATAACACCCTTATCATCTATCTGATCTAAAAACTTCTTCAATGACTCTACGGAGCGAATATATACAGCATTGGAGCTTACACTGTTTATTTTTTCTGATAAAATCTCGGAATCTATACCTTCAATGGGTTTTTCTGAAGCAGAATAAACATCCAAAACAAAAACTCTCTCGACATTTTTAAAACTCTTTGAAAAATCATTCATAAGGTATGCTGTTCTGGAGAATCTATGGGGTTGAAACAGGGCATAAACCTTATCCGATAAAAGCTTTGCCGTTTTTATCGTGGCTTTTACTTCTGTCGGATGGTGTGCATAATCATCATAGACATCCATACCGTTATATTGTCCAAGTAGAGTAAAGCGCCTAAAAACACCCTGAAATTCGGAAAAAGTTTTTCTTATAACATCTTCATCTATATCAAATAAATCGGCTATTGCTATAACTGCAAGTGAATTTGATACATTATGCATACCAATTACTCCAAGCTCTATATCTTTCATCACCCTTTTGTTTGTTTTAACATCAAAAATACTCTTAGAGTTTTCTGTTCTTATATTGTATCCGTATATATCCGCTTTTTTATTTGTAAGACTATAAAAAATACTCTCTTTGCGATTGTTTTTTATGGATTTTATAATCGAATCATCGATATTTAGAATTTTTATCTTTGAGCTTTTTATAAAATCCTCAAAAGCTATACACTCATTCTCAAAGCTACCATAAAATCCTAAATGGTCGTTATCAATATTGGTAACAACACCAATGTTCGGATTTAAAAGCAAAAACCCTCCGTCACTTTCGTCAGCCTCAATAATAAAATAATCACTTTTTCCAATCATTACATTGTTGTTTATGTTCCTTAAATGACCACCAATGATTGCTGTAGGATCTATCTCCGTATTCTTGAAAAGTGATGCGCAAAGAGAGGTTGTTGTGGTTTTTCCATGAGAACCGGCTATGGCTATTGAATTTTTTGAGTTAACAATATAAGCCAACAATTGATATCTTTTGATAATGGGTATATTTTTTCTTTTTGCATATGTTACTTCGACATTATCATTTGTTATAGCAGAAGACACAATAATTGCATCGGTATCGTCTTCTATATTACTTACGGAATGCCCTATATTTACCCTAGCTCCAAGTTCTTTAAGTCTTTTTACGGCACTATTTTCCGATAAATCGGAACCTGTTATTACATATCCGCAAGATATCATATATTGAGCAATAGAACTCATTCCTATTCCACCTATTCCTACAAAATGCAATTTTTTGGCTTTCTCAATTATGTTGTTCATTCAACCTTCCTTTTAATATACTACTACATTTTAATATACCACTAGATCTGCTTTTGCATCATCAATATCGGAATCTGTATCTTTTATGACTTTTACATTATCTGATATACTGCTTAACAGCTTGCTTTTATAAACAGATACAATACTTGCTATTTGCCAATCTATTTTTTGTATATCATCCTCTGATTTTATTCCAAAAATAGGTGTTATTCCCATATACTCCATTAAAAAAATCATGTTCTTTAAATTTTCCTTATCAATATAAGATATATCAAACATTATGGCATCAATTTGATACCCTCTACTGAGATATATTTGATAATCATCCAAGATTATATCTTTAGAAATTATGCAGAGATTTTCGTTGGCATGTTTTGCAAAGGGTATTTCGTCCAAATCTTTACCGTATGCATTCTCTCTTAAATCCACAAGAATAGCATCTTCTATATTAATTTGAGACAACTGTTCAAGATTACTTAAGATTTTGATGGATTTTAATCCGTTATTTATCAATTCAACCAAATCCTTTGATGTATTAAATGATGCATTTAATCCCACCTGGAGTGCTTGAATCGGTAGTTCATCCATTTTTTTACTCAGCATTTTTCTTTTTTTTTCCAATTTATCCATTCCGGCTCCTTGTATGTTTAATTAAATATATAAACGATATCAAAATCATTAAAAGACACAACCACTGACCCATTGTCAAACCGAGTATAAAGCCAATTTGAGCATCAGGCTGTCTTGTAAATTCTATTAAAAATCTAAAAAATCCGTAAAAAAATATAAAAAAATAAAACATTACACCTCTTTTATCTATAAAT
>JALWEJ010000052.1 GCA_027014115.1 Desulfurellales bacterium
TGATGCCAATACCTTAGTTATTGCTGCTGTAAGTGTTGTTTTACCGTGGTCAACGTGACCTATTGTACCGATATTAACATGTGGTTTGGTTCTGACATATTTTTCCTTTCCCATAAAGGCCTCCTTAAATCTCCTTTTTAATAATTTTTTCAGCTATAGATTTGGGAACCTCTTCATAATGTGCAAACTGCATGGTGTATGTTCCCCTTCCTTGTGTAACCGACCTAAGAGATGTAGCATATCCAAACATCTCACCCAACGGGATATCGGCTTTTATTATCTTTAGTTGTCCTTTTTCTTCCATACTCTTTATCTTACCGCGTCTCGAGTTAATATCACCCATAACATCACCAAGATACTGTTCAGGTGCACTAACCTCAACATCCATCACAGGCTCAAGCAGATAAGGCTTTGCTTTCTTTGCACCCTCTTTAAAAGCCATAGAACCTGCTATCTTAAATGCCATATCGGATGAATCAACCTCATGATATGAACCATCAAATAGTGTAACCCTTACATCAACAACAGGATATCCGGCTAAAATACCTGTCTCCATTGCCTCTTTTACACCAGCTTCAACAGATGATATAAATTCTTTCGGGATAACACCGCCGACAATCTTATCAACAAATTCAAATCCCTTATTGTTTTCAAGCGGCTCAATCTCAAGCCAAACATGACCGTACTGACCGTGACCACCTGTCTGTCTTACAAATTTTGCCTCCTGCTTAACCGCTGATTTAATGCTCTCTTTGTAGGCAACTTGAGGCTGGCCAACATTTACGCCTACCTTAAATTCTCTCTTTAGTCTGTCAACTATTATGTCAAGGTGAAGCTCACCCATTCCTGATACTATTGTCTGATTTGTTTCTTCATCATATCTAATTCTAAATGTAGGATCCTCTTCGGCTAATTTCTGTAAAGCCACAGAAAGCTTATCTCTGTCGGCTTTTGTTTTAGGCTCAATAGCAATAGATATAACCGGCTCCGGAAACTCCATAGATTCAAGCACTATAGGATTATTTTCATCACATAGAGTATCTCCTGTTCCGGTATATTTTAAACCTATAGCTGCTGCAATATCTCCGGCGTGAACAGAATCAACATCCTCTCTTTTGTTGGCATGCATTCTAAGCAATCGCCCTACGCGTTCCGTCTTTCCCTTTGTTGAGTTGTATGCATAAGACCCAGCCTTTAATGTTCCGGAATAAACCCTAAAATATGTCAACCTTCCAACATAAGGATCGCTCATTATCTTAAATGCCAATAAACTCAAAGGCTCTTTATCGTCAGCTTTTCTATCTATCTCTTCGCCATTTTCAGGATTAACTCCCTTAACAGGCGGTATATCAACAGGAGATGGAAGATAATCAACAACAGCATCAAGCAGTGGTTGAACACCTTTGTTTTTAAATGCCGTGCCGCACAAAACAGGCGTAACCTCGTTACCAATTGTAGCTTTTCTTACTGCCGCCTTTATCTCATCTTCCGATACATCCTCTCCCTCTAAATATTTTTCCATTAATGCATCATCGTAATCGGCTAATGTCTCAATTATCTTGCTTCTATATTCAGATGCTTTATCAGCCAAATCTTCAGGTATATCCTTTTCAGAAAATGTTGCTCCAAGCACATCTGAATCCCATATAATAGCCTTCATTTTTATAAGGTCAATAACACCTGCAAAAGATGATTCAGCACCTATGGGCAATTGCAAAACCAAAGGAGTAGCACCAAGCTTTTCTTCTATCTCTCCGACAACACTATAAAAGTCTGCTCCAACTCTGTCCATTTTGTTTATAAATGCAATTCTTGGTACTCCATATCTGTCACCTTGTCTCCATACTGTTTCACTTTGAGGCTCAACACCGCCAACTGCACAAAATACACCAACTGCTCCGTCCAGCACTCTAAGTGACCTTTCAACCTCGACAGTAAAATCAACATGCCCGGGTGTATCTATTATGTTGACCATATGATTTCTCCAGAAGCAGGTTGTTGAAGCCGAGGTGATTGTAATACCTCTCTCTTTTTCCTGCTCCATCCAATCCATGGTCGCCGTTCCTTCGTGAACCTCACCAATTTTATGGGAAACACCTGTATAATAAAGAATTCTCTCAGTTGTTGTTGTCTTTCCCGCATCAATATGCGCTATAATTCCTATATTTCTAACTTTCTCAAGTGGATATTTGCGCGCCACGTTTCACTCCTCTACCATCTGTAGTGTGCAAAAGCCCTATTGGCTTCAGCCATCTTGTGTGTATCTTCTCTCTTTTTAACAGCTCCGCCCCTATTGTTGGCAGCATCTATAATTTCACCAGCCAATCTTTCAGCCATAGTTCTTTCGCTTCTCAATCTCGTATAGTTTACAAGCCATCTGATTGACAAACTTTGCTGTCTTTCTACTCTAACCTCAACCGGAACTTGATATGTGGCGCCACCCACACGCCTCGGTCTCACCTCAATCTTAGGTATAATGTTATCCATTGCCTGATTTAAAACTCCCATAGGTTCCTGTCCGGTTTTTTCTTTTACTATATCCATTGCAGAATAAAATATCTTACTTGCTATAGATTTTTTACCGTCCCACATAATTTTGTTTATAATTTTTGTTACAAGTTCGCTGCCGTATACCAGGTCTTTTGATACTACTCGCTTTTCAGCCTTTCTTCTCCTCATCTATCTCTCCTTATTCTTTGGGCTTTTTCGTACCGTACTTGGACCTTCCTCTTCTCCTATCCTCAACGCCGCTTGCATCCAAAGCACCCCTGATTATGTGATATCTTACACCAGGTAAGTCCTTAACCCTTCCTCCTCTAACAAGAACAATAGAGTGCTCTTGAAGGTTATGCCCTTCACCCGGGATATATGCTGTAACCTCATATCCACTTGTAAGCTTAACCCTTGCAACCTTTCTCAAAGCGGAGTTAGGTTTTTTAGGCGTAGTTGTATAAACCCTTGTACATACACCTCTCCTCTGAGGGCAACTCTGCAATGCCAATGTTTTCTTATTTTCTGATACTTTCTTTCTACCTTTTCTCACCAGTTGGTTAATCGTAGGCACTTCTCAAACCTCCTTCAATTTTGAACTTGGGTAAACTAACAATAAAAGTCTCATTTGTCAAGAGAATTTGGAACTATTGTTATATCATCAAATTTTCTCTGACCCGTTCCAACAGGTATAACCCTTCCAACTATTACATTTTCTTTCAAGCCTCTAAGTAAATCAATCTGTCCGCTAATTGAGGCTTCGGTCAACACCCTTGTTGTCTCTTGGAAACTTGCAGCCGATATAAAACTATCGGTGTTGAGTGACGCTTTTGTTATTCCAAGAAGAATAATTCTACCTATTGCTGGTTGTTTGCCTCTCTTTACAAGATATTCGTTTTTCTTCGTGAAGATAAACCTGTTTACAACCTCACCGTCTATAAAATCACTATCTCCGGCATTCTCTATTACAACCTTTGAAAGCATCTGTCTGACTATAATTTCTATATGCTTATCATTTATTCCAACACCCTGAAGTTTGTATACCTGTTGTATTTCACTAACAAGCGTTTTTTGAAGCTCTCTTTCTCCAAGAATTGCCAATATATCATGTGGATTGATTGAACCGTCTGTCAAAGGTTCACCCATTTCAACTCTATCGCCGGGATATACTAGTATTCTTTTATTCCTTGGGATGAGATATTCCTTTTTCACTCCGCCTTTTCCTGCTGTTGATGTGATAATAATCTTTCTTTTACCTTTAGATTCTTTTCCATATGAAACAATACCGCTAATTTCACTGACAATAGCAAGATTTCTTGGCTTTTTAGCCTCAAAAAGTTCACTTACCCTTGGAAGACCGCCTGTAATATCACTAATTTTTTCAAGCTCTTTTGGAATCTTACCTATGACATCACCAGCTTTCACCTCATCACCGTTTTCTTTTTGCAAAATAACACCGGGCGGAAGATAATATAAAACATTCTCTTCTATACCTTTAAACTGTTTAACCCTTCCTTCTTCATCAACTATTTCTATCCTCGGTTTTAAAGATATATTTTTACTCTCCATAACCACGAGGCTCTTCATGGAGGTAACCTTATCTATCTCTTCTTTTACGGTAACATTAGGAACTATATCTTTAAATTTTACATAACCGTCAACACCTGCGAGCAAGAAATCATTATATGCATCCCATTCCGACAAAGTTGTTGTGCTTATATATGATGTCGGGTCACTTTCAAAAACCCTCTTTTTCAACTCATCGTTATAACCTGCTAGTATATCCCCGGATTTAACTTTACTCTTGCCGTCTATATAAAGCTTTGAGCCCTTTGGGACATAGTATCTTACTTTATCTTTATCTTTATCTTCAATAACTATATGGGTTCCGTGCCTATTAACTATGCCATCTTTCGGATACTCCACATCAACAAATTTATCACCTTCAAGTGCTATTAACCTTACGGAACCGCTTTCCTCTGATTTCACAAAACGCTTGACTGTCTGTCTGTCTTCAACATAAATTTTTGAAGCATAGGGAATCTTTTTGGGAACATCAAATACCTCAAGCACTCTTTCAACAAGCAAACCATGCTGCTCAACATAGTCACCGTTATCCACAGACAAAATATATTTACCGATTGCATTTGCACCACCGGTTAAGATATCGTTAGTGCTAACTATATTAACCTTTTTTATTGTGTATATTTCGTTACCGGCAATTTTTATGTAATAATTTGTCTTATCTTCTTCAATAACAATTTCTCCATTGTTTCTCGCAACAATCTGAGGTTCTGTAATAAGTAAAGCAGCATCTCTTCTTGAGATTACAACATTTTCGTTATCCGAACTTAAAGCTGTTTCGAGATTGAAATATTTTACAATTCCTGCTCTTTTTGTCTCTGCTACCATCTTTTCGCCTGCTCTTGATGCCGTACCACCTACGTGAAATGTTCTCAGTGTAAGCTGTGTGCCAGGCTCACCTATGGATTGTGCAGCAACTATTCCTATAGCTTCACCTACCTCAACTCTTCCACCTCTTCCCAAATTTCTACCGTAACATTTTGCACAAACTCCGTGTTCTGCTTTACATGTTAAAACAGAGTATATTTTAACTTTTTTAATACCTGCTTCTGTTATTTTTTCAATTTTTTCTTCGTCTATCTCTTCGCCATCTTTAACAATAATTTCTTTATTAAACGGATTTATTACATCCTCTGCTGCAACTCTTCCAAGAATTCTATCCTCAAGCGACTCTATCTCTTCTCCATTAACCATTATTGCTGTAACATCCACACCATCCGTTGTACCGCAATCCTCCATAGTTACAGTTACATCCTGAGCAACATCTATTAATTTTCTCGTTAAATAACCAGCGTTTGCCGTTTTTAAAGCCGTATCTGCCAAACCCTTTCTTGCTCCGTGGGTCGATGTAAAATATTCGAGAACCGTCAAACCCTCTTTAAAGTTTGACTTAATGGGAGTTTCTATAATATCTCCTGAAGGTTTTGCCATCAAACCTCTCATACCGGCAAGCTGTCTCATCTGCTGATCAGATCCCCTTGCACCTGAATGAGCCATTATGTATATAGAGTTAAAGCTCTCTCCTACTTCACCACCTAGCTGCTTCATCATTGCCGATGCAATACGCTCTGTGGTAGTACTCCAAATATCAACAGATTTGTTGTATCTCTCAGAATCTGTCAAAAGTCCCTGTCTGTATTGGTCATGAATCTTTCTTATCTCTTCCTCGGCTTTTGTTATAATCTCCTTCTTTTCTTTCGGAACAATCATATCTTCAATGGATATAGAAACACCGGCTCTGTTTGCCATTTTAAAACCGAGTTCTTTCACATCATCCAAGAATTTCACAACTGTTGGCAAATCATATTCTCTGTAGAGATAACCTATAAACTTGTTAAGTTCCTTTTTTACAAACAATTTATTTATATTTTTAAAAGGGACACCTTCCGGTACTATATCGTTAAACAATACCCTTCCTACGGTAGTATCTATTATTTCACCGCCTATTCTAACCTTTATTTTTGCATTAAGAGAACATACATTGTTTTCATAGGCAATTTTGACCTCATCCATATTTGCAAATATCATTCCTTCGCCTTTTTGCCCGTCTCTCGGTTTTGTCATGTAATAAACGCCCAAAACCATATCCTGGCTCGGCATAGCTATAGGGTTTCCGTGTGCAGGTGAAATAATATTCTCGGTTGCAAGCATAATAGCCTCAGCCTCAAGTCTTGCCTCAATGCTTAAAGGCAAATGAACAGCCATTTGATCACCGTCGAAGTCAGCATTAAATGCCGGACATACTAAAGGATGAAGCCTTATAGCCTTTTCTTCGGTTAATATTGGATGAAATGCCTGTATGGACAACCTATGCAGCGTAGGTGCCCTGTTTAGCAAAACAGGATGCTCTTTTACAACCTCTTCAAGTATATTCCAAACCTCAGGCTCCTTTCTTTCAACCATCTTTCTTGCTGTTCTTACCGAACTTGCATGGCCATCTTCTATTAAGCGGTTGTGAATAAATGGCTTGAACAGTTCAAGTGCCATAATCTTAGGTAATCCGCATTGATCCATCTTGAGTTCCGGACCTGCAACAATAACCGAACGACCTGAGTAATCAACCCTTTTACCCAATAGGTTTCTTCTAAATCTTCCCTCTTTCCCTTTGATGGATTCACTAAGAGATTTTAACGGTCTGTTGTTTGACGCTCTGACAACCTGTTTTCTTCTACCGTTATCTATCAAGGCATCAACAGCCTCTTGCAGCATCCTTTTTTCATTCCTGATAATTATTGAAGGGGCACCAAGCTCTATAAGTCTTTTGAGTCTATTGTTTCTGTTTATAACCCTTCTATATAAATCATTCAAATCGCTTGATGCAAATCTTCCACCTTCAAGAGACACAAGAGGTCTCAAATCGGGCGGCAAAACCGGCAAAACTTCCAACACCATCCATTCAGGCTTGTTGCCGCTTCTTTTAAACTGCTCTGCAAGTCTCATTCTCTTTGTTATTTTTTTCTTTTTTGCTTCTGATTTTGTTGAATCAAGCTCATCTTTTAATTCGGCTATTAATAAATCCAAATCGAGTTTTTTAAGTAGCTTCTGTATGGCTGATGCACCCATTTCAGCTATAAATCTGATTCCGTATTCCTCATAATAGTTTCTGTATTGAATTTCGTTAAGAACCGTCTTGACCGGCAGTTCGTCAACTTCACTTTCTACAACTATGTAGGATTCGTAGTAAACAACTCTTTCCAAATCCTTAAGCTTTATATCAAGCAATGATGCCATTATGCTTGGCACTGAACGCAGATACCATATATGACTTACGGGGGTTGCAAGCTCTATATGCCCCATTCTTTCTCTTCTAACCTTTGATTCTGTTACCTCAACACCGCATTTTTCACAAACTATACCTTTATATTTAACCCTTTTATATTTTCCGCATAAACATTCGTAATCTTTGATTGGTCCGAATATCTTTGCACAAAAAAGACCGTCTCTTTCGGGTTTGAATGTTCTATAGTTGATGGTTTCGGCTTTTTTGACCTCTCCATAGCTCCACTGCCTAATTCTGTCGGGTGAAGCCAATTTTATTCTTATGGCATCGAAGTCTTTTGATGATTTAGGCTTGCTTTTTAATACGGTAAACATCTATATATTCCCCCTATTTCCTTCTTATATCCTTAAGCAGTTCAACATCCAAGCATAAGGCTTGCATCTCTTTTACCAAAACATTAAACGATTCGGGAACTCCTCCCAAGGGGATTGGTTTTCCTTTGACAATAGATTCGTATATTTTGCTCCTTCCGCTGACATCATCCGATTTCACAGTCAGCATCTCTTGGAGTGCATAGCTTGCTCCGTATCCCTCAAGCGACCAAACTTCCATCTCTCCAAAACGCTGACCGCCAAACTGTGCCTTTCCGCCAAGCGGCTGCTGGGTTACAAGTGAGTATGGACCTATGCTTCTTGCGTGAACTTTGTCATCAACAAGATGGTGTAGCTTCAAAACATACATGACGCCTACGGTAACAGGCTCAATAAATTTTTCACCTGTTATGCCGTCATAGAGTTTGCTTTTTAATATTTTTATACCCGCTACCTTTTGTAAGCGCTGCATATCCTCTTCTTTTGCACCCTCAAAAACGGGGTTTGCAAAATGAACCCCTTCAATCCACTCTTTTGCGTATTTGTCAAGCTCTTCATTATTAAATGAATCTATAAGTTTCTCTGTTTTTTTTGAACCGATTATATCCTTTAAAAATTTTTTCAGTTCGCTTTTCTTTTTTTCCTTGATTAATAAATCTATTTTCTTCCCCAAACCTTTTGAAAGCCATCCAAGATGCGTCTCCATTATCTGACCTATATTCATCCTTGAGGGAACACCCAACGGGTTTAAAACTATATCAACAGGTGTACCGTCTTCCAAAAACGGCAAATCCTGGACGGGTAGAATTTTTGATACAACACCCTTATTTCCGTGCCTACCACTCATTTTATCGCCAACTGAGAGCTTTCTCTTTGTTGCTATATATACATTAACAGCAGACATAACACCAGGCGGCAACTCACTTTCTTTTTCAAGATTCTTAATTTTTTCATTGTGATATTCTTTTATGGACTTCTCCATAATTTTGTAGTGAGCATTCAACTCATCCAAATCAAAATTCTTTGGCAAAAGTTTTATTATATCTTTCTCATTAAGATTTTTTAGATTATCTTCTTTTATAACATGTCCGGTTTTATATGTCCTTGTTCCTATCTTTGCCTCTTTGGATAATTTTGTGCCAACAACAGCCTCTTTGAGCTGCTGTTTTTTTAAATTTTTCAGCAGTCCAAGTTTATTATGTAGTTCTTTGTTAATTTTCTGAGATTCATACTCCATAATTTCTTTTTCTCTCGGATTTTTCTGTGTTCCCCTTCTCCTTAAAATCTGAACATCCAAGACTATGCCGTTTGTATCCGGCGGAACTCTAAGCGAAGAATCGGAAACATTTGTTGCTTTTTCTCCAAATATTGCTCTTAAAAGTTTTTCCTCGGGTGAGTAGTGAGTCTCAGCTTTTGGAGTAACCTTTCCTACAAGAATATCGCCGGGCTTCACATATGCACCTATCCTTACAATTCCATTTTTATCCAAATTTTTTAATGTTTCACTTGATGCATTGGGAACATCCGATGTAATTTCCTCAGGTCCAAGTTTTGTATCCCTCACATAAACACTGAATTCTTTAATGTGAATTGAGGTATACATATCCTCTTCAACAACTCTTCTTGATATCGTAATTCCATCCTCATAGTTGTAACCTCTCCATGGTATAAAAGCTACAACGAGATTCTTACCCAGTGCAAGCTCGCCTTTATCCATAGAAGGACCATCTGCTATAATCTGGTCTTTTTTAACACTATCACCCACATTAACTATAGGAACTTGAGAAAAACAGGTATCCTGGTTTGACCTTAAGAATTTTTTAAGTTTATATTCGTCAATTTCATAACCGTTTTTCGTTTTTACAGATACATATATATTGTTGTCAACTCTTATAACCTTTCCGTCTCTTTTTGCAACAACTGCATATCTTGAATATTTTGCAGCTTCATGCTCCATTCCTGTTCCAACAAGAGGTGCTTCGGGCTTCATTAAAGGTACAGCCTGGCGCTGCATATTTGAACCCATCAGCGCCCTGTTCGCATCATCGTGCTCAAGAAACGGAATCAAACCGGCTGCAACGGATGTTACCTGATTAGGTGCAACATCCATTAAATCAACTTCCTCTTTTTTAACAACTACAAACTCTCCGCCTTTCCTTGTCGATACATACTCGTTTATAAAGGCACCGTTTTCATCAATAGGCGCAGAAGCCTGGGCTATAACATGATCCTTTTCTTTTGATGCCGTTAAATAGACAATTTCATTTGTTACAACACCATTTTTCACAATTCTGTAAGGTGTTTCTATAAATCCGAATTCATTTATTCTTGAATATATTGCAAGAGATGAAATCAAACCGATATTAGGACCTTCGGGTGTTTCTATAGGACAAATCCTCCCGTAATGTGTAGGATGAACGTCTCTAACCTCAAAACCGGCTCTTTCTCTTGTTAAACCTCCGCTACCCAATGCTGACAACCTTCTTTTGTGAGAAATCTCGGAAAGTATGTTTGTCTGATCGAGAAACTGTGACAACTGACCTGTAGCAAAAAAGTCTTTTATGGCAACAGACACAGGTTTGGTATTTATAATATCATAAGGTGTCAAACTATCCAAATCTCTCATTATCATTCTATCTTTGATTAGTCTCTGCATCTTCAATAGTCCGTTTCTAACCTCTTTGTAGAGCTGATCACCAACCAGATTGACCTTTCTGTTTGATAAGCTATCTATATCATCAGGGCTTACCTGATCATTTTCCAATAGTATAATCTGTTTTATGATGCCGATAAAATCATCTTTTGTGAGCGTTCTTACATCATGCGGTACATCTATCTTGAATGTTTCATTCAATCTTATTCTTCCCTCAAGGGATATATCAAATCTTTCCGGTGAGAAAAACAGATTCTGAAAAAATTTATCCGCATCTTCTACCGATGTATGCTCACCCGGTCTTAATAGAGTATGTATATAAACCCTTGAGAGCTCCTCTAATTTAAAATCATCGGCTTTGTAAAGTTTTTTCTTTCTTAAGACCTCATTTCCCGCCATCAATGTATTCAAAATCAGATAGTCATTGAATTTTGAGTATATAATATCAAATTCCAAATCATATTTTTTGACAACACTCAACAATTCTCCGTCTATCTTGCTGCCGATATTCAACAGCATAAATTTGCCATCCTCTGCTTCTTTATCTTCTATTTCAACGACAGAAGATGAATATTTGTCATGAATATCGGTTTCTTTTACGGCAACATATTCAATACTGCTTTCTTTTAGTTGTTTAAGTAGTCTTGATGTAATTTTTTTACCTGCTGCAATTTCAGATTCATCAATCTTTACAGGCTCATCCAATTTAAATCCTGATACGGCATCAGAAACCTTTGCATAAATTTTTCCGTCTTCTATTTTAATATGTAGTTTATCATAAAATGTCTCGAGTATTTCACTTTCGGAAAAACCCAAAGCCTCAAGTAGAATTGTTGCAGGAAACTTTTTCTTTCTATCTATCCTTGTATAGAGAATATCCTTTGTATCAGTTTCAAACTCAACCCAGCTTCCGCGTTCTGGTATAATTTGTCCGTAAAATTGACCTTTTCCGGCAAATTCCGAGATTTTTTTAAAAATTACACCGGGCGATCTGTGCAGCTGACCTACTATTACTCTTTCAACACCGTTTATTATGAAACTACCGGAATCTGTAACAAGGGGAATCTCGCCAACATATATATCCTGCTCTTTAACATCATTAACCTGAAGTTTCTCTCCTGTTGTCTCATCCATATCCCAAGAGGTCAGCCTAACCCTTATGGTTAAATTACCAGTATAGGATAAGCCCTTCATTTTGCACTCATCGGGGCTGAATCGAGGGTGTTTTATTTCCCAATCAACTATTTCAAGTCTGAGTCGTCCGTGAATATCATCTATAGGAAAAATGGATTTCAGTGCATTATCCAAATT